>DATMLO010000210.1:0-27540 GCA_035570495.1 Allostellaceae bacterium | reverse complement strand
GCCGATCGCGCGCGCGATCCCGATACCCCTGGCAATATCGACCATCGCGTCGTCACTCGGCTTGAGCCGTCCAAGCGGGCCTTCCGGTACCGAGGCTCGCTCGTCGAGCAATTCATGCGCGCCGATCAGATGGAAGCCCTCGGCCTCGAGCTCCTTTGCGAGCGCCGACAGCAAGCCGTCATCACCCAGCATTCGATAACCGACCTTGGCGAAGAACTTCGCGGCGCGCCAATCCGGCCGCATCGTGATGAGGCTCGGACGTCGAACTCCGCCGGCGATCACCAAATCGCCGACGCCGTTGTCGCGCAGCAGCTTGAGCCCCTGCGCGGCGGCGCCCATCCTGCACCACGCATGGGACACGCCCATGACCGTCTCGGGCGCGGCCTCGCCCTCAAGCGCCAGCACAAATACGTCGCGGCCCCTCGCCCGGCAGATTTCGACGAGGCGGCGCGGAAGCTCGCCGCCGCCGGCGATAACGCCGAGCTTGGCGGCAGTGCTACCCGCCATTCGCCCCCTTCGGTTGGCAGATCGCCCGGCTCGAATCCGCACGGATGAAGGTGACGAGATCGTCGACCGGACGAATGCCGCCGAACCGCTGCGCGACTTCCTCGACCCGCTCGCTAAGCGTGCCGGTATCGCCGAACAGGCAATTATAGGCGCTGCGCAGGCCCTGGATATCGTCACGGCTAAAGCCGCGGCGCTGCATGCCGATGATGTTGAGCCCATGCAGCCGCGCCCGATCGCCCATCACCTGGCCATAGGGGATGACATCGCGTTCGACCCCAGACATGCCGCCAATCATCGCGTGCCGGCCGATCCGGACAAATTGGTGGACTGCGGACAGCCCGCCCAGAAGGGCATTGTCCTCGATCACCACATGGCCGGCGAGCGTCGCGTTGTTGGCCATGATGACGTGATTACCGATCTGGCAGTCGTGAGCGACATGCGCGCCGACCATAAAGAGGCAATGATTACCGACTCGTGTCACCATACCGCCGCCGGCTGTGCCGGGGTTCATCGTGACGTGCTCGCGGATTGTGTTGTCGGCGCCGATTTCGAGCGACGACGGCTCGCCATCGTATTTCAGGTCCTGCGGCTCGTGCCCGATCGAGGCAAACGGGAATATCCGCGTGCGCTCGCCGACCGACGTGCGTCCCTCGACAACGATGTGCGAGAAGAGTTGGACCCCGCCCGCCAGCACGGCATGCTCACCGATGACGCAATAAGGGCCGACGACGACGTCGTCCGCCAGCCGTGCGCCGGGCGCGATAATCGCGGTGGGATGGATTTGCGGCACGGGACTCTACTTATCCATGATCATCGCGGCAAAGACCGCTTCCGCGGCGAGCTTGCCTTCGACCTTGGCTTCGCCCTCGAATCTCCAGACGTTGCGGTGATTTTGCTGCTTTGTAACATGAACCTGCAGGACTTCGCCCGGAACCACCGGCCGACGAAACTTCGCCTTGTCGACGCTCATGAAATAGACCAGCTTGCCTTCCGCTTCGGGCCCGAGCGTGTGTACCACCAGCACCGCCGCAGTCTGTGCCATCGCCTCGATGATCAGCACTCCGGGCATCACCGGCCGAGTCGGAAAATGCCCCTTGAAATAATATTCGTCGCCGGACACGTGCTTGATCCCCACCGCGCGCTCGTTGACGACAACGTCAACCAGCTTGTCGACCATCAAGAATGGATCGCGATGCGGGATCATCTCCATGATCCGCTCTCGGCCAATTTCGGTCACCGGTGGGGCTGTATACGCCACCTGGGTCATGTGTCGCCCTTCTTCTCGACTAAAAGCGCCAGCAACGCGACCTGCTTCAACCATTGCCGCATCGGAACCGCCGGATACCCGCCGACCGTCGCGCCCGGAGCCACATCCTTCATCAGCCCGGCCTGCGCCCCGATCCGCGCGCCCGCACCGATATTCAAATGTCCTGCCAAGCCCGCCTGCCCACCGGCCATGACAAAATCGCCGAGTTTGGTGCTCCCGGAAATGCCGACCTGACCGGCGAGGATGCAACCGCGCCCCAGCACAACATTGTGGCCTATTTGAACCAGATTATCGATCATCGTCCCAGGCCCGATCACGGTGTCGTGCCCCGAACCACGGTCGATAGTGGTATTGGCGCCGATATCAACATCGTCGCCGATGATAACGCGGCCGAGTTGCGGGATTTTGACCGGGCCGGCACGATCGGGGGCGAACCCGAACCCGGCCTGACCGATGCGCACACCGGGATGAAGCATCACGCGGGAGCCGATCAGGCAGTGGCTCAGCGTCACATTAGCGGCAATCAAGCAGTCGTCGCCCAGCTCGACCCCTGGCCCGATCACGCTGTTGGCACCGACCTGACAGCGCGCGCCCAGCCGGGCTCCTGCCTCGATAACGGCATTGGCGCCGATCGCGCAGTCGTCGGGGACGATCGCAGCCGGGTCGATCACGGCGCTCGGCGCTCGACCGGCGGCGCGGGGCAGCGGCGGGTAGAAGGCCTGCGCCGCACGCGCAAACGCCTTGTAGGGCTCCGGCGAGATTAGGATGGCCATCCCCGCCGGCGCGCGTGGCGCCAACGCCTCGGCCACAAACGCGGCGCCAGCACGCGAATTCACGAACGCGTCGGTATATTTGCGATTGTCGAGAAAGGTCACATCGGCGGGGCCGGCGGTTTCGAGCGGCGCGACATCCTCGATGAGCCGCCCGCCGTTCGCTGGGTCGGCAAGGCGTGCCCCGGTCAGCGCCGCCAGCGCATCAAGCGAATGCGGCCCGGCTCTCTGGAAGAAACGGGGATCCGCCATTGCGGTGCGCGAACCGAGGCGCTGCGCCCCTACTTCTTCTTAGCCGGCGGCTTCTGGGCCGGCGCGGTCTGGGCCGGGGTCTGCGCGGTTTGCGCCGCGTTGCCAGCATCGGGAGCGGCCGCAGCGACAGGAGCGACAAAATTCACCGTCAAAGTCGGCATCTGCTCGTCGAGTTTTTGCAGCACCTGGTCCGTCACATCGAAGCCCTGGTCGAACAACACCAGCTCACTGCGCTGAAACACCAGATTGGCCTTACGGTCCTTCGCGATGTCGGTGATGATCTTGACCATCACCTCCTGGATTTTTTGCAGCGCGTCGGCATTCGAGCGCTCGAGCGCCTGACGCTTCGCCTGCACATCGCGATCCAGCTCGTTGACCTTGGCCTGGAATTCGCGACCTTTGACGTTCATCTGGTCGGCGGTCAGCGTCGCCTGCTGCTTCTGCAGGTTGTCGCGTTCCTGGCGCAACGTTTCTTCCTGGTGCGAAATTTCCTTGGCGTATTCGGCGCGCTTTGCCTCGATTTGGTCGCGCACCATCTTGGCTGCCTTGGAGTTTTGCAGCAGTGACTGGACATCAACGACCATCACCTGAAGGGTCGACGGAATAGCCGCCGGCTCGGCGGGAGCAGGTGGGGCCGGCTGGCCGCCGGCAGGGGGTTGCGCCGGCTGCTGCGCCAGCGCGCTGCCTACGCCGCAGCAAAGACCCAGAACACAAGCCCACAGCGCAGGCTTTGCGCGCATCAACCGCATCGCAACCTCGTCAATTAAAATCGTCATCAGAACTTGGTACCGAAGCTCACCCGGAAGAACTGCGTTTTATCGAAGCTCTCGCGCTTGATCGGCACACCCACATCAATACGCACCGGTCCCACCGGCGACGCCCATGATACGCCAACACCCGAGCTTACGCGCAAGGCGGCAGTGTCGGCGATTTGCGGTTGCGAGCTCAAGCCCGCTTGAACGAGCTGCGCCGGCGTCAAGACGATGTTCTTCTGGTCTTCATGCCACAGCGTGCCGAAATCCGTCCAAATTCGACCGGTCAGACCCAGTTCTTTCGGCAAGCCGAGCGGAACGCTCTCCGACACCGAGCCGACGTAATACTTGTTGCCGCCGAGCGCGTCCTGCGACGTCACGTCACGCGGCCCGATACCCGCCGGAGAAAAGCCGCGCAGATTGTCGCCGCCGACAAAAAAGCGGTCTTGCAACAGCACTTGCTGGCCGCTGTAACCAAAGATGTCGCCGGCCTCGCCGCTGATGTTGAGCACCCAGCCCGGCGCTATCGGGTAGTAATAGCCAGCCGTGACCTTGTTGCGGATGTAATCGACGCCAAAGCCCACGCCCGCCAGATCGCTGCCAAGCGACGCATACCAGCCGCTTGTCGGGTCGATGCGGTTGTCGCGCCGGTCGTAGAGCAGCACCTGCCCGATCGACGATGTCAGATGCGTGCCCTGCTGCAGCGCGATGAACAGCGACGCATCGCTTTGCACATCAGTGATGTCATCCGATCGCGCCGTGTATTTCAGCGTCTGCCGCAGGTTTTCGGTCAGCTGATAACCGGCGCGCAGTGAGCCGCCATAAGAGAACTGCTGGTAGGCCGGGGTTACTCCCGAAAAGAACGACGCGGTGGGGCTGGTCCTGATCTCGAACAGGTCAAAGCCCGCAGCGATATTGGAGTCGAGAAAATACGGCTCGGTGTAGCTCAAATCGACCTGTTGCGAGCGGAACGATATGGTCGTGCCGATACGGATATCCTGCCCGCGACCAAGGAAATTGCGCTCGCGCAGCGTGATATCGGCAAGCGGGCCGTCAGTCGTCGAAAAGCCGACGCCCAGCGACAATTCGCCGGTCGATTGCTCCTCCACCTCGACCGTGACCACCGTCTTGTCGGGCGCCGAGCCCTGTGCCTGTACGGTTTCAACCTTCTTGAAGAAACCCAGATTCTTGATGCGATCCCTTGAGCGCTGCAGCTTGTTGGTGTTGAACGCATCGCCTTCCACGAGCCGCATTTCCCGGCGGATCACCTTATCGAGCGTGCGCACGTTGCCGACGATATCGATGCGCTCGACATAAACCTCCGGTCCTTGCTGCACGTTGAAGGTGATGTCGATCGTGAGGTTGTCGCGGTTGCGCTTGATCTGCGGCTTGACCTCGACAAAGGCAAAGCCGCGGTTCCCCAGCGCATCGGTCAGCACCGAGATCGCGTGTTCGACTGCGTTGGCGTCATACCAATCGCCGTTGTGAATCGTCAGCAGCGGCAGCACCTGCTCCTTTGGCAGGTCCTTGAGCTTTATGTCGACGTCGACATTGCCGAATTTGTAGCGCTCGCCTTCATCAACCGTGAAGGTGACAACAAATCCATCGTGATCCGGGGTCAGCTCGGCGACGGCGGAGATGACGCGGAAATCGGCGTAGCCCTGCGAGAGATAGTATTTGCGCAGCAACTCGCGGTCGTAGGTGATGCGGTCCGGATCGTAGGTGTCGGAATTCGACAGGAACCGATACCAGCGGCTCTCCTTGGTGTCGACGACGCCGCGCAGCGCTGAGTCGCTGAACGCCTTGTTGCCGACGAAGTTGATGCTGCGCACGCCGGTGCTCGGCCCTTCGTTAATCTCGAAGACGAGATCGACCCGGTTTTCCGTCAGCTGGATGACCTTGGGCTCGACCGTCGCGGCAAACCGCTCGTGGTGCCGATAGAGCTCGACAATCCGGGCGACGTCATTTTGCACGCGCGTGCGGGTATAGACGGTACGAGGCCGCTCCTGAACCTCAGCGGTTAGCTCCTTGTCGTTGAGCTTTGAATTACCCTCGAAAGCGATGCGGTTGATGATCGGGTTTTCAACCACGCGAACGACCAGCACATTGCCGTCGCGATCGAGCTTTACATCGGCGAAAAGTCCGGTCGCGTAGAGCGCTTTCAGCGACGCGTCGACCCGGTCGGGATCCCACGGGTCGCCCTTTTGGAGCAGCAGGTAGGAGCGAATGGTCTCCGCTTCGATACGCTGCAAACCCTCAACGCGGATGTCAGCGATGGTACCGAGATTGGCCGGGGCCGAGACCCGGGTAGGCGCCGGCGGCCGCGGCGCTGCCGGCCGATGAACGACGACGGGGCGCGCCGCAGGCGGCGGCGGTGGCGAAGCCATAGGCGCGGCGGTCGGCGGAGGAGGTGGCGGCGGGACGAGTTGTCCGGTAGCCCCCGGTTGCGAGGACGCAGGCGGCGGCGCGGACTGGTTTTGTGTTGGAGCTGGCGGCGGTGCCGGAGGCGGCGGCGCGACCAAATTCTGCGCGATGGCAGGGACCAGCCATGCGGCCGCAAAGCATGCGGCGGCAACCGGTGTCAGCCAACGCGTCTTCACCCGTCTATGCCGCACAACCCCCGCCCCAAAACGCGTCTTATCTCGTGATCGACCCAAGCTTCAGGTCACGAGACCCTTAACAAACTCCACGATCCGCAGGTGAACCAGGTCGTTCCAGGTCGCGAACACCATCAGTGTCAGCACCAGAGCCAACCCAATCCGGAAACCATATTCCTGAGCCCGCTGGCCCAGGGGTTTGCCGCGGATCGCCTCAGCGGCATAGAACAGCAGGTGCCCCCCGTCAAGCACCGGCACCGGGAAGAGATTGATCAATCCGAGATTTATCGACAAAACCGACATGAACCAAAGGAGCGGCACAATGCCGCCCTCGGCCACTTCGCCCGACATTTGAGCGATACGCAACGGTCCGCCGAGCTCGTCGCTGGCCCGGGTGCCGATGACGATCTGCCACATCGCCTGCAGTGTCGAAGTCGACAAATTCCATGTCTCGCTGAACGCCTGAACGATCGCCGCGGCCGGGTTCCGTTTGATATATTCCACTCCGCTGCGGCCTATCCCCAGCAACCCGATCTCATGCCGGTTGCCAAAGCGATCGGTCATCTCGGTGCGCGCCGGTGTTACATGCAGGGTGACGGGCTTGCCGTCGCGACGCACGGTGATCGACATCGGCTCGCCCGGGTTAAGCCGGACGATCTGCTGCACATCCTCAAAGCGGTCGATCTTGGTGCCGTCGATATCGACGATCGCGTCGCCGACCTTGATGCCCCCCGTGTCAGCGGCACTCCCGGCCTGGACCTGACCGACTTCGGCCGGGGTATAGGGCTGGCCATAGGTTGCGAACAGCAGCGCCAGTACCGCAATCGCAAAGACGAAATTCGCCAACGGCCCACCGCCGACAATCGCCACCCTCTGCAACAGCCGCTTGTGATGGAACGACACCTCGCGCTCCGCCGCCGTCAGCTCGCCAAGCCGCGCCATCCCCATGGTCGATGACGGATCATTGTCGCCGAACATCTTGACGTAGCCGCCGAGCGGGATGGCGCTGAACTTCCAGCGCGTGCCGGCATGGTCATACCAGCCGAACAGCTCGGGCCCGAACCCTATCGAGAACACCTCGATACGCACGCCATTTCGGCGCGCGATCAGGTAGTGGCCAAGTTCATGGACAAAGACGAGAACCGTCAGCACTGCCAGAAAGATGCCGACGTACCACACCCCACCGTGGAGGAACGGCGCGAGATAGCTCATGGACAATCCGTGTCTGCGGCGGGGAAATTTCGGGCGCGGAACGCTGCCAGCTCGGCCGCCAGCGCCCGGGCTTCGCGATCTATATGGTAAACGTCATCGAGAGAACCAAGCGGGCCGACCGGCAACGCCGCGAGCGTCTCCTCGACCACCGCGACGATATCCAGAAACCCGATGCGGCCCTCGATGAAGGCATGCACTGCGGTCTCGTTCGCCGCGTTGAGAACGGTCGGCGTGCCGCCGCCCTGGACAAGCGCTTCGCGCGACAGACGCAGCGCCGGGAAGCGCACGGGATCAGGCTGCTCAAAGGTCAGCCGGCCCACGCTGGCAAGGTCGAGACGCTGCATCGGCGCGGCGACGCGGCCCGGCCAGCCGAGTACGTACGCGATCGGGGTACGCATGTCCGGCGTCCCCATATGCGCCAGCACCGAGCCGTCATGATAGGTCACAAGCCCGTGGATCACCGATTGCGGATGAACCACTACCTCGATCCGCTCAGACGGCAGCCGGAACAGGTGGTGCGCCTCGATGATCTCGAGCCCCTTGTTCATCAGGGTCGCGGAGTCGATCGAGATTTTCGCGCCCATGCTCCAGACCGGATGAGCAACCGCTTGCTTGACAGTCGCGGCGCGCATCTCGTCAACGCTCCTTTCGCGGAACGGACCACCGCTGCAGGTCAGGGTGATCGTCTCGATGCCCTCGACTCGCTCAAAATCAAAGCATTGCCAGATCGCATTGTGCTCGCTGTCGACCGGCAGCAGCGTCGCGCCATGCTTCGCGACCTCCTGCATGAAGAGGTCGCCGGCGCAGACGAGCGTTTCCTTGTTGGCGAAGGCGACAATCTTGCCGCGCCGCACCGCCGCCAGCGTCGAGGCCAGGCCGGCGGCGCCGACGATCCCCGCCATGACCATGTCCGCCGGCCGCTCCGCAGCCTCGACCACCGCCTCGTCGCCGCACGCCGCTTCGATGCCGGAGCCCGACAGCGCTTCCTTCAGCGTTTCGTATTCGGCCGGATCGGCAACCGCTGCGAAGCGCGCGCCAAGCTGCCGCGCCTGTTCCGCGAGGAGTTTAGCGTTGCGATTGGCAGTCACCGCCTCAACGGTGAAATCGCCCGGGTTGCGCAGCAAGAGATCGACGGTGCTATGACCGACCGAGCCGGTCGAGCCCAGGATCGTCACGCGACGCGGCCGCGTCGAGGCGCTGACCACCGGCGCGTCTTGCGCGCGGCTTACCGCCGTCAACGCCATGTCAGCACGCTTCCACCGCCAAAAAGGGTCAGCAACGCCACAGCCGGAATGACCGCCAGCAGACCGTCGAGCCGGTCAAGCAGGCCACCGTGTCCGGGGATAAGGCCGCTCGCGTCTTTCACGCCGAACCTTCGCTTGGCCACGGATTCCGCAAGATCGCCGAACTGCTCGACAATCGCAAGCCCTGCGCTGACCAGCACCAGGGGTAGCACCGAGGCCGCGCCGAGCACCCCAGCCGTGGCCCCGCCGACGAGCGCCGCGCAGGCGATGCCGCCGATCAGCCCCGCCCAGGTCTTGCGCGGGCTCCATCTGGGCGCAAGAAGCGGTCCGCCGACCTGCCGGCCGACCGCATAGGCGCCGATATCCGTCGCCCACACCACCGCGAACACCCAGAACAGCGTGCCGCGCCCCGCATTGCCGCTCTGCACCAGCCACAAGAGGATGATGCAGGGCAGCGCAACCCAAAGGCTGCCTGCGGCAAGCCATAACGGCGCGGCGGCGCGGTGGTGGAGCGCGAGCTGCCAGACAATCAGCCCGCCAGCGAGCGTCAACAGCACGCCCACCCCGATCCCCCACACCGACGCGGCGACCACGGCGACGGCAATCGCCGCGATCAGCGCCGGCGCCGCCGCGCCCGCGTGCCCGCCGCCGCATAGCCGTCCCCATTCCCAGGCCATCAGAACGGCTGCAACAACGGTGAGGATCGCCAAAAGCGGCCCGCCGAACCAGATGGCGAGGATCGGCAGCGGCGCCAACACCAGTGCCGACAGGACCCGGGGCCGCAGCGACCCCGCCTTAGCGGGTGCCAACCGAAGCCCCGTAACGCCGCTCGCGCCCGCCGTAATCGGCGATCGCCTGCTCAAGATCGTCACGGCCGAAATCGGGCCATAACGTCTTGGTGAAGACCAGCTCGGCATAGGCGCATTGCCACAGGAGAAAGTTGCTGATGCGCTGCTCACCGCTGGTGCGGATCAAAAGATCGGGGTCAGGGATATCGGCGGTGAAGAGATGCCGCGCGACGACCTCTTCGTCGATCGCTTCGGGCGCAAGGGCGCCGGCGACCGCCTTCTCGGCGAGCGTGCGTATCGCGGCCATGATCTCGGCGCGGCCGCCATAGGACAATGCGATCGTCAGATTGACGCCGCCATTGTCACGGGTCAGCGCCTCGGCGTTCTCGATCAACGTGACGATGTCCGGAGACAGCCGGCAGCGCTCGCCGATGACCCTGAGGCGCACACCGTTGCGGTGCAGCTCCGCGATCTCACCGCGCAGGTAATGGCGCAGCAGTCCCATCAGATCGTCGACCTCGGCGAGCGGCCGCTTCCAGTTCTCCGAGGAAAACCCGAACAATGTCAGATAGGGCACGCCAAGTTCGGAGGTCGCGGTCAGTGTACGGCGGACTGCCTCGGCGCCGCGCCGATGACCGGCAATGCGCGGCAGGCCGCGGGCCTGCGCCCAGCGGCCATTGCCGTCCATGATGATCGCGATGTGGCGCGGTAGCGCGCGCGGCCGAGAACTGTCCGTCATTCAGACCTGAAGAATTTCCTTGTCCTTCTGCGCCAGCGTCTCGTCGACCCGCTTAATGTGCTCGTCGGTCAGGTGCTGGATGTCGCGTTCAAGCTTTTTCTGTTCGTCCTGAGAAATGTCGCCGTCCTTTTCCTGCTTGCGCAGCGTCTCGATCCCGTCGCGCCGCACGTTGCGCACCGCGACGCGCGTCGCCTCGGCGTATTTCGCCGCGACCCGGGTCAGCTCGCGCCGCCGCTCCTCGTTGAGATCGGGGATCGGCACGCGAACGGTCTGACCTTCGGTTTGCGGATTGAGGCCGAGGCCGGCTTCGCGAATCGCCTTGTCGACCGCCTTGACCATGCCGCGGTCCCAGACATTGACCGTAATGAGGCGCGGTTCGGGTACATTGATATTGGCGACCTGGTTGAGCGGCAGCGAGCTACCGTAAGCGTCGACCGTCACTGGCTCCAGCAGGCTCGCCGAAGCCCGGCCGGTTCGCAGCCCGCCGAATTCCTTGCGCAGCGCTTCGAGCGCGCCATCCATGCGGCGCTGGACATCCTTCAAGATCGCATCGTCTGCCATGGCCAGGCTCCCTGACTTGCCCCCGTATTGCTTGTCGTTTTCGGCTATTTTTAGGCGGCGTCCTCGACGATCGTAAAGCGGCCTTTGCCCTGCACCACATCGGCAAAACCACCACTCTCGAAAATCGAGAAGACCAGGATCGGAATACCGTTTTCGCGCGCGAGCGACACCGCCGCCGCGTCCATGACTTGGAGATCGCGCGCCAGCACGTCGTGATAGGTGAGCCGGTCGAAGCGCTTGGCGTTCGCCACACGGTGCGGGTCGGCGTCGTAGACGCCATCGACCTTGGTCGCCTTCAGGAGCGCGTTGCAGCCCATCTCGGAGGCACGGAGCGCCGCCGCAGTGTCCGTGGTGAAGAACGGATTGCCGGTCCCCGCGCCGAAAATCACGACGCGGCCCTTCTCCAGATGCCGAATCGCGCGGCGGCGAATGTAGGGCTCGCAGATCGACTGCATCGAGATCGCCGACTGCACGCGGGTCACAACGCCCTTGCCCTCGAGTGCGTTCTGCATCGCCAGCGAATTTATAACCGTCGCGAGCATGCCCATGTAGTCAGCCGATGCGCGCTCCATTCCGACCGCGGCGCCCTGAATGCCACGGAAGATGTTGCCGCCGCCGATCACCACGCAGACCTCGACACCGAGCGCGTGGACCGACTCGATCTCGTCGGCGATGCGCGACACCACGGCCGGATCGAGACCGTAATCGCGCTCCCCCATCAGCGCTTCGCCGGAGATTTTCAGCAGCACACGGCGGTATCTGAGATCGGGTGGCATGAGCCTAGCTCATATGGCTTGGACGCCCGTCTCGCGAGCCCCGACAAGATACACGAAACACGCGCGCCCGCACCGGCTTTCAACGACCGGCGCGACGCCCCGTCGACGCCCCTGTCAACGCCGCCGCGACGAGTTGGCTCAGTGCGCGAGTTGCGCGGCCACCTCGGCGGCGAGATCGATGGTCGGCCGGTCAATCCCCTCGCCCAGCACAAAGCGAACAAAGGCAGCGATCTTGACCAGAGTGCCGGCCGATTTCGCCGCCGCCTCGACCACCTTGCTGATGCGACTTTCGCCGTCGATCACATAGACCTGATCGAGCAGCACGGTCTCCTCGTAGAACTTGCGCAACCGGCCCTCGACCATCTTTTCGACGATATCGGCCGACTTGCCGGTCGAGCCGGCCTGATCGCGCAGCACCGCGCGCTCGCGGTCGAGCGCCGACGCCGGCACCGAGGTCTGATCGAGATAGAGCGGATTCGCCGCGGCGACATGCATCGCCAACTGCCGTCCCAACGGCGCCAGCACGTCCTCGCCCGCCGCCGATTCGAGCGCCACCAATACGCCGATCTTGCCGAGGCCCGGCGACACCGAATTGTGGACATAGGACGCGACATAGCCCTGGCCGATGCCGAGCCGCGCGACCCGGCGCAGCACCATGTTCTCGCCGATCCGAGCGATCAAGTCGGTCAGTTCACCCTCGACGGTCTTGCCGTTGCCGGCGAACGAGGCGGCCTTCAGCGCCTCGATGTCGCGGTCGGCGGCGACCGCCAGCTGGGCCACCTTGCGCACGAAATCCTGGAACAGCTCGTTGCGGGCGACAAAATCGGTCTCGGAATTGACCTCGACAACCGCACCCGCCTTGGGGCCGGTGGCGATACCGATGAGGCCTTCGGCTGCGACACGGCCAGCCTTTTTCGCCGCGGCCGCGAGGCCTTTCTTGCGCAGCCAATCGACCGCAGCCTCGACGTCGCCGTTCGTGTCGCCGAGCGCACGCTTGCAATCCATCATCCCGGCGCCGGTCTGGTCGCGCAATTCCTTGACCAGCGCGGCAGTGATCTCCGCCATCGCACTATCCTTTCGTTCAGGCCGCGCCGCTCAGGCGCTCGCCTCTTCGCCCTTGTCCTCTTTCGCCTCTTCGCCTTTGTCCTCTTCCGACCCCATCGCCTCGTCCATCGACGGTGTCGGCTCGCCATCCACCGGTTCCGACGGCTCGTCGCTTTCGTCCGCACCGTTCGCCACAGCCTGCTCCACCTGTTCCCGTGCGCCGATATCGATGCCCGAAGCGGCAAGCTCGGCCTGCAGACCATCGAGCACCGCGCCCGAAAACAGCTCGCAGTAAAGATGGATCGCTCGCATGGCATCGTCATTACCGGGGATCGGATAAGCGATCCCGTCAGGCGACGAGTTCGAATCCAGGACCGCGACCACCGGGATGCGCAGCGTGTTCGCCTCGGCGACCGCGATCGCTTCCTTGTTGGTATCGATCACGACGATGATGTCGGGCAAGCCGCCCATATCCTTGATGCCGCCGAGCGCGCGCTCGAGCTTGTCATGGTCGCGGGTGAGCTCCAGAACCTCGCGCTTGGTGAGCCCGCTATTCTCCTGCGCGACCCGCTCTTCGACCTCGCGCAATCTCTTAATCGATTGCGATATCGTTTTGAAATTGGTCAACATCCCACCGAGCCAGCGGTGGTTGACGTAATACTGGCCGCAGCGCTTCGCAGCCTCGGCGATCGCTTCCTGCGCCTGCCGCTTGGTGCCGACGAGCAGCACCCGTCCGCCGCCGGCGACGACGTTGCGCACCGCTTCCAATCCCTGACGCAACAGCGGCACGGTCTGTTCAAGATCGATAATGTGGATGCCGTTTCTGACGCCAAAGATGTATGGCGCCATCTTCGGGTTCCAGCGCCGCGTGTGGTGGCCGAAATGAACACCCGCCTCCAACAGCGAGCGCATCGAGTACTCGGGAAGAGCCATCGTCAAATCCTTTTCCGGTTCTGCCGCCGCAGGAGTTATCGCCGTGAAGCGACACCGGAGCGAACGCCGTCACCGACGGCGCCGCGATCCTGCGTGAGGTTTCGCGGGCGCTTACGTAAGGGTTACGGCGCGGTTTGGCAAGCGCGGCGCTGCGGCGCCGGTTATTTTCCGGCCGCGGGCAGCGCTGTCCAATCGACAAGCGCGCGTAATGCCGTCGCCTTCGCGTCGCCATTCCACGCCGCGATATGGCCGGCGCCGGGAACCTCGATCATCGTCTTGGGCTCGTGCGCCGCCGCGTAAAGCCGCCGCGCCTCGGCCGGCGGGGTGGTGTCGTCGGCAGAGCCCTCGAGGATCATCAGCGGCGCATTGATTTTGCCGATGTCCGCCTCTGAATCCCATCTCTCCTCGGTGAGCAGCACGCCATAAGGCAGCAAAGGCCCATGGAGCTGCCAGTGCCGCACCAGCGACGCATACGGCGCGTTGAGCAGCACGCCGGCAACCGGGCGATCGCACGCCAGCGCCACGGCGACGCCGGTGCCGAGGCTTTCGCCAAAGACCGCGATCCGCGCCTCGGGCGCCATCTGCCGGACAAAATCATATGCGGCGCGGGCGTCCGCCTTGAGCCCCGGCTCGCTCGGACTGCCGGTCGAGCCGCCATAGCCGCGATAGTCGATGGCCAGCGCGCCGAGCCCCACCTGCGCCAAGTCGCTCAGCGTCCCAGCGGTGTATTTCAGCGTCCCCGGGGTGCCGTGAAAGAAGATGACGACGCCATGCCCGGCCGCTGGCGGCGACCACCAGCCGTCAAGCCGCTCACCGTCCTCGGTCTGGATATCGATAGCGGTCAGCCAGGGAGCCCCCGCCTCGGCCGGCGTCGAACGCTCGCCACCCGGCGTGTAAAGCAGCGCGCGCTGCTGCGACCAAAACCAGACGCAGACCGAGAGATAGGCGACCGCCGCGAAGCTCAGAGCGGCAACCAGCCAGCGTCGGACTTTCAGCCAAATCAGCGAGGTCGGCGATGCCCTCAAATATCGTGCACGTCGACGATACCCGGCAGCGATTTGACCGCGGCGCGGATGCGCGGATCGACACGGAAGCCGCCGGGGAGCGCGATCTCGACCTCCTGATCCGGCAGGTCGAGCACCACCGAGATGCGGCCGCGGCCGGCGACCGCCTCGCGCTGGAAGAGGCCCTTGAGCCGCGCCAAGGCCTCTTCGGCGCCGACAAACACCTTGAGCCCCGCACCGGCGTGCGCCACCACCTGGTCGAGCGGTTCGATGCGCTGCGCGGTGAGGCGAAGGCTTTGCTCGTCGTTGCGCACATCGACCGTGACAATCAGCGGTTGCCCGCTATCGAGAAGTTCGCGCGACGGCCCCAGGACGTCGGAGAAGAGAGTGATCTCGAAGACGCCGCTGGTATCCGACAGCTGCACAAACGCGAAGCGATTGCCGCGCGCCGAAGTGCGCTCCTTTTTGCCGACGACGATGCCGGCGAGGCGGAAGCGGGTTGAGCTGTGCGCCGCCAGCGCCGCCGGCAGGTCGCCGAAGCTGAGGATGCCGGCACGCTCCAGGCTCGTGCCGTAGGGATCGAGCGGATGCGCTGACAGATAAAAGCCGATCGCGTCGAATTCGTGCTGGAGTTTTTCGACCGGCGGCCAGTCTTCGACCACTGGCAACTTGGGGCGTTCGGCAAACCCGGAGTCGACGCCGCCGAACAGGCTTTCCTGCTTGCTGACGCGTTCCTCGGCGGCGAGGCTCGCCTGGCGCAGCAGCGTGTCGATCGCCGCCAGCGACTGCGCGCGGTTTGGATTGAGCGAGACAAAAGCGCCCGCCTTGACCAGGCTTTCGAATTGCCGCCGGTTGAAGCTCCTGGCATCGAGGCGCTGCGCGAAATCGAAGAGGTCCTTGAACGGGCCGTTAAAGGCACGCTCGGCGACGAGGTCGTTCATCGCCTGGGCGCCGACCCCCTTGACCGCAGCCAACGCATAGCGGATCGCCGGCTTGCCGGTCTTGGGGTCGCTTTCGACCGCGAACTGGACCTCGGAACGGTTGATGTCGGGCGGCAACAGGACGATGCCGAGCCGCCCCAGTTCGGCGCGAAACTGGTTCAATTTGTCGGTATTGCCCATGTCGAGGGTCATCGACGCGGCGAGGAACTCGACCGGGTAATTGGCCTTGAGGTAGGCGGTTTGATAGGCGACGAGCGCGTAGGCGGCCGCGTGCGACTTGTTGAAGCCGTAGCCGGCGAACCTGGCCATCTGGTCGAAGATCAACTCGGCGCGGCGCTTGTCCACCCCGCGCTCGATCGCGCCTTTGACGAACAGATCCTGCTGCGCGTCCATCTCCGCCTTGATCTTTTTGCCCATCGCGCGGCGCAGCAGGTCGGCGCCACCAAGCGTGTAGCCCGCCAGCACCTGCGCGATCTGCATGACCTGCTCCTGGTAGATCATGATCCCGTGGGTTTCCTTGAGGATCCCCTCGAGCTTCGGGTGCAGATAGTCGGGCTCTTCCTGGCCGTGCTTTACCGAGATGTAGCGCGGGATGTTCTCCATCGGCCCCGGCCGATAGAGCGACACGACGGCGATAATGTCCTCAAACCGGTCCGGGCGCAGCTTCTTCAGCATATCGCGCACGCCCGCGCCTTCGACCTGGAACACTCCGACCGTGTCGGCGCGGGTCAGGAGATCGAAGGTGGGACGATCGTCGAGCGGCAGGTTCGACAAATCGAGGTTGACGCCGCGCGCCGATAACAGCTCGGTGCAACGGGCCAGTACGGTCAGCGTCTTGAGGCCGAGGAAGTCGAATTTGACGAGACCCGCCGGCTCGACCCATTTCATGTTGAACTGGGTCGCCGGCATGTCGGAGCGCGGGTCGCGATAGAGCGGCACGAGCTCGGCGAGCGGCCGATCGCCGATCACCACCCCCGCCGCGTGGGTCGAGGCATGGCGGTAAAGGCCCTCGAGCTTCAGTGCGATGCGCATCAGGCGCGCGACGCTCTCGTCGCTGTCGCGCTGCTGCTGCAACACCGGCTCGGCGGCGATCGCCTTGTCGAGCGTGATCGGATTGGCCGGGTTGTTCGGCACCAGCTTGCAAATCTTATCGACCTGGCCATAGGGCATCCCCAGCACGCGGCCGACATCGCGCAGCACCGCGCGCGCCTGCAGCTTACCGAAGGTGATGATCTGCGCGACCCGGTCGCGGCCGTATTTTTCCTGGACGTAGCGGATCACCTCGTCGCGCCGGTCCTGACAGAAATCGATGTCGAAATCGGGCATCGACACGCGTTCGGGGTTGAGAAAACGTTCGAACAGCAGGCTGAAGCGCAGCGGGTCGAGATCGGTGATCGTCAACGACCAGGCGACCACGGAGCCGGCACCCGAACCGCGCCCCGGCCCGACCGGGATCCCCTGGCGCTTCGCCCATTGGATGAAGTCGGCGACGATCAGGAAGTAGCCGGCGAAACCCATCTGGATGATCGTGCCGAGCTCGAACTCCAGCCGCTCGCGATAGGGTCGGCCGGCTTCGTCATCCAAGCCCAGCGCCGCGAGCCGTGCGGCTAGTCCTGCCGCCGCGGCCTCGCGCAACGCGACAGTCTCGTCCACCCCCAACGCGGTCGGAAACGCCGGCAGGATCGGCTGCTGCGGCACCGGCATGAACGCGCAACGTCGCGCGATTGCCAGGGTGTTGTCGCAGGCCTCCGGCAGGTCGGCGAACAGCGCGCGCATCTCGGCGGCGGGGCGGAAGAAATGGTCCGGAGTCAGCCGCGCGCGATCGTTGTCATCGACGACTTTCCCTTGCGCGATGCACAACAACGCGTCGTGCGCCTCGTGGTATTCGCGGCCGGGGAAGTACGCGTCGTTGGTCGCGACCAGCGGCAGATCATGCTGATAGGCGAGATCGACGAAGCCGTTTTCGGTGCGCGCCTCCTCCGGCATGCCGTGGCGAGTCAGCTCGATATAAAGCCGGCCCGGAAACGCGTCCCGAAGCGCGCCAAGCAAGACGGTCGCTGCCTCACCCTGCCCCTCCGCGATTAGGCGACCGAGCGGGCCCTTAGCGCCGCCAGTGAGGCACAACAGCCCGTCACTGTGGGCAGCGAGATCGGCCAGCGCGATCGCAGGCTCGGCACCGGCGTCGCTGTCCAGGAACGAGCGGCTGACCAGACCGAGGAGATTGCGATACCCCAGCTCGCTCTGCACCAAGACCACGATGCGCTCCGCCTCGCGCTGCGGGCGGGCGCCATCACCTGTCTCGTGTGCTGCCAGTGCGATCTCGCAGCCGATGATCGGCTGGATGCCGTCGCCGGCGCACGCGGTCGCAAATTCGAGCGCACCGAACAGGTTGCCACTGTCGGTGATCGCCACCGCCGGCATCTTGTTGGCCTTGCAGAGCCCGACCAGCTCCTTGATCTTGATCGCCCCCGCCGACAGCGAGTAGGCGGTGTGGACGCGCAGATGAATAAAGTCGGCGAGCGGCATCGAGCTCTCGCTTATTTAAAGTGTGCGGTAAACATTGCACGCCGCCGCGATGAAATCAGCCGAGTCGTGCGGTTTCAACGAATCCGCCAGTGACGACGCGGAAGACGTCCGATCGCACCGGTTTTCGACGTCGACTCGGTCAGGCAACCGCCTTCAACCGCCCGTCTTCGAGCGTCACGATGCGATCGAGGCGGCGGGCGAGATCGAGATTATGGGTGGCGATCAGCGCGGCGAGGCCGGTCACCCGGGTGACCTCGATGAGCGTCCCCATTACGCCCTCCGCCGTCGTGTGATCGAGATTGCCTGTGGGCTCGTCGGCGAGCAGCACTTTCGGGTCGTTAGCGAGCGCCCGGACGATCGCGACACGCTGCTGCTCACCACCCGATAGGCGCGCCGGGCGATGGCCGAGGCGTTCGCCGAGCCCGACGCGGCGCAGCAACCCGGCGGCCTTGTCGCGCGCCGCGCCGCGCGAGACGCCGGCGATCATCTGCGGAATCATGACGTTTTCGAGCGCTGAGAACTCCGGCAGCAGATGGTGAAATTGATAGACAAAGCCCAACGTCGCGCGGCGCAACAGCGTGCGGCGCTCGTCAGAAAGCCCGCCGCACGCCTCACCGGCGACCCGCACGTCGCCAGCGGTGGGCCGCTCGAGCAGTCCGGCAAGGTGCAATAGCGTCGACTTTCCGGCACCCGACGGCCCGACCAACGCCACCAGCTCACCCGGCCGCAATTCGAGGTCAAGGTCGTTGAGCACGACGAGGTCGACATTGCCTTGGTGAAACACCTTGCGCACGCCGCTCAGCACCAGCGCCGGTTCGCTCATTCGTAGCGCAGCCCTTCGACCGGATCGAGCCGCGCGGCGCGCCACGACGGGTAGAGCGTGGCGATAAACGACAGGGCCAAGGCCATGACGACAACCACCGTCACCTCGCCATGGTCGATATGCGCCGGGATGCGGGTGAAGAAGTAGAATTCGGCGTTAAACAGCTCGATATGCAGCACGCGCTGCAGGAATTCGCGGATCGTCTCGAGGTTCACCGTGATCACCAACCCCAGCACGTAACCGAGCAGCGTGCCGATGATGCCGATGCTCGCGCCGGACAATATGAAGATACGAAGGATCATGCCGCGCGAGGCGCCCATCGTCCGCAGGATCGCGATGTCGCGGCCCTTGTCCTTCACCATCATGATCATGCCGGAGACGATGTTGAACGCGGCGACGACGATGATCAGCGTCAGGATCAGGAACATAACATTGCGCTCGATGGTCACGACATTGACGAGGCTGCTGTTCGTTTGCAGCCAGTCGAGCACGCGCACCTGGTCTCCCAGCGCCCCGGTGATGAGTGCCGCCTCATACGAGGCCCGGTCGGCGTCGGTGACAAAGACTTCGAGGTCGGTGACCTGGCCCTGCATCTTGAAGAAAATCTGCGCCGCGGGGAGCGGTACGTAGATGTAGGAATTGTCGTATTCGTAGAAGCCGACATCAAACAGCGCGGCGATCGTATAGGTCTTGAGCCTGGGCATCGTGCCGAACGCGGTGTCGGTGCCCTCGGGCGAGATCAGCGTGATCTTGTCGCCGACCCTGAGACCGAGCCGGGTCGCCAGCCGGTCGCCGACCGCGATGTTGTCGTCGCCGAAATCAGCGAGCGAGCCGGCGGCGATGTGGTCGGAAATCAGCTTGAGATTGCGCAAATTCTCGGGGCTGATGCCGCGCACCATCGCACCAGACGCGGCGTAGGGGCTCGTCGCCATGACCTGGCCTTCGACGAGCGGCGTTGCGCTAACTACTCCCGGGACCGCACGCACCTTGGCGGCGATGTCATCGTAGTCGGTCAGCCGTCCGGTCGCGGAATAGATCGCGAGGTGGCCATTGAAGCCGAGGATGCGATTGACGAGGTCGGCGCGAAACCCGTTCATCACCGACATCACGATGATCAGCGTCGCGACACCCAAGGCGATGCCGAGCAGCGAAAAGATCGCGATGACCGAGACAAAGCCTTCCTGCCGCCGCGCCCGCAAATAGCGGAACGCGACCATGCGCTCAAAGGTCCCGAAGATCATTTACGGAGCAGCGATGCGGTTGAGCGCCGCCTCGGCGGGCAGGTCCTGGCGCTCGCCAGTGCGGCGGTCCTTGATTTCGAGCGTCCCCGCGGCGACCCCGCGTGGCCCGACGATCAGCTGCCACGGCAGACCGATCAGGTCCATCGTCGCGAATTTCGCGCCCGGCGACTCGTCGCGGTCATCGTAAAGCACGGCCATCCCCTGACTGCGGAGCTTGCCGTAAAGCTCGTTCGCCGCAGCGACGCATTTCTCGTCGGCGCCGCGCAGGTTGATGAGTCCGATGTCGAACGGCGCGACGCTTTGCGGCCAAATGATGCCGTTATCGTCGTGGTTGGCCTCGATCAGCGCGCCGACGAGTCGCGACACGCCGATGCCGTAGGAGCCCATTTCCAGCGGCACCGTGCTGCCGTCCGCAAGACTGACGATCGCCCCCATCGGCTTTGAGTATTTGGTGCCAAAATTGAAGATGTGGCCGACTTCGATGCCGCGCGCCTTAACGAGCTGCGCCTCGGGGATCGGGCATTTTGCCGGGTCGTGCATTTCGTCAGTCGCGGCGTAGCGCGCCGTCCATTGCTTGAAGAACGGCTCGAGGTCAGCGTCGTAATCAACCTCCTCGGCGAGGATGTCTGTTTCGAGCCAGGCCTTGTCGCAATAGACCTCGCTCTCGCCGGTATCGGCGAGGATCTGGAACTCGTGGCTGAGCTCTCCACCGATCGGCCCAGTATCGGCGCGCATGGGAATGGCCTTCAGCCCCATCCGCGCAAAGGTGCGGAGATAGGCGACGAACATCTTGTTATAGGCGCGCTTGGCGGCGGCCGCGTCGAGATCGAAGCTGTAGGCGTCCTTCATCAGGAACTCGCGACCGCGCATCACACCAAAGCGCGGGCGCACCTCGTCGCGGAATTTCCACTGGATGTGGTAGAGGTTCTTCGGCAGGTCGCGGTAGCTTTTGATCGCCGCGCGGACGATCTCGGTGACCTGCTCTTCGTTGGTGGGGCCATACAGCATCTCGCGGTCGTGACGATCGACGATGCGCAGCATCTCCTTGCCGTAATCGTCGTAGCGACCGCTCTCGCGCCACAGCTCGGCCGGCTGCACGGTCGGCATCAGGATCTCCAACGCCCCGGCGCGGTCCTGCTCCTCGCGGACGATGCGCTCGACCTTTTTGAGGACGCGCAGCCCTAGCGGCAGCCATGAGTAGATGCCGGCGCTCGACTGGCGGATCATGCCGGCGCGCAGCATCAGCCGGTGCGAGACGATCTGCGCCTCGGCCGGGTTTTCGCGCAGCAGCGGCAGAAAATACTGAGACAGGCGCATCTACGACTCTGTGTGCGATCCATTTTGCGAAGGCGCGCACATTAGGCGCGGTTCACGAGGCCGTAAACGCTGATCGCCGCCCAGAACACCTCGATCACCACCGACGGCAGGTTCCATTCGCCAAACAGCGAGATCAGGATCAACAGCGCCCCGGCGAGATTGGCGGCGGGAAAGCGCCAGTCCTCGGACTTCAACCAGCGCGCCTGATTGGCGAGATAGGCGACGACAAAAATCGCCGCGCCGAGGAGCCCGATCGCCCGATACAAAGTCAATGACATCGCCGCGTTTTTACAGGTTGATCGAGTGTGGGAACAGCCCCGGCGCTCACGGCAATTTCATCATCAAATATGCCGCATTTTGAAAGAAAGCGCGTGACCGGCCGCGGCAAGCTGCGTAAGATAAAAGCAATAGCACTCAGCATGGGCATTTAGCCCGGCCCGAGTTCAGGGAGGCTCCAGTGACCGGCTGACGGGCATTCGCCCGCAGCCCAAGAGCCGGAAGAGCCATAGGCAGGGCGCCCGCTCTGCCTATTTTTTGTGCGATAAGCTTCGGTGGGGCGCGACGATCGGCAGGGCTAGACTGCCGGATTGGCGATTGTCTAAAAGGCGCGCGCGATTATGCTCAACGCCCCTCATCGAACACGGGACAAACAACCACCGGCATGCCGTCGTGGGAGCAAAGGACGAGGCAATGGCACATAGCAACGGCTGGCATTTCTTTATGAACCCGGGGCCGACCAACATCCCGGACCGCATCCTGCGGGCTATGGATCGGGGCACGCTCGACTTCACCGGCGCCGCGTTCAAGGAAATCTCCGACGAGTGCTTTGCCGGCCTGCAGCGTGTGTTCAAGACCAAGCAGCCAATTCTCGGTTATGCCGCGACGGGTCACGGCGCTTGGGAGGCTGCGCTCGTCAATCTTTTCTCGCCCGGCGATAAGGTGCTGATCGTCGAGAGCGGCTATTTCTCGCTCAATTGGGGACTGCGCGCCGAATCCTTCGGGCTCGAGGTCGAGACACTGGCCAACGATTGGCGCCGCCCAGCCGACCCCGCCAAGCTCGAAGCGCGGCTGCGCGACGATAAGAACCACGAAATCAAGGCGGTGCTGGCCGTCCATAACGAGACTTCGACTGGCGTTCGCAACCCGGTCGCGGCGATGCGTCAGGCGATCGACGACGCGAAACATCCGGCGCTGTTTTGCGTGGATGTGATTTCCTCGCTCGGCTCGTTCGATTTCCGGATGGACGAATGGGGCGTCGATGTCGTCGTCGTCGGGTCGCAGAAAGGACTGATGCTGCCGACCGGCATGGCGTTTACCGGCGTCAGCGCCAAGGCGATCGCCGCGACCGCGATGGCAAAGCTGCCTCGGGTTTATTGGGATTGGCGTCGCCTGCTCAGCGGCGACCCGCGGCAGGGTTATTGGAACGGCACGGCGCCCGTGCACTTCTTCTACGGGCTGCGCGAGTCGCTGCGCATGCTCGAGGAAGAAGGCCTGGAAAATGTTTTTGCCCGCCACCACCGGCTCGCCGAGGCGACCCGGCGCGCGGTGCGCACCTGGCGGCAGAATGACGGGCCGGAGATCTTCGCGACCGACCCCGACGGCCAGTCGGATACGGTGACGGCGGTGCTGATGCCGGACGGCTACGACGCCGATGCGGTACGCACGCAGTGCCTCGAGAAGTTCAACGTGTCGCTCGGCGGCGGCCTCGGCCATCTGCGCGGCAAGCTGTTTCGGATCGGCCATCTCGGCGATCTGAACGAGACGATGGTGCTGGGCTCGATCGCCACCGTCGAAATGGCGCTCGACCTGACCGGCGTGCCGCACGGTCGCGGCGGCGTGGTTGCGGCGATGGAGTATCTGACAACTGGCGCTTAAACCGCCGTCAGAGAGCCGCCGCTTCGAGGCACGACCTCGGGCGGCGACTTTTTATTGCCGGTGGTTGCGTTGCAAAGACGCGGCCTGTATAACCCGCGCCTTCTCAAAAGGGCGCGCGCGATGAAAGAAAAGATCCACCCGGATTACCACGAGATCACCGTCCTGATGACCGACGGCAGCTCGTACAAGACGCGCTCGACCTACGGCAAGGAAGGCGACACGCTGCGCCTCGACATCGACCCGAAGTCGCACCCGGCATGGACGGGCGGCCAGCAGCGTCTGCTCGACACCGGCGGCCAGCTCGCCCGCTTCAACAAGCGGTTTGGGGGCTTCGGGCTGAAGTCGTAGCGCTCTCGGCGCCCTTGCGCGGGGGTGCTTGAAACCCCTCCTCGGCTAACTAAATCAAGGCTGCGCGAACGCCCATTCGGGGTCGCGCGCTTGATAACGGCGCTGGACCATTTCGGTCGGCGCCAAACCCACGTTGCTCGATGGAGGACTTGGAAATGGATCGCTTTGACTTCTCTCCCCTGTTCCGTTCGACGATCGGCTTTGACCGTCTGGCCCGTCTGGTCGACAGCGCCACGCGTTTCGACACGGCTGCTCCCGCCTACCCGCCCTATAACATTGAGGCGACCGGCGAAGACTCCTACCGCCTGACGATGGCGGTAGCCGGGTTCTCGCGCGACGAGATTGACGTCACCGTCGAGAAGAACTCGCTGGTGATCTCGAGCAAGGCGCAAAAGGAAGACGAAGAGACGCAGGGCCGCTACCTACATCGCGGTATTGCCCGGCGCGCTTTCGAGCGCCGCTTCAGCCTTGCCGACCACATCAAGGTCAACGGCGCAAGCATTGATAACGGCCTGCTCCACGTCGACCTGGTGCGTGAGGTGCCCGAAGAGGCGAAGCCGCGCCAGATCAAGATCGGCGAAGCCGCCGCTCCAAAGCAGGTGGAGCAGCAGAAAGCTGCTGCTTAACCTTTCGGCTGCTGAAAAGCGAAATGCCCCCGGGAAACTGGGGGCGTTTTTCGTCTCACAACCCGCCCTGCGCGACCACGAAATCGATGATGCGGGTCACGCCGTCGCCGGCTTTTAGGTTGGTGAAGACAAAGGGCCGCTCGCCACGCATTTTCCGCGCGTCACGATCCATGACCTCGAGGCTCGCGCCGACCAGTGGGGCCAGGTCGATCTTATTGATGACCAGCAAGTCCGAGCGGGTGATGCCGGGTCCGCCCTTGCGCGGTATCTTGTCGCCGGCCGCGACGTCGATCACATAGATCGTCAGATCAGCCAGCTCGGGCGAGAAGGTCGCTGCGAGATTGTCGCCACCGGACTCGATCAGGATCACATCGAGTCGGGGGAACAGGCGGTTCAGCTCGTCGACCGCGGCGAGATTGATCGAGGCGTCCTCGCGGATCGCCGTGTGCGGGCAGCCGCCGGTCTCGACGCCGCGGATGCGCTCGGGCGGCAAGGCGCCGCTGCGCGTCAGAAATTCGGCGTCCTCGCGGGTATAGATGTCGTTGGTGATCGCGACGATCTCGAAGCGCTCGCGCATGCGCTTGCAGAGATGGTCCATCAACGCGGTCTTGCCCGAGCCGACCGGCCCACCAATGCCGACGCGCAGCGGCCCACGATCGTCAGCGTTCATGAGCGGAAGAGCCTCGAATAGAGAGTTTCGTGCGCCATCGAGGCGAGATCGAGCGCGAAGGTCGATGAACCGAAATCCTCGGGGGTGCGGGCGAGCGAGGCTTCGACGGCGCGGGCGATCACCGGCTCCAGGGCCGCGAGGATGCGTTGCCCGTCGGTCTGCCCGATGATCCCAAGCCGCAGCCCCGCTGACATCAAATTGGCGGCAAAGGCCGAGAGATATGCGATGAGCGCGTCTTCAAGGCTCACACCGCCACGCGCTGCCGCCCGACCGAAGACCGCGGCGTGGCATGTCCCCTCACCCGGCGCGCGGCTGACGCCGGATCCCCACGCGGCTTCGTAGGCAGCCGCGAAGGCCGCGCCCTGCTGAGCCGATTCCAGCGCCAATTCGGCCGTCGCGCGATAGGCGACGCCGCGCCGGTTGACCTCGGCAAGCGGCGCGTCGTCGCCGGCGGAGGCCGCGCGCCATGCATCGCGCAGCACGTCGGCATCGACCCGACCGCTGCCGTGCGCGACGGTCGCCGCGATCCAGGCTTCGAGCGTCGCGCGGTCATGAACCGCGCCGTCCGCGGCCGCCGCCTCCAACCCGTGCGAGTAGCTGAACGCGCCAGTCGGGAAGGCTGGCGACGCCCAGGCCAGCAATCGGTAAAGCGCGCCGTTGTCAGTGCTCATGGTCGTGGTCCTGAGCGTGATTGGCGCCGGCGTAGGCGCCGGTCTCGGGATCGAACGGCGCGTTCAATCGCGTGATCTTGCCGCCGAGCCCTTCGACCATCTCGGCGATGACGTGGTCGTCGCGGATGCGCAGCCGACCTTCCATCGCCTGCATCGGCAGATGCCGATTGCCGAGATGCCATGCCAGACGCAACAGGCCAGTCGGCCCATCCGCCTCGATCTCCAGTACCCGCTCTGGCGCGGCGCAAATCCGCACATAGCCGCCGTCGTCGAGCTCCAGCCCGTCGCCGTCGGCGAGATGCTGCACCCGCCGGAGGTCGAGCAGGAACGGGTTGCCGCTCTCGGCGACGAGCCGCAGCCGCCTGCGATGTCGGTCGACAAACGCCAGGGTCACGCGGTCGATCGCCGCTTCTTCCGGCCAATGTCCCGCTTTATGAACCGCGATCGCTCGACGCATGCCACTCACATCAATAGAGAAAATACCGCTGCGCCAGCGGCAGTACACTGGCCGGCTCGCAGGTCAGGTGGACGCCGTCGGCGCGCACCTCGTAGGTCTCGGGGTCGACGGTGACGTTGGGAATCGCGTTGTTGTGCACCATCTGCGCTTTGCCGATCTTCCGAATACCCTGCGCCGGCAGCACCTGACGCGTGATCCCCAGTGCTTCCGGCAACCCTTTGTCGATTGCGACCGTCGGCAAGAACGTCACTGCCGTCGCGGCCAGCGCCTTGCCATAAGCGCCATACATCGGCCGGTAATGCACGGGCTGCGGCGTCGGGATCGAGGCGTTGGGGTCCCCCATCAGCGCGGCGACGATCATCCCGCCTCGCAACACCACGTCCGGCTTCACCCCGAAAAACGCCGGCGACCAGATCACCAGATCGGCGAGCTTCCCAACCTCGACCGAACCGATATGCTCGGCAAGGCCATGCGTCAGCGCCGGGTTAATCGTGTATTTCGCGATGTAGCGCTTCGCCCGGAAATTGTCGTTGCGGTCGCTGTCCTCAGGGAGCTTGCCTCGCTGCCGCTTCATCTTGTCGGCGGTCTGCCAGGTGCGGATGAGCACCTCGCCGCAGCGGCCCATCGCCTGGCTGTCCGACGACATCATGCTGAACGCACCCATGTCGTGCAGGATGTCCTCGGCGGCGATCGTCTCGCGGCGGATGCGGCTCTCGGCGAAGGCGACGTCCTCCGGGATGCGCGGGTCGAGGTGGTGGCACACCATCAACATGTCGAGATGCTCGTCGATGGTGTTGACCGTGTAGGGCCGGGTCGGGTTGGTCGAGGACGGCAGCACGTTGGGCAGGCCACACACCTTGATGATGTCGGGGGCGTGCCCGCCACCCGCGCCCTCGGTGTGGAAGGCGTGGATGTTGCGGCCCTTGAACGCGGCGATCGTGTCCTCGACAAAGCCGCTTTCGTTGAGCGTGTCGGTGTGGATCGCCACCGCGATGTCGAGCTGCTCGGCGACGCTGAGGCAGCAATCGATCGCCGCCGGCGTCGTGCCCCAATCCTCATGCAGCTTCAGCCCGCAGGCGCCGCCCTCGACCATCTCAACGAGGGCCTTCGGGTCCGAGGCATTGCCCTTGCCGAAAAAGCCGAGATTGACCGGGATTCCCTCGGCCGCCTGGATGATGCGGGCGAGGTGCCACGGCCCCGGCGTGCAGGTCGTCGCCGAGGTGCCCGCCGCCGGCCCGGTGCCGCCGCCCAGCATCGTCGTGACGCCGCTGTAGAGCGCATCCTCGGTCTGCTGCGGGCAGATCATGTGGATGTGCGAGTCGATGCCGCCGGCGGTGACGATCTTGCCTTCGCCGGCGATCACCTCCGTCCCCGGGCCGACGATGATGTCGACGCCCGGCTGGACATCCGGGTTGCCGGCCTTGCCGATGCCGGCGATGCGGCCGTCGCGGATGCCGATATCGGCCTTGACGATGCCCCAATGGTCGAGGATGACGGCGTTGGTGATGACCGTGTCGACCGCGCCCTCGGCGCGGGTTGCCTGGCTCTGCCCCATGCCGTCACGGATCACCTTACCGCCGCCGAACTTCACTTCCTCGC
>DATMLO010000209.1:0-15231 GCA_035570495.1 Allostellaceae bacterium | reverse complement strand
CAAGGTGGGCGGCGATCTCGCGGCCGACGGGTTTCTCGCGGCGATGGCGGTGACCCGCGACTCGCTGTTGCTGAGTGTCGAGGAGCGTCGCCGGCGCCGCGTGTCGATGCCAGGCTTCTGGACGCGCCAGACCGGCAACACTTATGACCGTGCGACGGCGATGCTGCCGCATCTGCTGTATGACCGGCTCGACGAGATCGGCTCGGATTTCGCGATCATCTATCCGACCGCCGGCCTTCGGCTGCCGCGCATCAAGGACGATGCAACCCGGCGCGCGGTCATCCGCGCCTACAACATTGTCTCGGCCGGCTATTTCAAGGACCTCAAGGATCGGATGACCCCAGCGGCGATCATCCCGATGCACACCCCGGACGAGGCGATCGAAGAGCTCGAATTTGTCACCAAGGAGCTCGGCTCCAAGGTCGGCATGTTCGGCAGCGCGATGCCGCGCCAAACCGACTCGATCCAAAAGGGCCAGAATGCGGACGCCGACCGGCTTGGTGTCTGGTACGAGGTGTTCGGCATCGACAGCATCTATGACTACGACCCGGTCTGGCAGAAATGCGTCGACGTCAAGATCGCGCCGACCTTCCATTCAGCCGGCAGCAACCAGGCGCTGCGCAACTCGCCGACCAACTTCACCTATAACCATATCGGCCATTTCGCCGATGCCGGTCATGCCGCGGCCAAGGGCATCTTCCTCGGCGGCGTGACCCGGAGGTTCCCGCAGCTGCGCTTCGCGTTCCTCGAAGGCGGCGTCGGCTGGGGCGCTCAGTTGTGGGGCGATTTGATGGAGCATTGGGAGCGGCGCAACATTAGGGCGCTCGAAAACATGAAGCCCGACAAGCTCGACCGCAAGCTCCTGATGGAGATGGTCGAGAAGTACGGCTACCAGGAGCATGCCGAGGCGCTGAAGGCGCGCGACGGCTATCCCGACCCCGATCTGTGGATGACCGGCGGGATCGACGATCTCGACGATTTCTCCGCCTGCAAACTCACCCAGAAGCAGGACTGGATCGACCTCTACGCGACGCCGTACTATTTCGGCTGCGAGGCGGACGACCGGATGAACGCGACGGCGTTCCTCAAGCTCAATCCGTTCAACGCGCAGCTCAACGCGATCTACAGCTCCGACATCGGGCATTTCGATGTGATCGACATGCGCGAGCCGCTGGCGGAAGCCTACGAGCTGGTTGAGGACGGCGTCATCACGGAAGCCAATTTCCGCGACTTCGTCTTCACCAACGCGGTCAACCTGTGGGGCACGCAGAACCCTGACTTCTTCAAGGGCACGCGGGTCGAGAAGGAAGCCGCGGCGGTGCTCAACGCGGCGCGCCAGCCGGTGCTGGCCGACGCGGCTAAGTAGCGCGCAGCGCTATCCCGGCGAAAGCCGGGATCGAGATGTGAAAGGGCGGGCTTTGGCCCGCCCTTTTTACGTGGGGCAAACTCAGGCGAGCTGCCGGGGCTGCACCGCCGTGACCGCTGCCACGGCGTCCAGGTTCGGACGACCCGCGCGGCGCCGCTGTTTTAGCTCGTACATCGCGTGGTCGGCCGCCGCGAGCAGCGCCGCCACGCTGTCTCCGTCTTTCGGGAATGACGCCGCGCCGATACTGGCCGAGACCGCGCCGTCTTCGAGTTCGGGCAATGGTGCGGCATTGAGCGCGATTTCGAGGCGTTCGATCAGCGCGGCGATGCTCGGCGGCTCTCCCGTGTCCGGCAGCGCGGCGACAAACTCGTCACCGCCGATGCGGGCGACAAAATCCGAGCCGCGCAAGGTGCTCCGTAACCTCCCGGCCGTCACCTGCAAGACGTGGTCGCCCGCCTCGTGTCCGAGCCGGTCGTTGACCGCCTTGAAGCCGTCGAGATCGAAATAGAGCAGGTGCAATTCGCGCCCGGCGCGTTGCGCGCCGGCGAGCGCGGTCCCAAGCCATTCCGTCAGATAGCGCCGGTTGGGCAGCCCGGTCAGCTGATCGTGCATCGCGTTGTATTCTTCCGCCTTTTGCGCGTCGTCGAGCCGGGCGATCGATATCGAGAGCGTGCGGATGGCGACGGCGACAAGCACGAGAATCAAGACGCCGACCGCGGCGGCGAGCAAGTACAACTGCCGGAGCGTTCGTCGCGACTGCTCAAGATATCCCGTTCTGACCGCGCGCTGCTGGGCAACGATCGAGAGCAGCTTGCTGTCGAGCTGCTCCATGATCGTCTTCCCGCGATTTCCGCGCACGATTTGCAAGGCCGCGTCGAGTTGCCCCTTGCGGGTGAGGTCGACGGTTTGGGTCAGCTCAGCCTGTTTTTCGTGAGTTAAGGTGACGATCTCGGCGACCGTCGCTGCGGAGTCGCTATCGTCCTGGAAGAGCTGCTCGAACCTCGCGACGATGCCTCCCAGCTGGTCGCTGTCGTGCAGATAGGGAGCGAGGTAGGAGGTATCGCCGGTGAGCAGAAAGCCGCGCTGGCTGCTTTCCATGCCCTGCAGCGTCTCGTAGACTTGGCGTACGCCGAATAGTTTATCGCCGACATATTCTTGTCGTGACGCCAAATCATTGATCCGCTGGACGCCAAACACCACCGTGGCGCTGGCCAGCAACAGCAATACCGCGCACGCGGCAATCGTCATCAGGCCAAGTCGGATACTTTTCATCGGCGTCCCCCGCCGGGTAACGTGCTTGGCGGTTGCCGGTAATATTAGTGTGAGTGGAATTTTTCATAAACGACCGTGGCCCGTTATTTTACAGGGGATTTTATTAAAATTCGTCTCGCGTAGCAGACTTGTGTTTGGCGGCTGGTGGAGAAAGAGTGGAGCAGCCCTCAAGGAGCAGCCTGCATGCCCAAATTTGCCGCCAATCTCAGCATGATGTTTCAGGAAATCCCGAACTTCCTCGACCGGTTCGATGCCGCGGCGAAGGCCGGGTTCAAGGGGGTCGAGTTTCTGTTTCCCTATGATTTCCCGCCTGAGGCGATCGCCGAAAAGCTCGAAAAGAACAAGCTGACCCTGGCGCTCTTCAACCTGCCGCCGGGCGATTGGTCAAAGGGCGAGCGCGGCTTTGCGGCGATCCCTGGCCGGAGCCAGGCCTTCATGGCCGCGGTCGAGACGGCGATCCCTTATCTCCAGGCCACCAAATGCAAGCTGATCCACGCGATGGCCGGGCTGTGGCCGGCCGAGCGCGACAAGCTCGAGGCGCTGCCGACCTATGTCGACAATCTGCGCTGGGCCGCCGATCGCCTCGCGCGCGAGGGGGTGACCGCGATCATCGAGCCGATCAACACGCGCGACATCCCGGGCTATTACCTCAACACCACCGCGCAGGCGATGCCGATTATCACCGCGGTCGACCGGCCCAATGTGCGCCTGCAGCTCGACCTCTATCACGCGCAGATCATGCGCGGCGACCTGGCGCCGACGATCCGCGACCTCGCCGGCATGTATCCGCACATCCAGATCGCCGGCACGCCCGGCCGTCACGAGCCCGATGTCGGCGAGATCAACTACCCGTTCCTCTTCGATCTGCTCGACGAGATCGGCTACGACGGCTGGATCGGCTGCGAGTATCGGCCGAAAGGCGACACCGTCGCCGGTCTCGGCTGGGCCAAGAAATACGGGATCGGCTGAGGGCAGCTGCGGAAGGAAACGATGGGCGTGGACACCGAGCGTCCCGTTGCGCTTGTGACCGGATCGACGTCCGGCATTGGCGTGGCGATCGCTCGGCGGTTGGTCGAGGAAGGTTACGCGGTCGTCCTTCATTCGCGCAGTTCCGCCGATACCGGGGAGCGATTGGCGTCGGAGCTGGTGCACGCCGCCTATATCAAGGCTGATTTGGCGCAGGAGGACGACCGAAGCAGGCTCGTCCGCGAGGCGGCAGCCCGTTGGGGACGTCTCGATGTCCTCGTCAATAATGCGGGGATCAGCGGCGTCATCCCTCATGCTGATCTGAGTGCCGCCACATCGGACGTCTGGCACGAGCTGTACGAGGTCAACGTGGTCGCTCCTTTTCGGCTCGTGGCGGAGGCGGAACCCTTCCTCCGCGCGGCCGCACGGCGTGGCCGCCCGGCCTCGATCGTGAACATCAGTTCCCACGCCGGCGTGCGGCCAAAGGGTGCCTCAATCCCCTATGCCGCGACCAAAGCTGCGTTAAACCATGTCACCCGGCTGCTGGCCCTGACCCTGGCGCCGGACATACGGGTAAACGCCGTGGCGCCCGGGCTCGTGGATACGCCGCTGACGGCGGATTGGACGGCGGCGCAAGAGCTCTGGCGAGAACGCTCGCCGATGCGTCGAGCCGCGAGCCCCAGCGACGTTGCTCAAGCCGTCATGATGCTCGTCGGGTCAGACTACCTGACGGGCGAAATCCTGCTCTCGGATGGCGGACTGAACCTGACCTGAAGCGCGCTCGCCGCCGAGCACGTCCCTCGTCACATCGCCGTGGTCACGCCCTCGGTCGGGTAGACGATGGTGCGCAGCATGACGCGGCGCTCGGAGGGTTCGTAGTCGCCGGCGCCGCGATGCATCGTGGCACGCTCGTCCCACATCACCACATCGCCGACCCGCCAGTTATGATAGTAGGTGAAGCGCTCCTGCGTCGCGTGGCGCGCCAGCTCCTCGATCAGCTCCCAGGCGTCGTCCTTCTCCATGCCGACAATGCCGTGCACGTGCATCGGATTAACGAAGAGGATCGGCTTGCCGGTGACCGGGTGCTCGGTGATCGCCGGCCACGGCTTTTCGTCATAGACCTTGTCGGCGGTCTTCGCTGCCTCGTTTTCCTTGTAAAGCGTGCCGCCGGCCGGGCCGGAGGTATGGCCGTGCAGGCAGGTCATCGCCGCCAGCCGATCCTTCATCGTCGCGGGCAGCGTCGCATAGGCGGCATACATGTCGGCGAAGACGGTGCCGCCGCGCTGCGATGGCACTTCGAGTGCGTGGAGGATCGCCAGCAGCGGTAATTCGGGCTCGTAGGTCGAATCCGTATGCCAGGCGGTGGCGCGCTTGACCCCGAACCAGTCGATCTTGCCGTCGTCATGCACATTGCGCAGCCACGACACGTCGGGCTGGCCGGGATAGCGGTAATTGAGCAGCGAATGCGGCCGCGGCTTGCCAAAGCGCGCGCCAAACGCCGCCAGCTCGGCGGCGTTGAGACTCTGCCCGCGGAACACCAGTACCGGGTGGTGCGCGAAAGCCTGTTTGACCCAGGCGAAGGTCTCGTCGTCGATCTTTGCCAGGTCGATGCCGAGCGCCTCGGTGCCGAGCGCTTCCCCGAGCGGGCGGAGTTCGGCCCCGTGGAGTTCCGGTTGGGCGGTCATCGGCGTCGCTCCCTCGGCTGCTGCTGAAAAAGCCTAGGCCTGGGCGGGGCACGCGTCCAATTCCAAAGCCGCATGGCGGGGGGCGCGATCACGCGGAGTTTTCCCCAACGGGCGAGGCGTGTGGTAGCATCCGGCGATCGGATTTGAAGGAGAGAGCACATGAACCGCGCGGAATTCGAAAAGAAATGCGCAGCCGAGGGCTATGGCGAGATCGTCGACCGCGAGATGGAAGCCGACCATTTCAACGGCGAGCACAGCCACGAATTCGACGCCTATGTGCTGCTCGTCGACGGCGAGATGACGATCACCCGCCACGGCAAACCCGAGACCTTCCACGCCGGGGATATGTGTGTGGTGCCGTCGGGCACGGTGCATACCGAGAAATGCGGCCCCGCCGGCGCGCATTATCTCGCCGGCCGGCGCTATCCGGCGCAAGCGGCGGGCTGACGGATCCTACGAGCGGGAGGGCTGAAAATGACGCCAACGGAATTCGAGAAACAGCTCAACACCGAGGGTTATGTCGAAATCGTCGACCGCCAGCGGGAGGCGAGCGAAATCAGCGCCGAGCACAGCCACGAATTCGACGCCCGTGTGCTGGTGCTCGAAGGTGAGATGACGATCGCCTGCAATGGCAAGCCGCAAACCTTCCGCGCCGGCGACAGCTGTTCGGTGCCGGCCGGAACCCTGCATACCGAACAATACGGGGCGGGCGGCAAGGGCGTGCGTTTCATCGCCGGGCGACGCTACAAGGCATAGGCGGCGAGCCAGCCTTTCGTCATTGCGAGCGGAGCGAAGCAATCTCTCTCCGCTCCGGCTCGCTGCAGAACGAGATTGCCGCGGCGCCTTCGGCGCGTTGCAAATTACCCCGCCTGAAACAAATTTGTGCGGTGCGGCGAAGCGCGATTCGCGTTCGCGGTACAAGTCATGCATACTCTCGGACTGGTATAGGCGCGGATGCCACAATGGCCGGTATGTGCGCTTAAATCGTGTAATTAGAACGATTTGGAAGAGCGTTCGAGGATGGAGACAGCAGCAAGAGGTCCTGGGCTTTACGATCCCCGCAACGAGCATGACTCGTGCGGCGTTGGCTTTGTCGTCAACATCAAGGGTCGAAAATCCCACGACATCATCCGCCGCGGTCTCGAGATCCTCGTCAATCTCGATCACCGCGGCGCGGTGGGCGCCGACCCGCTCGTCGGCGACGGTTCGGGCTGCCTGATCCAGACCCCCGACGCGCTGCTGCGTCATTGGTGCGAGGAGCGCGGCCTCATTTTGCCGCCGCCCGGCCGATACGCGGTGGCGATGTGTTTCCTGCCGATGGAGGAAAAGGCGCGGGCCTTCGCCACGGCGCATCTCGAGCGCTTTGTGCGGGTCGAGGGCCAGGAGCTGCTCGCCTGGCGCGAGGTCCCGATCGATACGGCCGGGCTTGGCGCGAAGGTCATCGAGGCGATGCCCTATATCGCGCAGGCGATCGTCTGCGCCAGCGACGACATCGCCGACCAGGACGCCTTCGAGCGCAAGATCCTGACGATCCGCAAGCAGACGCTGAACCGTGTCACCAACCTCGCCGAACGGCACGGCCTGCCCGGGTTGAAGGATTTGTACATCCCGTCTTTCTCGACCCGCACCGTCGTCTACAAGGGCCTGCTGCTCGCGCCGCAGATCGGCTCGTTCTATGCCGATCTGCGCGACCCGCTTTGCGTGTCGGCGCTCGCGCTGGTGCACCAGCGCTTTTCGACCAACACCTTCCCCAGCTGGCGTCTAGCGCACCCGTACCGTTTCCTCTGCCACAACGGCGAGATCAACACGGTGCGCGGCAACGTCAACTGGGTCCAGGCGCGACGTCAGGCGATGTCGTCGGCGCTCATGGGCGCCGATCTCGGCAAGCTGGTGCCGCTGATCCTGCCCGGCCAGTCCGACACGGCCTGCCTCGACAACGCGCTCGAACTGCTCGTCACCGCCGGCGGCTATTCGCTGTCGCATGCGATGATGATGCTGATCCCCGAGGCGTGGGCTGACCCGCTGATGGATAACGAGCGGCGCGCCTTCTACGAATATCACGCGGCGCTGATGGAGCCGTGGGACGGCCCGGCGGCGATCGCCTTTACCGATGGACGGCAGATCGGCGCGACCCTCGACCGCAACGGCTTGCGTCCGGCGCGCTACATCATCACCGACGACGACCACGTCATCATGGCCTCCGAGTCCGGCGTGCTGCCGGTGCCGGAAGAGCGCATCACCCGCAAATGGCGGTTGCAGCCCGGCAAGATGCTGCTGATCGACCTCGAAGAGGGCCGCATCATCGGCGACGACGAGATCAAGGCGAAGCTCGCCGCCGAGCATCCTTATGAGGCGTGGCTCAAGGAGACCCAGTACAAGGTCGCCGAGCTGCCCGAGCCGGCGGAGAACACCACCCCGCCGCGCACCAATGATCCCTCGACCCGGCTCGCGCTGCAGCAAGTGTTCGGCTACACACAGGAAGACCTGCAGTTCTTCCTCGAGCCGATGGCCAAGGATGGCGACGATCCACTCGGCTCGATGGGCACCGACACGCCGATCGCGGCGTTCTCCAACAAGCCGAAGGTGCTCTACAACTACTTCAAGCAGAACTTCGCGCAGGTCACCAACCCGCCGATCGATCCGATCCGCGAGGAGTTGGTGATGTCGCTGGTGTCGATGATCGGGCCGCGGCCGAACCTGCTCGGCCACGAGGTCGGCACGCATCACCGGCTCGAAGTCTCGCAGCCGGTGCTGACCGACGGCGATCTCGACAAGATCCGCAACATCGAAAAGCTGGCGGACGGAAAATTCAAGACGGATACGCTCGACATCACCTGGCCGGCGGTGGAAGGCGCGGCTGGGGTCGAGCCGGCACTCGAAAAGCTGTGCCATGCGGCGACCGAGGCGGTGCTCGCCGGGCACAACATCCTGATCCTGTCCGACCGCGCGACCTCGGCCGAGCGCGCGCCGATCCCGGCGCTGCTGGCGACCTCGGCGGTGCATCATCACCTGATCCGCGAAGGGCTGCGCACCAAGACCGGCATTGTCGTCGAGACCGGCGACGCGCTGCAGGTGCATGATTTCTGCGTGCTCGCCGGCTATGGCGCCGAGGCGATCAACCCCTATCTCGCCTTCGCGACGCTCGAACAAATCCGCACCGAGACCGGGCTCGCCCTCAGCGCCTACGACGTGCAGAAGAACTACTTGAAGGCTGTCGGCAAGGGGCTCCTCAAGGTCATGTCCAAGATGGGCATCTCGACCTACCAGTCCTATTGCGGCGCCCAGATCTTCGACGCGGTCGGGCTCGAAAGTTCGTTTGTCGACAAGTATTTCACCGGCACTGCGACGACCATCGAGGGTTCCGATCTCTTCGCCGTCGCCAGCGAAGCGCTGGTGCGCCACGCGCAGGCCTATGGCGAAGACCCGATCTACAAGGAAATGCTGGATGTCGGCGGCGATTACGCCTTCCGGCTACGTGGCGAGGCGCATGCCTGGACGCCGCAGACGATCGGCAGGCTGCAGCATGCGGTGCGCGGCAACTCGCTGGCCGACTACAAGACCTTCGCGAACATCATCAACGACCAGTCGGAACGGCTCCTCACGATCCGCGGGCTGATGAAGTTCAAGCCCGGTCAGAGCGTGCCGCTCGACGAGGTCGAGCCGGCTTCGGAGATCGTCAAGCGCTTCGCGACCGGCGCGATGAGCTTTGGCTCGATCAGCCGCGAGGCGCACACCACGCTCGCCATCGCGATGAACCGCATCGGTGGCAAGTCGAACACCGGCGAGGGCGGCGAGGAAGCCGAGCGCTTCAAGCCGCTGCCCAATGGCGATTCAAAGCGCTCGGCGATCAAGCAGGTTGCCTCCGGCCGCTTTGGCGTCACGACCGAATATCTCGTCAACGCCGATGTGCTGCAGATCAAGATGGCGCAGGGCGCCAAGCCCGGCGAAGGCGGCCAGCTCCCGGGCCACAAGGTCGACAAGGCTATTGCCAAGGTTCGTCATTCGACGCCCGGTGTCGGCCTCATCTCGCCGCCGCCGCATCACGACATCTACTCGATCGAAGACCTGGCGCAGCTGATTCACGACCTCAAAAACGCCAACCCCAAGGCGGCGGTGTCGGTGAAGCTGGTGTCGGAGGTCGGGGTCGGTACGGTCGCCGCCGGTGTCTCTAAGGCGCGCGCTGATCATGTGACGATCGCCGGGTACGAGGGCGGCACCGGCGCGAGCCCACTGACCTCGCTGACCCATGCCGGCTCGCCCTGGGAGATCGGCCTCGCCGAGACCCAGCAGACCCTGGTGCGCAATGGCTTGCGCGGCCGCATCGCGGTGCAGGTCGATGGCGGGTTGCGCACCGGGCGCGATGTCGTGGTCGGCGCGCTGCTCGGCGCCGACGAGTTCGGCTTCGCGACCGCGCCGCTGATCGCTGCCGGCTGCGTGATGATGCGCAAATGCCATCTCAACACCTGCCCGGTCGGCATCGCGACGCAAGACCCGGTGCTGCGCGCCCGCTTCACCGGTCAGCCCGAGCACGTCATCAATTTCTTCTTCTTCGTCGCCGAGGAAGTGCGTGAGCTGATGGCCGAGCTCGGCTTCCGCACCGTCAGCGAGATGGTCGGCCGGGTCGACCGGCTCGACATGGTGCGCGCGGTGCATCACTGGAAGGCGCGTGGGGTCGACCTGTCGCGCATCCTCTACCAGGAGCCGGCGGCGCCCGGGGTGGCGATCCATCATTGCGAGAGCCAGAACCATCATCTTGATAAGGCGCTCGACCAGGAGCTCATCGCCGAGTCAAAGGCCGCGCTCGACAAGGGCGAGCTGGTGCGCATCGAAAAGCCGATCCGCAACGTCCATCGCACGGTCGGCGCGATGCTGTCGGGCGAGGTGGCGCAGCGCTACGGCCATGACGGCCTGCCTGACGACACGATCTGGGCGAAGTTCGCCGGCAACGCCGGGCAGAGCTTTGGCGCGTTCCTCGCGCATGGCGTGACCGTCGAGCTGATCGGCGACGCCAACGACTATGTCGGCAAGGGCCTCTCGGGCGGCAAGCTCATCGTGCGGCAGCCGCCGCAGGCGACGCGCGAGCCGACCGAGAACATCATCATCGGCAACACCGTGCTTTACGGCGCGATCGCCGGCGAAGCCTATTTCGAGGGCGTGGCCGGTGAGCGTTTCGCGGTCAGAAATTCGGGCGCCATCGCCGTCGTTGAGGGCACCGGCGATCATGGCTGCGAATACATGACCGGCGGGATCACCGTTGTGCTCGGCGACACCGGGCGCAACTTCGCGGCCGGCATGTCGGGCGGCATAGCTTATGTCTGGGACCCGAAGGGCAAGTTCGCGAGCCTCTGCAACAAGGCCGGAGTCGACCTCGAAAACATCGCCCCCGACGACAGCGAAGATGAGGGCCGCCCGCGCCAGCGCCCGGTCGATGTCTACGACAACGGCATGGGCGACTTGCTGCGCCACGACGCGGTGCGGCTGCGCATCCTCATCGAGCGGCACCACCTCTTGACCGGCAGCAAACGAGCCCGCCAGTTGCTTGAGGACTGGGACAACACGCTCCCCGCCTTCGTCAAGGTGATGCCACGGGATTACCGGCGCGCGCTGCTCGAGCTGAAGGCCGAGGCCGAAGCGGCGCCAGCCGCGGCTGCGGAATAATCGTCCCGGCTGTCACTCCCGCGAAAGCGAGAACCCACGCACACCGGCGCAAGCAGGGCTTGGGCCATCCGTGTTCCTGGATTTCGGTTCGGCCTGTACTCCGCCCCGGAATGACGATTGGGGTTGCCAACAGTGAACGAAGTTCCTCTTTTGTTCTTGAAATACGTCGGCCGCAGCGCCATCTTGTGGTCCACTTGGGGCGTTCGCGACCCCCGCTAGAGGGCACGCCGCCTGTAAATTCTCTGCAATAACAGGCGAAACGCACCGATATCGATGCGTTTCACGCCATTTCGGCCCTTGCGCGAGCGCGGCCACCGAATAGGCATGCCTCTTGCGTGAGCAGGGACGTTGATGTCTATGCTCGCATGAGGCAAGATTGAGATAAGTCAGTATCTATGACCAGTCTGCTCCCATGGGAAAGGCCGACTGGAAAAGGGCGGGTTGATGGGCAAGCCGACCGGTTTCCTCGAGGTTGAGCGCGAGGACCGCCACTACGAGAAGGTGGCGGAACGGGTCCGCACATGGCAGGAGTTCCTCCAACCGCTGCCCGAGGAGATGCTGCGCGGGCAGGCCTCGCGCTGCATGGATTGCGGCATCCCGTTCTGTCATGACGGTTGTCCGGTCAACAACATCATCCCGGACTGGAACAACCTCGTTTACCGCGACCAGTGGCGCAACGCGCTGACCGTCCTCCATTCGACCAATAATTTCCCGGAATTCACCGGCCGCATTTGCCCGGCGCCGTGCGAGGCGTCGTGTACGCTCAACATCGACGAGAACCCGGTTACCATCAAAACCATCGAATGCGCGATCGTCGACCGTGGCTGGAAAGAGGGCTGGATCGTCCCGCTCGTTCCGGCGAAGAAGACCGGCAGGAAGGTCGCGGTGGTCGGGTCAGGGCCGGCTGGCATGGCTTGCGCGCAGCAGCTCGCGCGCGCCGGCCACGCCGTCACCTTGTTCGAGAAGAATGATAGGGTCGGCGGGTTGCTGCGCTACGGCATCCCCGACTTCAAGATGGAAAAGCACCTGATCGACCGCCGCATGACGCAGATGACGGCCGAAGGGGTTGAGTTCCGCCCGTCGACCGAGATCGGCGTGCAGGTCAGCGTGGAAGAGCTGCTCGCCGATTTTGACGCGGTCGCGATGACCGGCGGCGCCGAATGGCCGCGCGACCTCGAAGTGCCCGGCCGCGATCTCGCTGGCATTCATTACGCGATGGATTTCCTGCCACAGCAGAACAAGCGCAACGCCGGCGACGCCGAGCCAAAGGCCGCGCCGGGCGGCACGATCTCCGCCAAGGATAGGCATGTCGTGGTGATCGGCGGCGGCGACACCGGGTCGGACTGTATCGGCACTTCGACGCGACAGGGCGCGGCGTCGATCACCCAGCTCGAAATCCTGCCGCGGCCGCCCGACCAGGAGAACAAGGCGCTGACCTGGCCCGATTGGCCGCTCAAGATGCGCACCTCGTCGTCGCAGGAGGAGGGCTGCGAGCGCGACTTCGCGGTGCTCACCAAGCGCGCGCGTGGCGAGGGGCGCAAGATCGAGGCGCTGGAATGCGTCCGGGTCGATTGGGCGCAGCAGGATGGTCGCTGGGTGATGCAGGAAATGCCCGGCAGCGAATTCGAGCTGAAGGCCGATCTGGTGCTGCTGGCGATGGGGTTTCTGGGGCCACGCCGGCAGGGGATGGTCGAGCAGGCGGGGGTCGCGCTCGATCCGCGCGGCAACGTGCAGGCCAACACCGTCGATTACAAGACCAGCGTACCGAAGGTGTTTGCCGCCGGCGACATGCGGCGCGGCCAATCGCTGGTCGTCTGGGCGATCCGCGAAGGCCGGCAATGCGCCCGCGCGATCGACGAATTCCTGATGGGAAAGACGACCCTGCCGCGCTAACCGGTCAAACCGCGCTGGCCGTCACCGTGCCGATGCCGGCGAATTGGGCCGCGATGCGGTCGCCTTTGGCCAGCGGGAATTGCCGGGTGAACGAACCGCTCATGATCCAGTCGCCGGCTTTCACCCGTTCGCCGAATTGTGCGAGCTTGGCGGCGAGCCATGCCACTGAATTATAGGGGTGCCCCAACACGGCGCTGCCGTCGCCGGTGGCGACTTCGACATTGTTGATCCGCACGCTAACCATCACCTTGTCGAGTTCGGGCAGCGCCGCGCGTTCGACGGCGGGGCCGAGCACAAAACCCTTCTGCTGCGCGTTGTCGGCGAGCGCGAGGGCAAGCTGACGCGTCAGGTCGCCGCGCGTCTCGATGATCTCGAAGGCCGGGTGCACCCGGGCGACCGCGGCGGCGACATCGGCTGGGGTCGCGTCGGGCGCGAGGTCGCCGCCCATGACGATGCACAATTCGTTCTCGAAACCCGGCGCGATCAGCTCGTCGCGGCGGAAGACATGGCCTGAACCAAGCTTGCCGTCGGCGAGGAGGCAGCCGAACACCGGCTCGTGCACCTCGAACTGCTGCTGAATGGCGCGCGAGGTGAGTCCAACCTTCCAGCCGATGCGCTTGTCGCCGCGCCCGTCGATCAGCGCCAGCTGCAGACGGTATGCGTCATCGAGCGACAGCCGGTCGAACCACGCTTCGGGAAAGTATTCGCCGCGGTCGAGCGCCGCCTCGAACTCCGCGACCGCCGCCGAGAATGCGCGCTCGTCCATCGTCTCTCCCCTCCGGCTGCCACCCAGGACAGAGGGAGATTACACCGAAAAGTATTTCGCTTGCGGGTGATGGACGACGATGGCCGAGGTCGATTGCTCGGGGTCGAGCTGATCCTCGTCGGTGAGCGCGATGCCGATCGCCTCGGCGTCGAGCAGCTTGAGGAGCTGTGCCTGGTCGGCGAGGTTGGGGCAGGCGGGGTAGCCAAAGGAATAGCGGCTGCCGCGGTAGCCCTGCGCCAGCATCTCGTCGTGGTCGCGCGCCTCCTCGGCGGCGAAGCCAAGCTCGCCGCGGATGCGCTTATGGACGTATTCGGCGAAGGCCTCGGCCATCTCGACCGAGAGCCCGTGCAGATAGAGATAGTCCTGGTAGCGGTCGGCGGCGAACCATTCGCGCGCCGCTTCCGAGGCGCGTCGACCCATGGTCACCACCTGGAGGCCGATCACATCCCGCTCGGGGTTGTCGATGTCGCGGAAGAAATCGGCGATGCAGAGCCCGTCGCGCTTGTTCTGGCGCGGGAAATCGAAGCGCCCGACCTCGTTGCGGCCGGTCTCGTCGAACAGCACGACCGCGTTGCCCTGCGCGGCGCATTTCCAAAAGCCGTAGCAGGCCTGCGGCTCGAGGATCTTCTCGCGGATCGCCTGGTCCATGACCCGTGACAACACCGGGCGCAACTCCGTGCGCGCCCATTTCTTGTAGTCGTCGAGGCTGCGCCCGTCCTTCCGGAAGCCCCACTGGAATTGGTAAAGCATGCGTTCGTTGAGGTAGGCCGCGATGGTCTTGACCGGCACGCGCTCGAGGACTCGCCGCCCCCAGAACGGCGGGATCGGTGGCTTGATCCCGGCCGTCAGCTCGGCGCGGCGGATGCGGATTTCCTCAAGGTCGATCGGGCGCTGCGGCCGCGGGTCGGCGGCGCGGCCGAGCTTGCGGCTCTCGTTCTTCGGCCGGCCGCGATTCTTCTCCTGCACCTCGGCGAGATAGGCATCAAAGCCGTTGCTTTCGTTATCACGGCTGACGATGCGATCCATCAGCGCGAGGCCGTCAAACGCGTCGCGGGCATAGGCGACGCGGCCGGAATCGTAGGCCTGGACGCAATCCTCCTCGACATAGCGGCGGGTGAGCGCGGCGCCGCCGAGCATCACCGGCACATCGAGCCCCATGCGGCTCATCTCTTGGAGATTTTCGCGCATCACCACGGTCGATTTGACGAGCAGCCCCGACATGCCGATCGCGTGCGCGTGGTGCTCCTTGGCCGCCTCGACGATCACACCGATCGGCTGCTTGATGCCGAGATTGACGACCCGGTAGCCGTTATTGGTGAGGATGATGTCGACGAGGTTCTTGCCGATGTCGTGGACATCGCCACGCACCGTCGCAAGCACCACCGTGCCCTTTTCCTGGCCCTCGACCCGCTCCATGTGCGGTTCGAGGTATTTGACCGCGGTTTTCATCGTCTCCGCCGATTGCAGCACGAAGGGCAGCTGCATCTTGCCGGCGCCGAACAATTCGCCAACCGTCTTCATCCCGCCGAGCAGATGCTCGTTGATGATGTCGAGCGGCGAATGCGACTGCATCGCCAGATCGAGATCGGCTTCGAGGTCGAGCCGGTCGCCCTCGACGATGCGAT
>DATMLO010000208.1:0-11305 GCA_035570495.1 Allostellaceae bacterium | reverse complement strand
CTATGTCGGCCAGCATTGGAACGACCAGATCTCGTCGATCCGCGTATTGAGCGGGTACTGGGAGTTTTATTGGGACGCCGATTACCGTGGCGAGGTCCTGCGCCTCGGCCCAGGCGAATACGCCTATGTCGGCGATCATTGGAACGACCAGATCAGCTCGTTCCGCTGTTCCCGGTAGCGGTTGGCGCCCCCTCTCCCAAAAGGCTCCCTTCTAGCCCAGCACCACCGCGACATCGCCCTCGGCGATCGGCTCGCCCTCGGCGACCAGGATCTCTTTGACGATCCCGGCGCGCGGCGCGAGCAGCGGAATCTCCATCTTCATCGATTCGAGAATGATCAGCGCGTCCTCCGCGCCGACACTGTCGCCAACCGCGACCTCGATCTTCCACACCGAACCCGCAATCTCGCTTTTCACCCGCAAATCGGCCATGTGCCCTCGCTTACTCTGATGGGTAAATTACTCTAAGCTGCGCCGCCTTTAGCAAGGGAGGCGGCGATGCCAGATGGCGAAAATAACGTAAGGCGCAGCACCACCGAGGACGACATCACCGCCGCCGTGCTGGCGCGCTTCGAAGCAACGCCCGATTTGCGCCTCAAGCAGATCATGCTGGCGCTCATCAAGCACATGCACGCCTTCGTCAAGGACGTAGAGCTGACCGAGGCCGAATGGTTTCAGGCGATCGAAATCCTGACCGAAGCCGGCAAGATGTGCAGCGACAAGCGCCAGGAATTCATCCTCTTCTCCGATACGCTCGGCGTGTCGATGGTCGTCGATCTGATCGGTCACCGGAAGCCCGAGGGCGCGACCGAATCGACCGTGTTCGGGCCATTTCACCGGCTCGGCTCGGCTGATCTGCCGCCGGGCGGCAACATCGCGCACCGCGACACGGCGGGCATCCCGACCCTGGTCAGCGGCCGGGTGCTCGACCTCGGCGGCAAGCCGATCGCGGGCGCATTGCTCGATGTCTGGCAGACGCAGTCGAATGGCCTCTACGATTCGCAGGACAGCAACCCGAACGAGCTGCATATGCGCGGCAAGTTCCACACCGATGGCGAGGGCCGCTATCTGATCCGTACGGTGCGGCCGGTCAACTATCCGATCCCGTCCGACGGGCCGGTCGGCGCGATGCTCAAGGCGACCGGCCGGCACCCGATGCGCCCGGCGCACATCCATTTCGTGGTGATGGCCGACGGCTACGAGCCGGTGACGACGCATATCTTCGACCGCAGCGATCCGTATCTCGAAAGCGACGCGGTATTCGCGGTCAAGGACTCGCTGATCTGCGATTTCGCGCGCCACGAGACGCCGCCGCCGGAAGCCACCAAGCTCGGCATCGCCGGTCCCGTGCTGACCGCGGAATTCGATTTCGCGCTTAAACCCGCCGGCGCCGCGACACAGGTCGACGTCATGGATGCGCAACGGCGTCTCGCGGCGCTCGGAGCCCGGGCGAGTTAGCTGAGAAAACCACGCCTGGGCGCATTAACCATCTTTGTCGGCGTCCGGCTCGCCTCCAAGCTGGACACGGCGGCGAATCTTCACGGAAATTTAAGCATAGTCGTTTACCACGTTTGCCATTGTCGTTCGTAGTCGCATGAGGTTGGGGGACCAGATGTCGATCACCGACGCGCCGGTCATGTCATCGAATGACTCGCGCGAACCTGAATTGGAACAGCTGTCCGGCCGCGAGCGCCGCGAGTCCGAGCGCGCGATCCGATATTGGGAGAAAAAGATCGAGCAGCTCGGCCGCAATGCGACCGTGGCCGCGCTCGATCTCGGCGAGATCAACAGCTCCGGTTGGTCGCATCGCTTCGTGATCGCCGTCGATCCGGTGGTCGAGAATTCCTCGCTGCTGCTTTACGGCTCCGACTTCGCGAAGCTCCTCGATTTGCCGCAGAAGGGCACGCCGCACGTGCCGATGGTCCGTCAGCTACCGCGCCATCTGTCGAGCGTCTTCATGCAGGGCTGTGGCGAAGCGCATAATCAGCGCCAGGCAGTTCGCCTGGAAGGCGAGATCGCCCGGCCCGATGGCAAGACCGAGCTTTATCGCGCCGCCTTTATCCCGGTCGGGGTCAAGGAGAATTCGCTGACGCATCTCGCCTTTGGCGCGTTCAACAGCTGCGTCTCCGAGCCGAAGATCGCCGCCTAGCCGATCAGCACCTGCGCCTTGTTGGCAAGACCAAGCACGCGCCGCCAGTAATTGGCGAAGCGCGCGTCCTGGGTTTGGCCGCGCACATAGCGGATGTAGATCTGCTGGATGATGACGGCGAGCTTGAACGCGGCGAACACCTGGTACCAGAGGATTTCGCCGACATCGCTGCCGGTGCGGGCGCCGTAACGCGCGATCGCTTCGGCGCGGGTCGGGAAACCGTCGCGCCAGGTCGGCATCGACGCGATCTCGCGCCACGCCGGATCGTCACCCGGCTCGACCCAATAATTCAGCACATAGCCGAGATCGGCGAGCGGGTCGCCCTGGGTGCACATGTCCCAGTCGAGCACTGCGGCGATGCGCGCCGGGTCCACCGCGTCGAGCAGGCAATTATCGAGGCGGAAATCGTTGTGCAAGAGCGCGCCGGCGCGCTCTTCGGGCAGGTAGCGCGCCAGCCAGTCCAGCACCGGCGCCATCGTGCGGCGAGACGCATCCTCTTCCGGCCCGCCGAGCGATCCTTCCCAGCGCCGCGTCCAGCCCGACAGCTGGCGTTCGAGAAAGCCTTCGACCCGGCCGAGCCCGTCGAGACCGATCGCGGCCGTGTCGACCGAATGCAAATCGGCGAGTGCGTCGACCAGCGCAAAGCCGATGCGGCGATTGAGCTCAGGCCGATCGGCGAATTCGTCCGGGATATCGTCGCGAATCACAAAACCGCGCCGCCGCTCTTCGACGATAAACACCGCGCCAATGATGCTTTCGTCCTCGCACAAGAGCAGACTCCGCGGCGCCAGCGGAAACCTCTGATGCAGGACCGAAAGCACGCGATGCTCGCGGCGCATGTCATGCGCGCCGGGCGGGATCGGCCCAAGCGGCGGGCGGCGCAGCACATATTCCTGCGCGCCGAAGCGCAGCCTGTAGGTGAGGTTGGCCTTGCCGCCATGAAACTGCGCGACCGACAATGGTCCATCGACGCCCGGAAGATGGGCGCGCAGATACGGCTCGAGCCGGCTGGTGTCGAGCCGCTCGTCCGGCCGCTCGGCAATCAGCTCGGCCGCTTCCAGCACGGTATTCGGTTGCACGGTCACCTAGCGTCCTTCGAGACGGTCGCTTCGCTCCCTCCTCAGGATGACGAGGGACGACAGACGGCATAAAGAACAACCGTCATCCTGAGGAGCGCCGCCAGGCGCGTCTCGAAGGACGCACCCGGCCAATCCAGCCGTCACTTCCGCAGCTCGATCCGCGCGATCGCCCGGCGATGAACCTCGTCCGGCCCGTCGACGATGCGCATGATCCGCGACCGCGCCCAGGCATAGGCGAGGCCGAAATCCTGGCTGACCCCCGCCCCGCCATGCGCCTGGATCGCCCGGTCGATCACCGCCAGCAGCATTTTCGGCGCCAGCACCTTGATCATCGCGATCTCGGCCTGCGCCACCTTGTTGCCGACTGTGTCCATCATATGCGCGGCCTTCAAGGTCAATAACCGTGCCTGCTCGATCTCCATCCGCGAGTCGGCGATCCATTCGCGGATCACCCCCTGGTCAGCGAGCGGCCGGCCAAACGCCACCCGGCTCTTGACCCGCGCGACCATCGCCTCGAGCGAGCGCTCGGCGAGCCCGATCATCCGCATGCAATGATGGATGCGCCCCGGCCCGAGCCGGCCCTGCGCGATCTCAAAGCCGCGCCCCTCGCCCAAGAGGATGTTCTCGGCCGGCACGCGCACATCCTTGAACTCGACCTCGGCGTGGCCGTGCGGCGCGTCGTCATAACCGAACACGGTCAACGGCCGCACCACGCGCACACCCCGTGTATCGCGCGGCACCAGGATCATCGATTGCTGCGCGTGGCGCGGCGCGTTGGGGTCGGTCTTGCCCATCAGGATGAAAATCTTGCAGCGCGGGTCCATCGCGCCGCTGGTCCACCATTTGCGCGCGTTGATCAGGTAGCCCTGATTGCCATCGCGCTCGATGCGCGCCTCGATATTGGTCGCGTCGGACGATGCAACGGCGGGCTCGGTCATCGCGAAGGACGAACGGATTTCGCCAGCCAGCAACGGCTTCAGCCATTGCTCCTGTTGCGCGGGCGTCGCGTAGCGCACCAGCGTCTCCATATTACCGGTGTCGGGCGCCGAGCAGTTGAACACCTCCGGCGCGATCGGCGAGCGCCCCATGATCTCGCACAGCGGCGCGTATTCGAGATTTGTGAGCCCCGCGCCGAGCGCGCTTTCCGGGAGGAACAGGTTCCACAAGTCCTCGGCTTTGGCCTTCGCCTTGAGCTCCTCCATGATCGGCGGGATCTGCCAGCGCGACGGCGCTTCGGCGAGCTGCCGCTCGAACACCGTCTCCGCCGGATAGACCTCGCGGTCCATAAACGACTGGAGCCGCGCCATGAGCCCTTCGGTCTTTGGCGACAGGTCAAAATCCATCAGCTTTCCCCTTTGACTGACGCCGGCTCTTGCAGCAGCGCGAGGATCCTGTCGAGCTTTTCGATCTCGATGCGGCCGAGCTCGCTGAGGATCGTCTCGATCTCCTCCTTGGCCGCGACATTCGTATCGTAATCGTGTTGCGCCTGCACGCGATCGCGCTCGGTCTGCCGGTTCTGGCTCATCAGGATCAGCGGCGAGCTATAGGCCGCTTCCGCCGACATGAACAGATTGAACAGGATGAAGGGATAGGGGTCGAACTGGTAGCGGGTAAACAGCCAGAGCGTATTAACGATGACCCAAATCAGAAAAATAACGCTCTGGATAATGATGAACTGCCACGAGCCGATAAAGGCCGCGACATGATCCGCGATGCGCGCGCCCGCGGAACTATTCTCCAGATGAGCGATATGCCAGGGCTTTAACGGTCGCATGTCGGTCGAGGCCCTTCCAAGTCAGGTGGTCGAGCGGCGATCTTGGGTTGTGACGGATCGGCCGTCGAGATGGTTAAGCAGCCAAAGCGCGATCAACCTTGTGCTAACCACTTCCGACGTACCCTTGACGCCATGGTAATGGATCCGTCGGTCTCGCAATTCCCGTCGCCGGGCGCCCTGCCGTCGGCGGTGGATTACGGTATCTGGACGGGCCACCGCATCCCCGATGATCGTTCGTCGTGGCACCCGCTCGTCCGCCAGTTTTACGACTACTGGGTCAGCGTCGCCCCGTCTGGCCGCTTGCCCGGGCGGCAGCACATCACTCCCGAGGCGATCGTGCCGCTGCTGTCGCGGCTGTGGATCATCGACGTGTTCGATGAGCCGCTGCGCTTTCGCTATCGCCTTGTCGGCACCGACATCACGCGTTCGGTCGGGCGCGAGCTCACCGGGATGTGGCTCGATGAAGCGCAGCCCGAATCGCTGCGCAACCCCAATCTGCGCAACCGCTACCGCTTCATCCTCGAGACCAAGCAGCCCACCTGGCGCCGCGGTCAGACCCTGTGGGACCGCGACCCCAACCACCGCATCGTCGAAAATTGCCTCGCGCCGCTGGCGAGCGACGGCGAGACGATCGACAAGATCATCGCCATCTCCGTGCTGTTCGACCGGAGCGGTCGTGAAATCTAGGCCGGCGCGCCGCATTTCCGTCACGTCGCGAACAGGCTAGACTCACCCCGATTTCATTATCTCGGGGAGTGAATCATGCCGGCAGTCGTGCACAACGCGGCGAAGGATAGGCTCGCGGCGGGCGAGCTAGCGCTCGGCGTCATCCTGCGCCAGGCGCGCACCGTCGATATCGCGCCGGCCATGAAGGCCTGCGGCTATGACTGGCTGTTCCTCGACCTCGAGCACAATTCGATGGACCTCGACATGGCGGTGCAGATTTCCGTCGCCGCACTCGGAGTCGGGATCGCGCCGATCGTCCGCGTGCCGGCGCGGCAAACATGGATGGCGACGCGGGTGCTCGACGGCGGCGCGCTCGGCATCGTTATGCCGCATGTCGACACGCCGGAAGAGGCGAAAGCCATATCCGCGGCGCTGCACTATCCGCCGCACGGCCACCGCTCGGTCGCCGGCGGGCTACCGCATCTCAACTATGAGAAGCATCCGCTCGGCGAGACCTGCGCCGCGATCAACGCGGCAACGATGGTCATCGTGATGCTGGAGACGCCGCTGGCAATCGCGAACGCCGACGCCATCGCCGCGGTGCCGGGGATCGATTCGCTGCTGATCGGCACCAACGACCTGGCGATGGAACTCGGAATCCCTGGCGGCTTTGGCGACGAGCGCATCGTCGCCGCCTATCAGACCGTGGTCGACGCCTGCAAAAAGCACGGCAAGCATGCCGGGGTCGGAGGCATTTCTGACGAGGCGCTGTTGCAGCGCTACATCAAGATGGGCGTGCGGCTGGTGTTGCCGGGCAGCGACCTCGCCTTCCTGCAAAGCGCGGCCAGCGCCACCGCCACGAAGATGCGCGGCTTCCTCTGAGCGCTGCCGAAGAGTCGTCCGAAGGCGAGGCGCGAGCCGGGCAACCCGCGCGGCGGCAGCCTGACGCGCTGCGCGGCATCCTCCTGATGTGCGCCGGCGTGGCGATGTTTCCGCTGATGAACGCGATGATGAAGCTCCTCACCGCGCGCTATCCGGTGTTCGAGATCGTCTGGGCGCGGTTCACCGGCCACCTCATCGTCATGCTCGTTATCTTCCTGCCGCAATACGGCAGGCGGCTTATCGCGACGCGGCGACCCGTCGTGCAATTGGGCCGTTCGGCGCTGATGCTTGCGAGCAATTCCGTCTTCGTGCTGGCGATCGGCAAGGTGCCGCTCGCCACCGCCTCGGCGATCGGCTTCACCTCGCCCTTGATCGTCACGGCGCTGTCGGTGCCGCTGTTGCGCGAGCAAGTCGGCTGGCGGCGCTGGAGCGCGGTCTGTGTCGGCTTTGTCGGGGCGCTGCTGATCATCCGGCCCGGCAGCGGGCTGCACAACCCGGCGGTGCTGCTGCTCCTCGCCTCCGCGCTCGCCTATGCGCTCTACCAGATCGCGACGCGCTTTGTGATGGCGCATGACAGCCCGGCGACAGGGATCATCTTCGCCGCGCTGCTGGGGTCGCTCGGCACCACACTGGCGTTGCCGTTCATCTGGGTCACGCCCAAGAGCCTCGACGATCTGGCGATGCTGCTGGCGCTGGGCTGCCTCGGCGGGCTCGGCCATTTCCTCGTGATCAAGGCGTTTCAGGCGGCACCCGCCTCGGTGATCGCGCCGCTGGGCTATGTCGAGCTGATCGGCACCGCGACGCTCGGCTATGTCATCTTTGGCAATTTCCCCGACGCGCTGACCTGGGTTGGGGCGCTCATCATCATCGCCTCAGGCCTCTACATCGCGATGCGCGAGCGTAAACGCCGGCGCATCCGCTAGCAAAAACCCCCGGGCAGAGCCCGGGGGTCTTCGTGCCAAGGTGCGTAATACCGGTCGCCTAGGGCATCAGCACCTTGTCGACGACCATGATGACGCCATTGCTCTGATAGACGTCGGGAATGGTGACGCGGGCGGTGTTGCCCTTCTGGTCGGTGACCCAGACGCCGCCGTTGCCTTCGGCGAGCGTCAGCGTCTCGCCCTCGGCGGTCTTCAGCATCAGCTTGCCGCCGGGCGCGGTCTTGATCCCGGCTTCGATCGCCATCCGGTCATAACGGCCGGGGACGACGTGATAGGTCAGTACCTGGGTCAGCATGCCCTTGTTCTCGGGCTTGAGCAGATTGTCGACCGTGCCGGCGGGCAGCGCGGCGAACGCCTCGTTGGTCGGCGCGAAGACCGTGAAAGGCCCGGCGCCTTCAAGCGTGTCGACAAGGCCGGCGGCCTTGACCGCGGCGACGAGCGTTGTGTGGTCCTTCGAGTTCACCGCATTCTCGACGATGTTCTTGGTCGGGAACATCGCGGCGCCGCCGACCATCGGGTCGGTCACCGCCATCGCGGCGGCGCCAAGCCCCATGACGAATACGGCGGCGCTTGCGAGCAATTTGATTTTCATGACGTGAATCCCCTCGTTGCGGACGACGTCGCCAGACCTCGGGGAGTGGGGGCCAGCGGTTCGTCGGCGCGCTTACGCAGCGATCAGGGCGCGCGGATGCACGACAGCGGAGAATTTTTGGTCACGTTTTATTGAACGCGGATTATTCGCGCTGTAGCACCGCGCCCTTGTACTCGACGGGGCCGGTCGGCAGCCCGGTCGGCGAGCCGCCCGCGGGTTCGAGGCTGACGGCCAGAACCCCGTGCTCCGGTACGAGCGCGGCCTGCACCGCGAGCGAGTGACCCGGCTCCGGCGTCAGTAGGCCGAGCGCGTGCGGCTTGCCATCGGCAATCGCCCACAGCTCAAAGGCATGGGTGGCGTCGAGCGCCACCTGACGGATCGGCGCGATGTCGACATCACCGCCGCGCCCGCTGCGCGTCGCGATCCAGCCGGGTTCGCCCTTGTCGTCGCTGAGGATAGCGACGACCGACGGGGGAGCCGGGGTCGGACGGACCCCGACGTAGACGACCGCCGCGGCGGCCAGCGCGGCCGCGGCCAGCGTCGCGCCGCGCCAAAAGGCGAGCGAGCCGAGCCAGCCGGCCTGCGCCGCCGAGGCGCGCGGCAGCGCGAGCTCGCGCTCGACGGCGCGCCAGACGCGGGCTGGCGGCTCGAGCACGGTGGCGCCGTAGTCGATCGGGTCGAAGCGCGCGTTCCAATCCTCGACCGCGCGACGCAACTCGGGGTCATCAGCAAGCAGCCGCTCGAAGCGCCGCCGCACCAGCAGCGGCATCGTCCCGAGCACGTACTCGGCGGCGAGCTGTTCGCGCAGTTCCGGGCTGTCGTAATTCATCGGTCGAGGCACCGTCTCAGACGTTCGAGGCTGCGGCGGATCCAGCTTTTCACCGTCCCCACCGGCACCGCGAGCCGCTCCGCCAGCTCTTCGCGGGTCAGGCCATAGAGATAGGCGAGCACCACCGCTTCGCGCGGCTGTTCCTCGAGTTCGCCGAGACAATGTTTGAGGGCGCGCATCTCGGCGCCCTTGCTCGCGGTGTCAGGCGCGACGAGCCGGCTCAGCGTACTCTCTGCCGCCGCGTAACCTTCGGGGCGTCTCGCGCGGCGGCGCAGCCGGTCGAGCGTGCAGTTGCGCATGATGGCGATCAGCCAGCTCATCGCCGCGCCGCGCGTCGGGTCGTAATCGGCGGCGCGCTGCCAGACCAGCACAAAGCATTCCTGCAGCGCGTCTTCCGCGACCTCGCCGCGCCCGGCGATACGGATCGCGACGCCAAACAATTTACCGGCGGTCTGCTTGTAAAGCGTCGCGAACGCCGCGGCATCGCCGGCGGCGGTCTTGCGCAGCAATTCCTGAAGCAGCAGCGGCGAGTCGGTCACGTGATCCAGGCTTTTAAAAGCGCGGCGGAGTGTTCCCTACGCGCAAAATACCGGTTTGGTTGCACCCGGCAAAGCGAGTGTGCTTCATCCGGTTATCGCCGGCTATTGGCGTGTTGGAGGCTTTTGATGGATTTCGCGATCCCCGACGAACTGATCGAACTCAAGGAGCGCACCGAGAGCTTTGTGCGCGACGAGATGATCCCGCGCGAGAACGATCCGCGCCTCGGTCATCATGGCCCGTCCGAGGAATTTCGTCACGAGCTGGTGGCGCTCGGCAAGCGCGCCGGGCTCATCTCACCCCATGTCGGCCAGGAATGGGGCGGGCTTGGGCTCGACCATCGCGGCAAGGCGGTGGTGTTCGAGGCCGCCGGCTATTCGCCGCTCGGGCCGATCGCGATGAATTGCTTCGCGCCCGACGAGGCCAACATGCACCTCCTTGAGCAGGTCGGAACGCACGCGCAGAAGGAGGAATACCTGCGCCCGCTCGCCGCCGGCGACATCCGCTCCTGCTTTATGATGACCGAGCCGGCGCCCGGCGCCGGCGCCGACCCGTCGATGCTGCTGACCCACGCGCGCCGCGATCCCGGCGGCAACAAGGGCGATTTCGTCATCGACGGCGACAAATGGCTGATCACCGGCGCTGTCGGCGCGAAGTTCGCGATCATCATGGCGAAGAACGACAGCGACGAGCTCGGCCCCGCCGGCGCGACGATGTTTTTGGCGCCGATGGACGCACCCGGCATCCATGTCGAACGCATCTTCGACACGCTCGACGGCTTTATGGCCGGCGGCCACGCGGTGATCCGCCTCGACGGGCTGCGCGTGCCGGAGACCGCGGTACTCGGCCAAGTGGGGCAGGGCTTTCGCTATGCCCAGGCGCGGCTCGCCCCGGCACGCCTCACCCATTGCATGCGTTGGCTCGGCGCCGCGCGGCGCTGCCATGACATCGCCACCGACTACGCCCGCACCCGCCACGCTTTCGGCAAGCTGCTCGGCGAACACGAAGGCGTCGGCTTTATGCTCGCCGACAACGAGATGGACATCCACACCTGCCGCCTCGCGATCTGGCACACCGCCTGGGTGCTCGACCAGGGCGAGCGCGGCCGTCACGAATCGAGCATGGCCAAGGTGATCTGCTCCGAGGCGATCTGGCGCGTCGTCGACCGCTCGATGCAGGTACTGGGCGGGCTCGGCATCACCGACGACACGATCGTCGCCCGCATCTTCCGCGAGGTGCGCCCGTTCCGCATCTATGACGGCCCCAGCGAGGTGCACCGCTGGTCGATCGCCCAGCGCGTGCTGCGGACCGGCGGGGTTGGGTGAGGGGGCCAGAGCTCAAATCATTTTTGAGCGGCATCCCACGCTTTGGTCGCATCCTGGAGGATCCGGTCGATGGTGCCGTCGGCGCGCATTGCGGCGACCTTGCGGCCGAGTGCCTTCGCTTCTCCGACACACGGCGACTTTTTCGAGAAGGCGATGAACATATCGGCCTTCAGGAGCTGGGTTTTCAGCGGCTCGATCCGGGTCTTGACCCCGGCCTTCGCGGCGGCGGCCAAGCCCGGATAGAGGCCGACAATCATGTAGTCTGCCTTCCCCGACAGGAGGTCCTGGAGGGCTTCTTCGGTCCCGTTCGAACGCGCGACGGTCAGTTTCTGCGCGATGAAGCCGTCGAATTCGGAGCCGTAGCTCTCGCCGGCGTTGGTGACGCCCTTCTTGCCCACAAGGTCCTGGCGGCTGCGAAACGGGAAGGCTTTGCCCTTGGCGACCATCACGACGACAGGGTCGACGAGGAAGCCCGGCCGGACATAATCGAGGTAGGCCGCCCGCTCGTCGTTGAAATAGATCCCGAAGATGAT
>DATMLO010000207.1:0-4250 GCA_035570495.1 Allostellaceae bacterium | reverse complement strand
CTCGTCCATGTCGAGAACGCGATTGTCCGAGCGGTCGTCGATGACGCCAAAGCTAGGCCGCCTTTTACCGCGCCAGACGCGGCCGTCGCCCGACCCGGGGCTCGCCGCCGCCTCGCCAAGCGTGCGCTCGTAAAGCCGCTGCTCGAAGTGGTAGGTCGTGCGCTCGCCCCCATCGACGGTGCGTGATTTGACCTTCGCCCGATACGGCGCCAGGTCGTCCAGCCGGGCGCGAAACGCCGGGTCGACATATTTCTCCAGCACATCGGCGCCGGGGTCGATATGCGTGTCAGTGTCGTAGACGCGGAAACCGTCTTTCATCGCCATGCTCCTGGATTACGGACCACGCGTCCTTCGAGGCTCGAAACGGCTTCAAATGCCGTCTCGAGCACCTCAGGATGAGAAACTTTCTTTATGCCATCCCAAAACTTGTCCTCATCCTGAGGCGCCGAGCGCAGCGAGGCCTCGAAGGACGCAGGGCGGTCTTGCAACGTTATTCCGCCACCCGCACCTTCTGTCGTTGTAGCGCATCGATGCGCGCCTTCATCTCCGGGCCGGGCCAATCCTCGACCAGCCAGGCCGGCACCGGATCGTCCGGCCCGCTGACCGGCAGCGCCTCGTCATCGTCGCTGCGACCGCCCGCGAACAGCTCCAGCGCGTGGGGCAGCTCGTAATAGATTTCGAGCGTGTTCCCGTCCGGGTCGGCGAAATAAAAGCTGCGCTGGTTGACGTGGTTCGTCGCGCGCAGGATTTCGACGCCGTTGCGCACCAGATGCATATACGCATCGCGCAGCGTCGCGTAGCTGTGCACCTCGAAGGCAATGTGGCCGAGGCCGATCTGACCGCGCACCGGGCGCTGCGCGCTCGCCGGGTTGTCATGGCCGCGAATGTCGAGCGTGTGAAAATTATCGCCCAGGGTCATGAAGACGCCGCCATGCTCCGGGTCCTCCTCGGCGATCAGGAAACCGAGAATGTCGCGGTAAAACGCCTTCGAGATCGCCTCATCGCCGACCCGCAAATTGACGTGGCCAATGCCCTTGAGCTTGATCATCGCCGCCTCCCGAAATCGTCTTAATCGTCGGCCGAGCCTAGGCTCGCGCGCGATGCCCCGCAAGCGCGCGGCGGGAACCATGTCGCTCCCCGCGTGTACGCTCTACTGCCGGGAGCTGAGATCTCCGGCCCTAGAAACATCCCGGGTAGGACGCCATGCTTTATTGGGCCCTTGTCTTTTTCATCATCGCGATCATCGCGGGCGCGCTCGGCTTCGGCGGTCTCGCCGCGACCGCCGCCAGCGTCGCGCACATCCTGTTCGTCGTCTTCATTGTGCTGTTCGTCGTCGCCCTGCTCGGCGGGCTGATGGGCCGCCGGCGCATGGGACCGCCGCCGCTCTAGGCTTTGCCGCGCAAAGCCTCAGGGTGAAGACTTGCTTTAATGCCGCCCACAAACCTCCCTCATCCTGAGGCGCCTCGCTAGGTCTCGAAGGACGTGGTGGCGGCTGTGCGGCGTCATTTCCAGAACTCCTTCGACGCCAGCCGCGCGCCCTCGGCCATCGCGGCGAGCTTGGCCCAGACGATATCGGCATCGACCGCGGCTTGGCCGACCCAGGTGCCGTAGCCGCAATCGCTGCCGGCGATGACATTCTCGCGGCCGACCAGCGTGGCGTAACGGCCGATGCGCTGCGCGATCAGCTCGGGGTGCTCGATAAAATTGGTCTTCGACTCGACGACCCCGGGGATCAGCACCTTGCCGTCCGGCAATTTCACCGTCTCGAACAGCGTCCACTCATGCGCGTGGCGCGGGTTCGCCGCCTCAAACGACAAGCCGGCCGGCTTTGCCGTGAAGATCACATCGATGATGTCGGCGAGCGGCACGTCGCAATGATGTGGCCCTTCGTAATTGCCCCAGCACAGATGGATGCGGGCGCGCTCGGCGGGAATGTTGCGCAACGCGTGGTTCAGCGCCTCGATGTGCAGCCCCGCCGCCTTGCGAAACTCCGCCGTCGTCAGATGCGCGTTCTGGATGTGGCGGCCCATCGCCAGGTCGGGGCAATCGAGCTGCAGCACATAGCCGGCGTTGACGACCGCCTCATATTCCTGGCGCATCGCCTCGGCGATCGCCTCGAGATAGGCGGCATGGCTCGGGTAGTGGCTGTTATGAAAAAACAGCGAGATGAGCCCCGGCGACGCGGCGGAGAGAAACCCCTCCTCCGCCCGGGCGCCCGACAACGCCGCCTTGAGGTTTGCCGTGTCGGTCTCCGCCGCGGCGGGGTCCCGCACCGAGATCGGCCCGTTGCAGCCTGGTGTCTTGCGGCGTGAGCGGCCGGGATCGCCAAAAACGCGGCGCGCCATCTCCGGGAAATCGACAAGGTCCTGGTAGACCAGCGGCCGGCTCTCGCCGCCAAACCCGTCGAGCCGGTCCTTGATGTAGGTCGCGTAGCTCGGCTTCGACATCTCGCCGTCATTGACGATATCGATCCCGGTTTTTTCCTGGCGCGCGACGATGTCGCCGACCGCGCTCGTGATGCGGCGGCCGAGCGCCGCGCCGTCGACCGGAATGCCCTCCTCCTTGGCGAACATGATCTGCACCAGGTCGGCCGGGCGCGGCAGGCTGCCGGTATGCGTCGTCAGAAAGCGCTCGCTGCTGCGTTTCACGCGCAGACCTCCCCTTCCATTTTGCCCGCGACTCTGTGCTACCGTGCGGCAAAACGGAAGGGCAAGATGACGCATTCGCGATGGCTATCGGTGGCGGCGATCCTGGTCCTGCTTGCCGGGTGCGACTTGGCTCGCAAACCGTCCGGCGAGGGTCCGCAATGGGTCGAGCGGCCGATGCAGGACCTTATCGACGCCAATGGCAAGCCGGACCGTGTCGTGCGCCTGCCGCCGCCGTCGCTCTCGGTCGTGCTGCTCTATCTGGGTGGCGCGCAGCCGGGCTTTGCGGTCTGCGAGCGCGACTATTTCGTGCGCGGCCAGACCATCGTCGGCTACGCCGAGCACGGCACCGACCCGAAATGCAATCGGCACGCCGGCAACCTCGATTAGCAGCCAAAACGGAAGTGCCCGGGGAGCGAAGACCAGATGAGCTACGAAACGATCACCGTAAAGCCGATCGCCGGCGCGCTTGGCGCCGAGATCGCCGGCGTCGATCTGCGCCAGCCGCTCTCCAACCAGCAGCGCTCGGAAATCCACGACGCCTTCCTCGCCCACTGCGCGATCTATATCCGCGACCAGGAGCTCGGCGGCGCCGATTTGTTGCGCTACGCCCGCTATTTCGCCGAGCCGGCCTTTTATCCCTTTGTCGAGGGTCTGCCCGACTTTCCGCAGATTTTCGAGCTGCGCAAGGAACCCGACCAGAAGGAGAATGTCGGCAACGCCTGGCATTCCGACACGACCTATCTCGACAAGCCGCCGATCGGCACCATGCTCTATTGCCGCGAGGCGCCGCCCTTTGGCGGCGATACGATGGTCGCCAACCAGTATCTCGCCTACGAGGCGCTATCGCCCGGGATGCAGCGGATGCTCGACGGCCTCACCGGCGTCTACAGCGCCCGGATGAATGGCGGGCGCGGCAACCGCGCCGAAAACAAATACATGAAGATGAAGGACACCGTCGCGCAGGCCGACCAGATCGAGGCCGAGCACCCGGTCGTGCGCACCCACCCCGAGACCGGCAAGAAGGCGCTCTATGTCTCGACCCGCCACACGATCCGCTTCAAGGGTTGGACCGACGAGGAGTCAAAACCGCTCGTCCAGTTCCTCCAGGCGCATTGCACCCGGCCCGAGTTCACCGCCCGCATCCGCTGGGAAAAGGGCATGGTGACGATCTGGGACAATCGCTGCTATCAGCATTTCGCGATCAACGACTATCACGGCCACCGCCGCGTCATGTGGCGCCTGCCCGTTGGCGCGGAGGCTGTGATTTAGAGCGAGGGCGAGGTCGTGTTCGATGAGAACCTAAAGCGGCTGGTAGATGCGAAGCCGACTGTGACCAAAACGGAAAAGTGACCATGCAGGCTCGCTACGCCCACCTGTTTACTGATGAAGGGGGCGTTTCTCGCTTCGAGGATTTGACGGTTCAGTTAGAGGCAGGATTTTCCGCGCCAGGGATGAGGACGGCCATTCTGTCGGCTCCCTTTCTTGCAAGCGAGGGAAGCTTCTGGGTAGGTGTTCCAACCGCATGGTTGGACGATTCACCGCATCCGTCTCCACGCCGCATGATCTTCGTGACCGTGCAGGGCGAGTATCAAATTACAGCTA
>DATMLO010000206.1:0-34412 GCA_035570495.1 Allostellaceae bacterium | reverse complement strand
AGTGTCTCTTAGCCGTGTGCCTGCGCGTACGCACACGCGTGCCCGCACGCACGCACGCGAGGGCTGCGGTTGAGTGGGGAAATTCCCCAGTCATTGCCGGTCCCCCAGCTCGTCGAGCCAGTCGGTGCCGGCAGCGTCCGGGATGCGCACATCGACGGTGAGCCCATCGTTGTAGGCACGCTGCTGCAAGGCATAGGCAGCGAGCTGTCCGACCGCGTTCCGGTCGTTGTCCGCGTAGACGTGAAGACGGCGCAGACCGGCAGGCGGCTCGAACGTTTTGATGCCGTTCGCCGTCAGGCAGGACCAGACCGGCAGCCCGAACAGCTCGCGTACTGCCAAACTCGTCTCGACGCCCTCAGCGATCGCCAAAGTGTCGTCCTCGACATCGAACAAACGCACCGCGCCGCCACGCATCGTGCTGATGACCCTCATGGTCTTCTTGCGCTGTGATTTTGCGAGCTGCGGCGCGTCGTAGATCCGGTGGACGGTCTTTAACTGACCGTCGGGACCAATCACGGGTGCCAGGACGGCGGGATAAGCGCCGGCCGGTTGGCCATCATCATCCTCCGCAAAATACGGGCACGCCTGGTGACCGCGCAGGACGGGCGAAGTGACGGATAATCCCCGGCTTGAAAGATAGTCTGTTACGACCTCCGGATCCGTTGCTGTCTCCAGCAGGTCCTCGATGCGGCGCCAGGCGTGCCAGCCGGAGATCGGCGCAGCCTTCACCCGAGTGCTCAATTTGAGCAGTCGTGGTGCTGGGTCGCGCAGGACCTCATCAACCGCATCCGCGGCCTGGCGGAAGGTCCAGTTGCGCAGCCGCATCACAAGGTCGATGCCCCTGCCGCGGCCGCACTGGTTGCAAATCCACCAGCCGTCGGATCCGTGATCAGTGAACCGCCACCTATCGACACCGCCGCAGAACGGACAGGCGCTGTGCCGGCCGGTTAGGAATTCGGCTGGGACGCCCAGCCGGAGCAAAATCTCAGGCCACCGGCCGCGCGCCAGTTCGCTGGTTACGCGCGTAACCTGACGGTGTGGAGATGGCTTGGGATTTGTGGTAACTGGGGCTGGCTGCGCGGACGCGGCAACCGAGCCCCCGACCCCGGTAGCGCCTGCCAGCGCGCCGGGGTCGATGTTTGTTGACATGGATCACGCCGCGCCCTGGATTTGCGCAGAGATCCAATTTTCGATGGTGCGCCGCCGCCAGAATTTCCGGTTCGCGATGATAGCGTCCGGCGGTGGGAAGCCGCGCCGCGCGCTCTATCGCCACAGGGTCATATTTGTGATGTTTCCGACCATTTTCCGCGCAGTAGCGCTGGTGATCAAATCGTCGGGATCAGCGCGGACGGCGTCCGGCTCATGAACAAATGGCAAGGTCATTATTCCGCTCCGTCGTTGAAACGGGGCGTTAGTAACAACTACCTACATCCGGAAAATAGGGGTCGTGATTACTCGAAATCGCGAACGGGATTCAATTACCGGGGGGCTGATTTCCGTCGTCCCCCACGCTTCCATTCCTCGGGCGCCCCTATCGCCCATGCCCTGCAAAACGCCTTTTTTGAAAGCGAACTCCCAAAAACCTGCCGAGCCTCAGTCAAGGCCACGTCAAGGTTTTGCGGGCGCTGCGTTAGAGCCTTGATCCAATCGACGCAGGTATCCTCCGCATTGGCGTTCATGTTCGTCCTGATGCCCGAAGGAGGCGGCTTCGGAGCGGCTTGCGCAGCGGGTTGTAGTTCGCGAGGGATTGCCACGCCAAGCCGCTGAGCCAGCGCGATCCATTCGGCGGGCCTAGCAGGATTCGTTATGTCGCCAACGACGATCGCGCGCTCAAAACCATCGAGCACGCGAGCCGGATCGTGACGAAAATGAAGCTCCATCGTTTCCTCGAAAGGGCGACGGGTTAGGCACATTAGCGCGGCGACACCTGGCTTCCGAGACGTTAGTGCGACTGCCTCGTGAAGCGACCAAGATGGTAGATTGCGCCAATATGGGTAGTTAAACCTCAGTCCTTTGCTGGGCGGCGCGAACCGCTGATCGATCGCACCGTTACGACGAGCCCGTTCCGCGGCACGGTATTGCCGGCGGGGTATGGGGTTGGCGTCGACTTGGGCGAGCTGTTGCTTCGGGGTCATCGCGCGCTCCGCCGCCGCCGGGCAACCTCGATATCATCGACATTTGACGGCGCCGGCCGCACCAAGCTCTCAACGTGCCGGGCCCACTTATCGAGGGCAGACTTTCTTTCATCCAGATACTCAAAACGATTGTAGATCGCCGCCACGCCGCTGATCTTGCCGCCAACATGGTTGAGCACCTTGTCGAGCACATGGTGCGCTATGCCGAGCGCAGCCATGCCAGTTGCGGCCGAGCGGCGCAGGTCATGAAGCGTGAAAGGCGCAATCGCCGCGTTCTCGATCTCATCCGCCGATACGCGGGCGGCCCGCAATTCTCCGCGGCGAAGATCGAGCATCACCGCGGCGAGCCGTTCACGCGCCCGACCAAAGCCACTGACGGGCGTCTCCCCTGTCGTCGTGAACAGGTAACCCCGCTTTCCGATTCGCGGCAGCTTCAACAGGATCTCGACCGCTGCTGGAGCCAAATGTACCAAATGAGCCTTGCCGTTCTTCACGCGCTCGCCAGGCAGCGTCCAAAGCGCCTTATCGAGGTCTCCGAATTCCGACCAGGTCGCTTCTGCCAGCTCGTCACGCCGCTGCGCCGTCAGCAGCAAAAGCTTGAACAGGGGCCCGAAGGGCTCACCGATCTCTTCACAAGCCAACCAGAAGAGCCGTATCTCGGCGTCCTCAAGCACCCGATCTCGACTGATCATCGGTGCCGGCGTCTCAAGTCCTTCGGCCGGATTCTTTTCTATGATGTCCTGGTTCACGGCCCAGTTTAGGCAGGCGCGCAGGTAGGCAAGCGTATGGTTGGCGTGGCTTGGAGAGCCCCGGTCGACAATGGCGTCGAGCAATTCCCGAACGTCCTTGCGGGTGATGTCTCCAACGGGCCGATCGCCAAGTGCCGACTTAACGTCGCGGTCCAGCGTCCTTTTCGTCTCGACATAGTAATCGGCACGCATCGCCTTCTTGCGTCCTCGACCTGTGCGGCATCGCTCAAGGTAGCGGTCAATCACCGCAGCGACAGTGTCACGCTCGCGGGCGGCCTCGGCCTCGACCTGCTTTGTCTCCGCCTCTCGTTGTTGCCTTCGTGCCTGGACCGGATGCCGGCCGGCCTGTGCGGACTGCATGCTTGCCCGAGCTAGGTCACGTGCCTTGTCGACCTTTGGAAAGCGAGCAATTGTACCGATCGTTTCTCGGACGAGCTTGCCGTTGACGCGGTACATGGCCATCCAGGTCTTCCGACCCGTCTGCGAGACGCGCAAGCCGAACCCAGGAAGCTGGTTATCCCACCACTCAACCCGACCTGAAGCCGGCGGTTTGAGGTTGTCGACGGCCGCTTGCGTGAGCTTCGTTGTCGGCATCTGGATGTCCTCTGGGTAACCGCTGGGTTGCTACCCAGCCTTGTTACCCCGTGTTATGAAGCGAGATATATCACTCCGTAACTTTGGGCCAGAGGGACCAGAAATACAAGCGATGCTGCGACGTTTGTGTTATCTAGCGATATGAATCGATAGGCACTCAGAGCAGATTGTGGATCTGGATGTCGTGGGTTCAAGTCCCATCACTCGCCCCACTCTTCCCATGGCCGATCCAACCGGACAAATCTTTATCGAAATCAAAGGCGGCGTCGCGATCAGCGTGCCGGCCTCGCCGCGCTTTCTCACCACCTATGTCCTCCTCGAGCAGGAAGATTGGTTTGAGAAAGAGATCGGATTTGTCCGCCGGCTGCTGCGTCCGGGGATGCGCGCTCTCGATATCGGCGCGAATTACGGTGTGTATACGGCCTCGATCGCCGCCGCTATCGGTCCGACGGGGCGGGTCTGGGCGTTCGAGCCCGCGAGCGGCACAGCCGCCGCGCTGCGGCGCACGATCGCGCGCAATGGCGCCGCCAACACCACCCTGCTGCAGCTAGCGCTCTCCGACCGCACCGGTACGGCGAGACTGAACGTGCATGACAATTCCGAGCTCAACAGCTTGTCGATCACGTGGAGCGGCGCGGGCAAAGAGGTCGCGCTCTCGACCATCGATAATGAAGCCGAGAGCGCGGGTTGGGGCGCGATCGACTTCGTCAAGCTCGACGCCGAGGGCGAGGAAGCGCGGATTTTGCAGGGCGGCAGGAGCTTTTTCGCCACGCAGTCGCCACTCGTCATGTTCGAGTTGAAGCATGGCGAAAGTTTGAACCTGCCACTGCTCGAATCCTTCAAGGCTTACGGCTATTCGCTCTATCGCCTCATCGGGCCGGACACGGCGCTTGTGCCGTTCGCGGCGGGTGAAGAGATCGATTCCTACGAGTTGAACCTGTTTGCCGCGAAGCCGGATCGCGCCGCCGAGCTCGAAGCGGCGGGATTGCTGACGCAATCGATGCCGTCGGCCCCGGCCTCAGCGCCAGGCAGCGGAACAACGTACTGGGCGGCCCAGCCATTTGCCGCCGCGGTGCCGCCACACCCGACCGTGACCGACCCGGTCTATGGTGCTGCGCTCGACAACTACGCTGTCTGGCGGGGTTCGGGGCGGCCCCTGACCGAGCGTTACGCCGCGCTGTCGCGCGCGGTCGTCGATGCGCGATCCGCAGCCGATGCGCGCGCAACGCCCGCACGGCTGTCGAGCCTCGCGCGGATCGCGTTCGAAGCCGGGCGGCGGGCCGAAGCCGTGACGGCGTCAGCGCGGCTCCTCGAGGCGCTTCGACAGCAGCCGCCGACTTTCGACGAGCCCGGCTGGCCGACCCTCGCGCGATACGAGCAATTGTCGCCAGGGGCCAACCCCGCCGACTGGCTCGCCGCCGCCGCCGCGGAGGCCGTGGTGCGATGGCAGGCGTTTTCCGGCTATTTCCTCGCGGCGCCACATATGCTTGAGCTGCTCAATTGGCTCGCATCGACACGCTTTTCCAGCACCGAAATCGAGCGGCGAAGGTGGCTGCTCTTCTGGCGAGACGGCCGCCAGCCGACCGGCCCGCTACCCGCGCAACTGCAGCAGCGCTCGGCCGATCACCTCAACCCAGAACTGTGGCGCGCCGGCTGAGCGTAGCTCCGCCGCTTATCGCCCCGGCGAGACGACCGGCGGCGGCGCCGCGCCAAAGGAATAGGCTGGCCCAGCGGGCGCCGTGCTCGCGCCCGACCCTGAGCCGACAGAAGACGAGGCCGCGGGCGAACTGCTCGGGGCAGCGTTTCGCGACGGCGGCGGACGATCGTAGGCGGGGCTGCTTTCAGGCACGCTGGTGCCGGGAGTGATCGGGATGCCACCATTGTAGCTGTTCATCTGCGCCAGCAACACGCCGGCCAGGGTCAACGCGACAAGCTGATACTTCATCGCCATCGCTCCATGCGTCATGCTCTCGCTTGTTATATGGCGACGGGAGGGAGCGATGCGCCCAGGAACAATGCGTCTTGAGGGCAAGATCGCGGTGGTGATCGGCGCCGGGCAAAGCCCGGGCGAAGGCATCGGCAACGGACGCGCGACGGTGCTGCGCTTCGCGCAGGAGGGCGCGCGCATCCTCGCGGTCGATCGCGACCTCGACGCGGCCGCCGCGACCGCGGCGCTGGTCGAGGGCGGCGAATGCGTGCCGTTTCAAGCCGACGTCACGCGCGAGGCGACGCTCGCGGCGGCGATGGCCGAGGCGGTGCGGCGCTGGGGCCGGATCGACATCCTCCACAACAATGTCGGGGTCAGCGTCGCCGGCGGCGACAAGCCGCTTCTGGAGTTGACCGAGGAAGCCTTCGACCGTGTCTCGGCGATCAACATCCGCGGCACGATCATGGCCTGCAAGCACGCGATCCCGGTAATGCGCGCTCAGCGTTCGGGCGCGATCGTCAACATCTCGTCCGTGGCCGCGGTCGAGAACACCTACCCGCTCGTCGCCTACAAGGCGACCAAGGCGGCGATGGTCGCTTTCACGCAGCAATTAGCTTTGGAGAATGCACCTTACGGCATCCGCGCCAACTGCATCCTACCGGGGTTGATGGACACACCGATGGCGGTCGACACCCGCGCCCGCGCGACCAATCGCAGCCGCGCCGAAATCGCCGCCGAGCGCGACGCGCGCGTGCCGCTGCGCGGCAAGATGGGGACAGGCTGGGACGTCGCCAACGCGGCGCTGTTCCTTGCATCCGACGAGGCGAATTTCGTGACCGGGGTCGCGCTGCCGGTCGATGGCGGAGCGTTGGTGAAGATTGGCTAGGAGGCGGCGGTCCGCATCATGTCGGCGTCGCCCTGCACCACCTCGGGGATGCGCGCGGCATCAGTTAAAGCGCTTGGCAGCTCGCGAAAACTCTCCAATAGGTAGTAAAGCAGTCGCTCGCTCAAGCTGCGCGCGGTGCGCGGGGACCGGCGTTGCCGTATCCGCGATACGTTACCGCGGCGGCGATACCCTGGCGCTCATGGATCATGTGGACGACGCAGGCCCAACGATCGCGGCCATCCCAGTCGCCGCGATCGATCATCTGGTTGAGGCGCATCACGGCGGCCCGGGCCGCATCATCTCCGTGGCGTTCGACCATCGCGCGGGCCAGCAATTCGATCTCGGTTTCGTTGGTCGGCATTGCTCTGCTCCGATCGGGCACCTGTCGCCCGTCGGACAGAAACTCAAGCCATGTGCCAGCCGCGATCGATCTCTAAGCTCTTATGATGGTTAGCAGATTCGTAACGCGTCAAATCTTCTCAACGTGTTTCTCGCAAATTGCAACGCAATCCGCGCCGGGCATTGCAAAGCTTGGTCAGTGCAGGCCGACAATGCCGACCAGGCCGACAGCCAATAGCGCCAGCCCCACCAGCTCGGCGGCGCCGAGCCGTTCACGGAACACGCGGCGCGAGACGACATAGCTGAAATAGAGCTCGACCAACCCGAGCGTGCGGACCTGCGCCACCGGCTTCATCGCCATCGCGGTGAACCAGCAGGCGGAGCCGACCGCCCCCATCGCGCCGGCTAGCAGCGACACCCGCCACGCCTGGACCACGGCAACAACCACCGCCACATTGCGCCACACCAGGTAGCCACCGAGCAGAACGGTCTGAAACGCCTGCGCCCAGACAAGACTTTCGGCGGCCGCGAACACAACCGACGGCGTCGCCAGCGCGAGAGCCGCGCCGCGATAGCCAACCGCGGCCATGCCGAACGCCGCGCCCGATCCCAGACCGAGCATCGCCGAACGCGAGGCCCAACCGCGGGCGATCGCGGCCAACGATCGGTTCTTTTCGGGAAGCGACAGCAAGACCACGGCGACGCTGGCGATGACGATCGACAGGATCGCGAGCGGCGACACCTTGTCGCCAAGCAAGACCAGGCCGAACACCGCGACCTGAATGATTTCGCTTTTAGAGTAGGCGACGCCGACCGCAAAGTTGCGCTCCTCCATGTTGCGCAAGAGCAGTGCCGTGGCCGCGATCTGACTGAGCGCCGCGACCACGGTCCACAGCAAGAACGAGGCGTTGATCGCCGGCCACGCTCCGGCGTTGGCAAACCCGACCCAGGCCACCGCGAGCCAGATCGCGGCGAACGGCAGCCCGTAGAGAAATCGCACCAGCGTCGCGCCGAGCGCGCCGAGATCGCCGGTCAGGTGGCGCTGCGCCGCGTTGCGCAGCGTCTGCGCGAGCGCCGCGCCCAGCGTCACGGGTATCCAAGCCGAAGAGGCGGCGATTGAAAGTGCGACCATCGCTCTGCTTCACATGCGTCTTATCGTCAGGCGCGCGAAGGTAGCGACAGGCACATACCGGGAAAGACGCAAATTTATCCCGGTATAATCCGCACCACCGTGTCGTGGCGCGTCAGCGATGCCGTCTTCGGGATGATGCTGGGGAGCGCCGGCGCGCGGCAGCGGGATCGTTACCGCCCCTTGGCGCGCTGGGCGAAGCGCTCCTCGAGCTGCTTGGCGACCGGCTTGCTGACGAAATGCGAGACGTCGCCGCCGAGCGCACCGATCTCCTTGACGAAACGCGACGAGATGAACTGGTAGCGGTCGGCCGACATCAAGAAGACGGTCTCAATCTCGGTATTGAGGCGGGCATTCATCCCCGCCATCTGGAACTCGTACTCGAAATCGGAGACCGCGCGCAGGCCGCGGATGATGACACTGGCCCCGACCGACTCGGCGAATTTCATCAGCAGCGTCTCAAAGGGCCGCACCTCGATACGGGCGGCGGTGTCCGGCTCCAACGCGGAAATTTCCTTCCGGGTGATCTCGACCCGCTCATCGGTCGAGAACAGCGGCCCCTTGCCGTCATTGCGAGCGACCCCGACAACCAGCCGGTCAACGATTTTCGCCGCACGGCGAATGATGTCGGTATGGCCATTGGTAATGGGATCGAAAGTACCGGGATAGACCCCGATGCGCGGGCTACTCATGTGCTTGTCCCTCTTCGCCGGCCGAGTCCGCTTCCGCCTCGCCGTTTTCCTCCGATCCTTCGGGCAGCCGCGCCACCGAAACGACGCGCTCACCCTCACCGACCCGGAAGATAACCACACCCTGGCTGCCGCGTCGCGCGATGCGAATATCGTTGACCGGGCAGCGGATCACCATGCCGGCGTCCGTCACCAGCATGATCTGATCGTTGAGCCCGACCGGGAACATTGCGACGACCGCATCCTGACGGCGACTCAGATCCATGTTGTTGATGCCCTGCCCGCCGCGGCCGGTGATGCGGTAGTCATAGGACGAGCTGCGGACGCCGAAGCCTTTTTCGGTCGCGCTCAGCACGAACTCCTCGCGCTCGGCGAGGCTTGCGTATTCTTCCTCGGTCAGCGCCGCCTCGCCGGCCTCTTCCTCGTCATCCGGCTCGGAATGGCCGTTGCCGTTGCCGTTCGCCTCTTCCTCGCCGTTCTGGCGACGCCGCTCGTTCGCCATCTTGATGTAGGCGTTGCGGGTTTCGGGCGCGACCTCCTCGTGCCGCAGGATCGACATCGAGATGACCTGGTCGTTGCCGAGCAGACGAATGCCGCGCACGCCGACCGACGACCGCCCGGAGAAAACGCGAACGTCGCCGATCGAAAAACGGATCGCCTTGCCGTCGCGGGTCGCGAGCAGCACGTCGTTGGCATCGGAGCACGTGGCGACGGCGATGAGCTTGTCGTCCGCGTCCTCGCCCTCGAATTTCATCGCGATCTTGCCGTTCGAGCGCACATCGACAAAATCGCTGAGCGCGTTGCGCCGCACATAACCCGCCGCGGTCGCGAACATCACGGTGAGCCCCGCCCAGCTTTCCTCGTCCTCGGGCAGCGGCATCACGGTCGAGATCGTCTCGCCCTCGCCAAGCGGCAAGAGGTTGACCATCGGCCGCCCCCGCGCCTGCGGTGTGCCAAGCGGCAGGCGGTAAACCTTGAGCTTGAAGACCTTGCCGGTCGACGTGAAAAACAGCACCGGATCGAGCGTCGAGGCGACAAACACCTCGTTGAGGAAATCTTCCTCGCGGATCGCCATGCCGGCGCGGCCGCGCCCGCCCCGGCGCTGCGCGCGGTAGGTCGAGAGCGGCACGCGCTTGATGTAGCCGGCGTGGCTCACCGTGACGACCATGTCCTCGCGCTGGATCAGCGCCTCGATATCGGCCTCGAACTCGACATCCTCGATCTGCGTGAGGCGCGGGGTGGCGAATTGCTCCTTGATCGCCACCAGCTCGCCGCGCAGCACCTCGATCAGCTTTTCCGGGCTGCGCAGGATTTCCAGATGCCCCGCGATCTCTGTGACAAGCTCTTGCAGCTCGTCAGAGATCTTGTCGCGCTCGAGGCCAGTCAGGCGCTGCAGCCGCAAATCAAGGATCGCACGCGCCTGGGCATCGGAAAGCTGATAGTTGCCATCGGCGTCGGCCGAGGCCTCCTCGCCGACCAGCGCCAGCAGTGGCGCCACGTCGCCGACCGGCCAGCGCCGGCCGAGCAGGCCTTCGCGCGCTTCGGCGGGGTCGGCCGCGCTGCGGATCAGCGCGATGATCGGGTCGATGCTGCCGACCGCGACCAACAGACCGACCAGGATGTGCGCCCGGTCGCGCGCTTTGCCGAGAAGGTAGGTCGTCCGGCGGGTGATGACCTCTTCGCGGAACGCGATGAAGGCGACAATGACATCGCGCAGCGTCAGCAGCTCCGGCCGGCCGCCGTTGATTGCCAGCATGTTGACGCCAAAGCTGGTCTGCAGCGCGGTGTGCCGATAGAGCTGGTTCAGCACGATCTCGGGATCGGCCTCGCGCTTCAGTTCGATGACGACTCGCAAACCGTCTCGGTCGCTCTCGTCGCGCAGCGCGGCGATACCCTCGACGGTCTTCTCGTGCACCGTCTCGGCGATGCGTTCGATCAGCCTCGATTTGTTGACCTGGTAGGGAATCTCGGTAAAGACGATCGCGTCGCGGTTGCCGATCTCCTCCAGATGATGCTTGCCACGCAGCACCACGGCCCCGCGGCCCGTCTTGTACGCCGCATGCGTCCCGGCCCGGCCGACGATAATGCCGCCGGTCGGAAAATCCGGCGCCGGCACGTGCTCCATGAGCTCTTCGACGGTGATCGCCCGGTTGTCGAGATAGGCGCAGCACGCGTCGATCACCTCGCCGAGATTATGGGTCGGGATGTTGGTCGCCATACCGACCGCGATCCCCTGCGCGCCATTGACCAGCAGGTTCGGGTAGCCGGCGGGCAGGACCTTGGGCTCCTGCTCGGTACCGTCGAAATTGTCCTGAAAATCGACCGTGTCGTTATCAAGATCGTCGAGCAGCGTGGTGGCGACACGCGCCAGACGGGCCTCGGTGTAGCGGTACGCCGCCGGAGAATCGCCGTCTACAGAGCCGAAATTGCCCTGCCCATCGACGAGCCTGAGACGCATGGAAAAATCCTGCGCCATGCGCACCATCGCGTCGTAGATCGCAACGTCGCCGTGCGGGTGATATTTGCCAATGACGTCGCCGACGATGCGCGCAGATTTGCGATAGGCCCGGTTCCAGAGATTACCGTTGACCTGCATCGAAAAAAGGATGCGGCGATGCACCGGCTTCAGCCCGTCGCGCACGTCGGGCAGCGCCCGCGCCACGATCACGCTCATCGCGTAATCGAGGTAGGAGCGGCGCATCTCCTCTTCGATGGTGACCTGGCTGATATCGGGCCCGATCGGCGGCTGGCCCGGCGGTACGGCGGTAACGGCCAAAGACAGCTCCGATAGTCACGTCGGAATTAAAATCGCGGCCGAGCCGGTAAGCGCCGCCGCGATGAAGATAGAACCGGAATTTAGTGATTTTTACAGGTGCAGACAACGTCGCCCAAGGCAATCCTGCCCTGCCGCGACGCTCTGACCGGGGCTGAGCGTCGGCCGACGCCGCGCGGGGTCGAATCGCCCCGGGGACATATGTCGTTTTGGTAACTTAGTCGCCCCATACCTCGCGGACGGTTTCGACAACGAGGCGCAATTTCGCCTGCTCTTCCTCGACGGTCAGCGCATTGCCGTCGACGGTCGATGAGAAGCCGCATTGCGGCGACAGGCACAACTGCTCGAGCGGCACGTATTTGGCCGCCTCGTCGATGCGCCGCTTTAGCGCGTCCTTGCTTTCGAGCGCGGAGCGCTTCGAGGTCACCAGACCAAGCACGACGCGCGGTCCGCCTTTTGGCACGAAACGCAGCGGCGCGAACCCGCCGGAGCGCTCGTCGTCATATTCGAGGAAGAAACCGTCGACCTTCAGCTCGCCGAACAGCGCCTCGGCGACATGGTCGTAGCCGCCCGACGCCATCCATGACGAGCGGAAATTGCCGCGGCACATATGCGTGCAGACGGTCATGCCGGCCGGGCGGTTCGTGAGCGCCTGATTGATCAGGCGGATGTTGATGAGATGCTGGTGAGCGCCGTCGCCGCCGATGCTGTCGACATAGGCGCGTTGCGTGGGGTCGTTGAGATAGGCGAGGCTGGTGTCATCGAGCTGCAGATAGGTGCAGCCGAGCGCGTGGAGACCGGTGATCTGTTTGACGTAGACCTCGGCGAGGTCGTGCCAGAACGGCTCCATGTCGGGGTAGGCGGCCTGGTCGATCGCCGCTCGGCCGCCGCGATAATGCAGCATCGACGGCGACGGGATGGTGAGCTTCGCGGTTGCCCCCTCACCCACCGCCGATTTGAGAAAGGCGAAATCGTCGCCGAAGATCACCTTGTCAAGGCCGAGCTTGCCGGTGATGCGGTGCGCGGTCGGGCTGAATTCGACCGTACCGGCCTCGTTCTTGAACTCGATATGCAGGCGGTGGTCGCTGTGGCCGACGCCGCCGATCTGGTAGAGGAAATCCATGTGCCAGGAGCCGCGGCGCATCTCGCCGTCGGTGATGCCGTGGAGCCCGAGATCGCGCTGCAGCGCGACGCCGGCGCGGATCGCCGCGTCCTCCGTGGCGCGCAATTCGGCGGCCGAAAGCCGCCCGGCCTGATGCTCGGCGCGCGCCTTCAACAGCTCGGGCGGGCGCAGCAGGCTGCCGACATGATCTGCGCGAAACGGACCGGGCATCGTCTCCTCCCCTTCGTTCTCCTTTATCAGGAGGCTGACCTCCTGATATCCTCCTGTTATCGCGTACGATAACAGGAGGTGCGATCGGCGTCACAGCGCGCCGCGACGGAGTGCTTTTCCACGCGAATTCAGAGGCTACACGCCGATTGCGGCAATTTTAGCGGTGATATTCAGCCGAGCGGGATAAACGACCCGTCGAGCGCCATCAGCATCGTTTCGACCCGAAGCGCGGGATGGCGCTGGCCGACCTGTTTGCGGAATTCGGCGAGCGCGGCCTGGTGGGTCGCATTCTCCTTGTCTGGCGTCGAACAGCAGTCGTCGCCATAGGCGATCTTGGCCGCGCCGCAATCGCGATGGTCGATCGCGATCACGCTCTCGATGCTGTGCAGCTTGATCGAGGCGGCGAGGTTTTCCCAGAACGTCTCGTGCCATTTGGCAAAGGCCGGGGCGACCACGCCGATCGCCGCGCCGGCGATGGTGAACTGGCTGTACTGGCCGGTGAGCCCGTGCTGAACCGCGAAATTGCGCACCGGTTCCTGCATCCGCGGGTCGATGCAGCCGAGGATCATCGCGTCATATTTACCGCCCGCCGCCCAGACGAGGCCCGGCCGCGCCATCATGACGACCGGCGCCATCGCCGCGCCAAACAGGATCTCGCGGCGCGCGACGAGCGACAGGCCAGCATCGCCGCAACAAGGGCAAAGGCCGGCACCGTAGGCATGCGGTTGCACGGGTTTCTCCTCCCGGCCGAAAAGCTTCCGCAACCTACGCATCGTCTGTGCCATTCGCGTGTCACTCCCCAGTGGCGACACCGGCCTTAAAGACCGCGAAGCTGGCTAGAACGGAATCTCGTCGTCGAGATCGGCATTGGCCGGGGCGCGGCCGCGCGGCGCGCCGCCTCCACCAAAGCCGCCGCCGGAATTCGCGCTCGCGCCGGTGCCGCCGTAGCGCACCTGATCGCCGCCCCCATAGCCGCCGTCGTCGTAATCGGCGCCGCCTTCCATCGCGCCACCGCCGCCCCGCGCGCCGTCGAGCATCGTCAGCTCGCCGCGGAAACGCTGCAGCACGATTTCGGTCGAATAGCGCTCCTGGCCCTGATTATCGGTCCATTTGCGGGTCTGCAGCGCGCCCTCGATGTAGAGCTTCGCGCCCTTCTTGACGTATTTCTCGACCACCTCGACAAGCCGCTCGTTAAAGATCACGACGCGGTGCCATTCGGTGCGCTCCTTGCGCTCGCCCGAATTGCGGTCGCGCCAGGTTTCCGACGTCGCCAGCGCCAGGTTGGCGATGCGCGTGCCGTCATTGGTCGAGCGGATTTCCGGGTCGCGGCCGAGATTGCCGACGAGGATAACCTTGTTGATGCTGCCTGCCATGAGGGGTCTTCCCGGTTTAAAGCGCTGGAAGCCTTTATTGTAGGCATGCCGGCCGCCCATTGCGAGTCGGATGTTCTGTTTTCATTCTTATCCCCGTTATCCACAGGGTGTGCCACGCCGAAGTGCGCCGGTTGCGATCACTCGTGAGTGAGGCGCATTGCATTTAGGTCAGTATTAGTGACATATTATCGCGGAATAAGCTCGGGGAGGATTTCTCATGGACGCGGCCATCGAGTGGGAACCTGCCTATGCGCGGCGCGCCGAGGGCATGAAGGCGTCGGAAATCCGTGAACTCCTGAAAATCCTCGAGCAGCCCGACATCATTTCCTTTGCCGGCGGCATTCCGGACCCAGCGCTGTTCCCCGCGCAGGATGCGGCAGCCGCTTATGCCGACGCGCTGGCCCGCGCGGGAAATGCCGCGGCGGCGTTGCAATATTCGGTGAGCGAGGGCTACGCGCCGCTGCGGGAGTGGATCGCCGGCTACATGGGCTCGCGCGGCGTTCCGGCATCGGCGGACAACGTCGTCATCACCGCCGGCTCGCAGCAGGCGCTCGATTTTCTCGGCAAGCTACTACTCACCGAGCGCGACACGGCGCTGGTTACGGCACCGACATATCACGGCGCGCTACAGGCCTTCGCGGCGTATGAGCCGCGCTATGACACGATAAGCCCCGAGCAGACCAACCGGACGCCCGCTTCCTACCGCGAGGCGGCGCGGAAAGCGGCGCCGGGCGCTCGCGTCAAGTTTGCCTATGTCGTGCCCGACTTCGCGAACCCGACCGGCGAGACCTTGTCGCTCTCTGGCCGGACGGCGCTGCTCGATCTCGCGGCGGCCCTCGACATCGCGGTGATCGAAGACACCGCCTACCACGCGCTGCGCTTTGAGGGCGAAGACCTGCCCGCGCTGCAGGCGATCGACGTGGCGCGATGCGGCTCGCTCGACAAATCGCGCGTCGTCTATCTCGGCACATTTTCGAAGACGGTCGCGCCGGGATTGCGGATCGGCTGGATTTGCGCGTCGCGGGCGCTGATCCGCCGCCTCGTGCTGCTGAAGCAGGCGAGCGACCTCAACGCACCGGCGATCAATCAGATGGTGGTGCACAGACTCGTCTCGGACGGCCGGCACGGCGAACTGGTCGAGCGGGCGCGGGCGCAGTACCGGCCAAAGCGCGACGCGATGCTCGCCGCCCTTACGGAGCACATGCCGGCGAGCGTCAGCTGGACGAGGCCGGAAGGCGGGTTCTTTATCTGGCTGACGCTGCCCAACGGCGTGTCCGGCGCCTCATTGCTGACGCGGGCCATCGACGAGGCCAAGGTGGCTTTTGTGCCGGGCGCGGCCTTCTTTCACGACGGCAGCGGCGAAAACACGATCCGGCTTTCGTATTCGCTCCCCGACACGACGGAGATCGCCAGCGGCGTGCGCAGGCTCGCGGCCTTGCTGCGCTGAATTAGCGGCTGGCGGGCGCCTCGCTGCCGAGTGGCATCGGCTTGCCGTGGTCTCGACGCCGAGGATCAGAAAGGACAGCCCGACCAGCAGCATCGCGCCCGCCAGGAACAGCATCGCCGGCAGCACCGCCGCCTGGGTCTGCTGCGGCGAGACGAGATGGCTCGAGCCGGCGATCAACGCGAGGCTCAGCGGGCCGATGATCTTGCCAAAGCCGTTGGCGGTCTGGCCCAGTCCCGACGAGCGCGCGCCAAGGCTAACGCCGTAGCTTTCGACCGTGTAGGGCGCGAGGTTGGAGAAGCCGCCCTCGATGCAGAAGGTCGAGCAGGCAAAGAGGATCACCAAGACCGGCATGTCGCCGATCATCACCGCGTTGAGATAGCCGGCGAGCCCCAGCGCGAGAGCGCCGCCAAACCCCCAGATGACGCCAAGCAGACGCCGCCCGATCAGCGGCGCGATCAGGGTCACGACGAGCTTGCCGGTGACCCCAGCGCCCGCGACGATGATGAAATAGGCGGCGGCTTTCGGCACGGGGATGTTGAGCAGCAGCGCGACGATGGTCGGCCCCCACAGATAGACGCCATAGCCGGCGGTCGACGAGCCGCCCCAGATCAGCACGGTCTCCCAGAACATGCGCGGATGATGCAGCAGGTCGAGCAGATTGCCGCTCGGCGGTGTGGTCGGCGGCACGGTCGGCAGCGGAACCTCGCGCAGGGGCAGGTTCAGATGCCGCGCGACCTCGTTACGCGCCTCGTCGAAGCGGCCCTTGGCGGTCAGCCAGCGCACCGACTCGGGACAGAAAATCCACACCAGCACGCCGATGATGAGCGCCACAAAGCCCAGCAAAGCGACGCGCCGCCAGCCATAGGGTCCCATGATCGCCGCCGAGATCGCCGGCGCGAGAAAGCCGCCGGCCGACGCCCAGACGACATAAAAGCTCGTCGCGATGGTGCGATGCCGGGTCGGGGTCAGCTCAACGACCATCGTCAATGACGGGGTCACCGCCGCGCACAGCCCGACACCGACAAAGAAGCGCAGGACCGCGAAGAGCAGCCAGCCGCCCTCAGGAACAAAGGCGATGCAGCCCGAGCTGACGGCGCAGATAAAGGTGCCGATCACCATCTGCTGCTTGCGGCCCCAGGCATCGGCGAACGAGCCGAACAGCACCGCGCCGACGATCGCCCCGACGCCGCCACTGTAGAGGATGATGGCCGACTGGCCGTAGGTCAGATGCCATTCCTGGTTCACCGCGGCCAGCAGATAGCCGACGACCAGGAAATCGAAGAAGTCGAAGACAAAGACCGCCGCCATCAGGGTGAAGATCACCCAGTAACGCTTGTTGAGCGGTGCGCTGTCGAACAGCGCCAACAGGTCGTCCGACGTCGTCTCGGCCACGTCTTCCTCCCCATGCGCCCCCTCCTCTAGAGTGGGAGGCTCGGCGCATATTGGGGAGAAGCGGCGGGCTAAATCTCGCTCATAGATGAATGACGAATGCTATGCGCGAGTGACGGGCTATTTGGCGGCGCGTTTACTCGGCGGCGTGGCTCAGCGCGATCTGCTTGCCGTGCGTCTCGACGCCGAGGAACGCGAAGGCCAGCGCCACCGCGAGCATCGTCGCTCCGAGAAACAAGAAGGCCGGGAACACCGCGTCAGCGGTCGCCTTGGGCGCGATTTTGTTCTCGCTGCCGGCGAGGATCGCGAGCGCGAATGGCCCCAAGATCTTGCCGACGCCGTTCGCGGCCTGGCCAAGCCCCGACGAGCGCGAGCCGAGGCTGACGCCATACTGCTCGATCGTGTAGGGCGCGAGGTTCGAGAAGCCGCCTTCGGCGAAAAAGGCGGACGCGGCGGTCAGGATGACAAAGACCGGGAAGCCGCCGATCAGCACGGTGCTGTAATAGCCGGCGAAAGCCAGCCCCACCGCGGCCAGCACGCCGAAGCTGACGCCGAGGGTGCGGCGTCCCAGCATCGGGGCGATGAACGAGACGAGGATCTTGCCGGTCACGCCCGAAGCCGAAATGATGAGGAAATACTTCGCGGCGACGGCGGGTTCGACCTGCAGCGCCAGCGCGATGATCGTCGGCCCCCACAGGATGTAGCCGTAGACCGCCGAGGCCGAGCCGCCCCAGATCAGGATGGTCTGCCAGAACAGCCGCGGGTCGTGATAAAGCTCGGCGAGGTTGGCCTTGGGCTGAACCGCCGGGCGGATGGTCGGCAAAGGCAGGCTGTCGCGCGCCCGGCCCAACGCCCTGGCAACCTCGTCACGCGCCTCGGCAAAACGCCCCTTCGCGGTCAGCCAGCGCGCCGATTCCGGCACAAAGGCCCAGACCAGCACACCGACGATAATGGCGATGAAGCCGGTCATCGCCACGCCGCGCCAGCCGAACGCATGCAGCAGGATCGCCGAGGTGAACGTCGCCAGCAGCGTGCCAGCACTGGCGAACACGATAAAGAAGCTGGTGATCCCGGTGCGCCAGCGCGTCGGGGTCTGCTCGACGACCATCGGCAGGATCGGCGTCACTCCGGCGGCCAGGCCGAACCCGACAAGAAAACGCAGCGCGGCCAGCCCGATCCATGCCCCCTGCGGCAGGAAGCCAATGCTGCCGGCGCAAATGCCGCAAATAAAGGTGCCGATGACCGACAGCCCTTTGCGCCCGAACACGTCACCGAGCGCGCCCGAAACCAGCGAACCGGCGATCGCGCCGACACCGGCGCCATAGAGGATCAGCGCGCCCTGGCCATAGGTCAGGTGCCATTCCGGGCCGATCGCCGACATCACGAAAGCGATCAGGAAAAAGTCGAAGAAATCGAGGACGAGGACAGCGGCCGCGATCGCAAAACTGGTCCAATAACGCGCATTGAGCGGCGCGTCATCGTACAGCGATAAAAGTGCTTCGGATGTCTGTTCGGCCATACTTTCCTCCCGCTGCAGCACCGCCCCTGTCCGAGGCTGGCGCACGGCTCGGGCGACCGGGATTCGCGCCCGAACGCCGCCGCATCATGAAAGTATCCGTTTGATTTTTGAGGCCGTCAACGCCGCGACCTCGCGTATGTTGCCGCTTCCGATCCTGACACAACGGTGGGTAGTGCCGCAGTTTGATTGTAACAGCCCTTGACGCCATGATCGCGTAACCCACGTTCCCGCTGTATGCTTAGCGGAAAGCAGGGAGTAAGACGATGGCCGAAATCGATGAGACGGCGATCGAAGGGAAAGCTAGAGAGCAAGCTGCGAAAGACGGGTTGGCATGGGAACCTAGTGAAGGTGGAGCGCGATACACTCCACTCAAACTACGAGCCTGCGTGACAGAGGAACAGCGCGAGCAATATCTAGCTCGTGCCCGCGCCGAGCTACAGAGTGAAGCCGACGATGCCTAGAGGCCCGCAAGGTCAGAAGCGCCCCGCCGACGTGATCGGCAACGCCGTCCGCGTCATGCGCATAGCGACCGGCGAGGAAGAGGAAGATGTACCCGATTCGGCTAAATCTGCTGCCGCTGAGCTTGGGAGCCGGGGCGGCAAGGCTCGCGCCGCGAAGATGACGCCAGAGCGCAGGGCCGAGATTGCTAAGAAAGCGGCGGCGAAGCGCTGGCATCCCTAGTCTCGAAATCCAGTTCCGGTTGTTCACCGAACCGCTCATTGAACCGCTTCTCGTAGCCAGCGCGATCCTTTGCCGACTCCGCCATTTCAAGAATGCGGCCAAGTTGCATACGGAGAGCGCGGGCTCCGATTTCATTGAGAAACTGAAAGAGCTTCTTTTGGCGCTGTCCGCCTTGCGCCTTTAGGGCACGAAGCAACGTCAAAAGCTTCCCATTGCTCTTTGCAAGAGGATAATAGACGTGATTGACGGTTAGGTATTTAAACTGCCAAGGCTTTCCGCGTTCTGGCACGGCCAGATCGTATAGGCGGTGCCATTCGAAATAGAGTTCATTTGGAAATTCTGGTTCGTACTTCTTCGCTTCCTCCAAAACATATAGTTTGAAGGCGTTTATTGCCTCCTCTGTCGTCGGATTATAGCCGGCAAGGTCATAGACAAGACGTTGAATACCGCTCTTAGCAGAAGCGGTCAGAATGATTCGTGCCTGCTTGGCAACACCTGGGCGCCGCAGTCCGAAGCGCTCAGCGGCGATGACGGCATTACAAACGTCTATGAGGAGACCCGAATCAAAGCCATGGACTACGCTGGGGGGAGGGCTGTTAGACCCGCCGGAACCCCATTGAAATTTAATGGGATTTTCCAGTTTCTGGATGATTTCCGACCCGCCCGCTTGTGACATTGCCTTGGTCGTCAACAGGCTCTTGAGCGCGGTACCACTTGCGGCGAACCCGAGCGCCTGCCCCATACCACGCTGGCTAATGACGGCAGTATGGCGCTCGTCATCAAGGACGTAGCAATCAACATCAACGCCGAAGTGCTCCAAAAAGCTACCCTTGTGGGTTGCTTTAGCACCCCAACGAGCGGCAGCCCCCTTTCGCGCACGCTCCTTGAGTTGCTCTGGCGTCATGCGGCGCGCTGTGGTGTGGCCGCCCTTTGCACGGCCCTCGAACAGATCGTCCATGTAAGCATCCATCGGGTTTCGTCGTGCTTGCTTACACCGGCGAAGAGGCCTATGCAAGCATCAACAAAAATTTCGGATGCTTGCTGAATATGATTGATCCTAAGCATAAAAGTTCATATAATCGGGGCATGAACAAGTTGCCCCTCGACAAGCGCGCTAAGGTTCTCGAACTGCTCTGCGAGGGCATGTCGATGCGGTCGATTGAGCGTGTCGTCGGCTGCTCCATCAACACCGTGGACAAGCTGTTACGCGAAGCTGGCGAGGCTGCGCTGACCTATCATGACCAGCATGTGCGTGGAATCACGGCGACGCGGGTGCAATGCGACGAGATTTGGAGCTTCGTCGCGGTCAAGGCCAAGAACCGTTCGGCAAGCTCGCATAAGGGCGATCCGACGACGGGCGATTGCTGGACATGGACGGGCATCGAGGCGAGTTCAAAGCTGCTGATCAGCTACATCGTCGGCGGGCGCGACGCCGAATACGCTCTCATGATGATGAACGATCTACGGAGCCGCCTGGTCAACCGGGTGCAACTCACCACGGACGGGCATGCGGCGTACCTACAGGCTGTAGAAACGGCGTTCGGGGATGATGTCGATTACGCCCAGCTCGTGAAACTGTACGGCGCGCCTTCGGTCGCGCAAGACGCAGCCCGCCGCTACAGCCCGACGGAGTGTGTCGGCACGCGCAAGAACAAGATAACTGGCGATCCGTCCCGCAGGCATGTCAGCACGTCCTATGTCGAGCGTGCGAATCTCACGATGCGGATGTCTATGCGACGGTTCACCCGGCTTACCAATGCTTTCAGCAAAAAGCTGGAAAACCATGCTCACATGGTCGCGCTCTACGCCCTTTGGTACAACTTCGTGCGGGTGCACAAGACCCTTCGCATGACCCCGGCGATGGCCGCAGGGGTCGAAACCCGACTCTGGTCGATGGAAGACGTAGTTGCGGTCATCGAAGAGCACGCCGAGCGCAACGCACCCCGGCTCGCCGACCGCTTGGTCGGCTGATTGTTACAATCAAACTGCGGCACTACCCAACGGTGTCAGGAGGAGGCAGGTAGGCTTATCCACCCCGCGCTTGATGAGGCTGAGCGATGTCGGACAGTACCGAGGCGCAGATTCGCCGCATCTACGAAGAATGGCATGCAGGCGTCAACAGCCGTGATATTCCGCGCGTGGCAGCCCTTTACGCAGAGAAGGCCACACTGAGACGCCAGCTATCCTCACCATATATCCGCATTCGAGCGATGGCATCTTGCGAGGCCGCGGCGAGATCGAGACGTTCTTCATTAAAACTCTCGGCGTGCTGTCCAAGGAGTTCCGCGAGCTTTACCGCAGCGGCCTTTTCCTTTCGACCGGCAAGCTGCTCACCTGGGAGTATCCACGTAAGACGCCGGCGGGAGAACAGTTGGACCTTGTTGAGTCGATGGACATAGAGGACGGCCTTATTGTCTACCATCGCGTGTACTGGGGCTGGAAAGGATTCCAGGCGCTATTGGCGGCGGGGAGAAAGAACGACGCCTAATGGGGCCGCGGTGCTGTGAGGGCCATTGACATATGCCCGGAAGGTACAAAATTCATGATATGTTCTCCGTGCAATGGTGCCGGACGGACGTTAAGTTGAGGTCATGCAGTCGATCCGCATCCGCGGTGCGCGGGAGCACAATTTAAAAAACATCGATGTCGACCTGCCGCGCGACAGCCTGGTGGTGATCACCGGCCTGTCGGGTTCGGGCAAGTCGTCGCTCGCCTTCGACACGATCTATGCCGAGGGTCAACGGCGCTATGTCGAGAGCCTCAGCGCCTATGCGCGGCAGTTCCTCGAGCTGATGCAGAAGCCGGATGTCGAGTCGATCGAGGGCCTGTCGCCGGCGATCTCGATCGAGCAGAAGACGACCTCGCGCAACCCGCGCTCGACGGTCGGCACCGTCACCGAAATCTACGATTACATGCGCCTCCTGTGGGCGCGGGTCGGGGTGCCGTATTCACCGGCGACCGGGCTGCCGATCGTGTCGCAGACCGTGTCGCAGATGGTCGACCGCGTGCTGGCGATGAAGGAAGGCACGCGGCTCTATCTGATGGCGCCGATCGCCCGGCGGCGTAAGGGTGAATACAAGAAGGAGCTGGCCGATCTGCAGAAGCGCGGGTTTCAGCGCGTCAAGGTTGACGGCAAGATGTACGAGGTCGAGGAGGTTCCCGACCTCAAGAAGAACTTCACGCACGACATCTCGGTGGTGGTGGACCGGCTGGTGGTGTCGGCCGAGCTTGGCAACCGGCTCGCGGATTCGTTCGAGACGGCGCTGACGCTGGCCGATGGGCTGGCGATCACCGAGGACGCCGATAGCGGCGAGGAGACGATCTTCTCGTCGAAATTCGCCTGCCCCGTCTCGGGCTTTACGATCCCCGAGATCGAGCCACGCCTCTTCTCGTTCAACAACCCGTTTGGCGCCTGTCCCGCCTGTGACGGGCTCGGCACCAAGCTCTATTTCGACGCCGACCTCGTCGTGCATGACGACGGCCGCAGCCTCTATGACGGCGCGGTGAGCCCGTGGTCGCACTCGTCGTCGCCTTATTACACGCAGACGCTCGAAAGCATCGCGCGGCATTTCAAGCAAAGCATGCACACACCGTGGCGCGACCTGCCCGAAAGGATGCGCGACGCGATCCTCAACGGCTCGGGCTCAGAGCCGATCAAGATGACCTATGACGACGGCCTGCGGCAGTACTCGACCGACCGGCCATTCGAGGGCGTGCTGCCCAATATGGAACGGCGCTATCGCGAGACCGACAGCGCCTGGGTGCGCGAGGAACTCGGCCGCTACCAGGCGGCGCGTACCTGCGAGGTGTGCGACGGTGCGCGGCTCAAGCCCGAGGCGCTGGCGGTCAAGATCGCCGGCAGAAGCATCAGCCAGGCGACCGCGCTGTCGATCCTCGACGCGGTCGACTGGTTTGGATCAGTCGACGCGACCTTGACCCCGAGCCAGAGCGAGATTGCCGCACGCATCCTCAAGGAGATCAACGAGCGGCTGGGGTTCTTGAAGAATGTCGGGCTCGAATACCTGACCCTGTCGCGCGCCTCGGCGACCTTGTCCGGCGGCGAGAGCCAGCGCATCCGCCTGGCGTCGCAGATCGGCTCGGGGCTCACCGGCGTGCTTTATGTGCTCGACGAGCCGTCGATCGGGCTGCACCAGCGCGACAACGACCGGCTGCTCGCGACCTTGCGGCGGCTGCGCGACCTCGGCAATACGGTCATCGTCGTCGAGCATGACGAGGAGGCGATCCGCAGCGCCGACTATCTCGTCGACATGGGGCCCGGCGCCGGCATTCATGGCGGGCATCTCGTCGCCGAGGGCACACCCGACCAGGTGATGAAGGCGCCGGAGAGCATCACCGGCCAATACCTGACCGGGATGAAGCAAATCCCGATCCCGGCGAAACGCAAGACCGGCCATCGCGGGCAAATCCTTCGCCTAGTCGGCGCGCGCGGCAACAATCTCAAGGATGTGACGGCGGAAATCCCGCTCGGCACGTTCTGCTGCGTCAGCGGCGTGTCCGGCGGCGGCAAGTCGACCTTGATCGTCGAGACGCTTTACAAGGCGCTCGCCAAGCGGCTCAACAATTCGCGCGAGCAAGCCGCGCCGTTCGAGCGGCTCGACGGTGTCGAATTCCTCGACAAGATCGTCGATATCGATCAGTCGCCGATCGGCCGCACGCCGCGCTCCAACCCGGCGACCTATACGGGCTGCTTCACGCCGATCCGCGACTGGTTCGCCGGACTGCCCGAGGCCAAGGCCCGCGGCTATCAGCCGGGGCGCTTCTCGTTCAACGTCAAGGGCGGGCGCTGCGAAGCGTGCCAGGGCGACGGCGTCATCAAGATCGAGATGCACTTCCTGCCCGATGTCTATGTCCAATGCGATGTCTGCAAGGGCAAGCGCTACAACCGAGAGACGCTGGAGGTGCTGTTTCGCGGCAAGTCGATCGCCGACGTGCTCGACATGACCGTCGATGAGGGCGCGGAGTTCTTCCGCGCCGTGCCGTCGATCCGCGACAAGCTGGTGACTTTGCAGCGGGTCGGGCTCGGCTACATCCATGTCGGCCAACCGGCGACGACACTGTCGGGTGGTGAGGCGCAGCGGGTGAAGCTATCGAAGGAATTGTCGCGGCGCGCGACCGGCCGCACGCTCTACATCCTCGACGAGCCGACCACGGGGCTGCATTTCGAGGATGTGAGGAAGCTGCTCGAAGTGCTGCACGCGCTGGTCGAGGCCGGCAACACGGTGCTGGTCATCGAGCACAATCTCGAGGTCATCAAGACCGCCGACTGGCTGATCGATCTTGGCCCCGAGGGCGGCGATGGCGGCGGCCGCATTGTCGCCACCGGCACGCCCGAAGAGGTCGCGCAGGTCGGCGAAAGCCACACCGGGCACTATCTGCGGCCCTACCTGTCGCGACGTCTGGCCGCGCCGCAACGCGGCGTCGCGGGTGCCGCGGCGGAGTAAGCCCCGCTACGCGAAGGCCGGCATGACCTCTTTGGCGAAGAGCTCGGTCGAGCGCAGCGCGTCGGCATGGCTGATCGTGCCGAACGCGAAATCGCAGACGTAGTAGTTGATCCCGGTCTCGGCGATCTCGTGGGCGATGAACTGGCGGACGGTCTCCGGCGTCCCGGCGACGGCGTCGCCACGCTCGAGGATCGTCTCGAATTCCGGCGGCAGCGCCGCTTCCAGCGGGAACGGCACGTTGTATTCGTGCCAAAGCTGGCCCATGTGGTGGCGCCACGCCGGATAGGCGCGGGCGGCGATGTCGCGCGCCTCTTTGTCGGTGTCGGCGACGACGATGTGGCGGTTGACCCCCATCAGCGGCAAATCGGCCTCGGCGCGGCCGAGCTTCTGCCATTCGCCGCGATAGGCGTCGACGACCTGGCGCACCGCCGGGATCGGCCGGCGCGCGACGATATGCGCGCCATGTTCGGCCGCCCAGGGGATGCTCTCGGGCCGGCCGATGCCGTACCACAGCTCGGGATAAGGCTGCTGCACCGGCTTCATCGGCACCGGCACGCGATCGAAATTGTAGTATTTGCCGTGGAAGGTCAGGCGGTCTTCGGTGAAGCCAATCAGCGTCACCTCGAAGCATTCGCGGAATTGCTCGGCGCCCGTCGCGAAATCGACGCCGTAAAACCCGACCTCGATCGGCGAGATGCCGCGTCCAACACCGTAGAGAAACCGGCCGTTCGACATCTGGTCGAGCATGCAGACTTCGTCAATCAGCCGCAGCGGGTGGTAGAGCGGCAGCAGGTACACCATCGGGCCGAATTTGAGCTTTTTGGTGCGCTGCGCGACGGCCGAGAGAAAGACGCTCGGCGACGGCGCGTAGCCGAGCGGCGTGTTGTGGTGCTCGGCGAGGTGATAGGCGTAGAAGCCGAGCTGGTCATAGGCCTCGATCAGCTGCAGCCGCTGCTCGAAATGCTGGTTGAGCGGCCGGCCGCTGTCGTCGAGATGATCGAAAATGCCGAAGCGCATGGATGTCTCCCTGTCTGGGTTCATCCTAGCGGCAGGTGGCGGCGGGAGCAAAAACGATCGGCGGCGCGTATAGGAAGACGCAAGTTCGCGTTGTAAGCGATCCGAGGCAGGCAAGCATATGACTGTTGGCGAGACTGCGCGCCGGAAGCCGCCCATCGGGGCGGTCCTCGTTCTGATCCTTGCGGCGCTGCTCTACGCCGGGATGATGGCCGCGCTCGACGACCTGCGCCGCCCCGGCAACGATGCGATGGGTCGCGGGCTCGACGCGGGCTTTGGGCTCCTGTTCGGCATCGGGGTGTGGTTGCTGCTGGGAGTGCTGCTGCTGATCGGCTGGATCAGGGGCGCGATGCCCGACTGGTCAGTGATGGTCGCGGGGGTGCTGTGGCCCGCTTCCGCCGTCTCCGCCGTGATCGCATTCGATTTCATCGATCACCACGACGGCAGTTACCTGATCGTGCCGGCGCTGCTGCCGCCGCTGATCGCCGGATATGCAATGTGGGCGCGCCTCACGAGCCTGCATCGGCTCCTCCCGCCGTTGCCGACAAGCGTCGCCGCCTGGGTCGCGATCGCGCTCGTCGCCGCAGCGCCGCTGCCCCGCTTTGTCATCGAGCGGCACGAAAGGCATGTCATCGCGGCACAGGAAGCGGCAGAAGCCGAGCGGCAGGCTGCCATCGAGGCAGAAAAGCAGCGGCTCAACCTTGAACGCTTCGAGAAATTGACCGCCGACTCGCCGTTGTGGGATTACGCGGCGTTTTTCGGCAAGGACAATGCGCTCAGCGACCGCGCCATCGCCGCGGCTCGTGCCCTGACGCATCTCCAGGCTGATGCCGAGGAAGCCCTGCGCCGCGACATGGGCTTCCCGCTTGTCGAGTACAGCCGGCTCGACCTGTCGCCCACGCCCGCCTTCTGCACCGAGGCTGGGGCCTTCCTGAGCCGCGACGAAGCGAAGCGGCACGCGCCCGATGCCGAGGTGGAATTTGACGATGCGACACAGCCTTTTACCGACCCGGACGACCTCTCGGTCATCGAATGGCTGACCGGGCACTGCGACATCGACGAGGCGGTTCGCCAAATTCGCGATGCGGTTGGCAGCTACAAGCAGACCGGTTCGCGCGACGCCTATCTTGCCGTGCTCGCCTGGCGGCGCGGCAATGGCTTCTGGGTGAAGGACGACAAGACGCGGGCCTTGGCCGAATACGACGAGGCGCTCCGCCTGTCTCCGGATAACGACCAATTCCACAAGATGCGGGGCAACCTGTATGCCGCAATGGGACGGCTTGATGACGCCATCGCCGACTTTAACGACGCGGTACGCCTCAATCCCGGCTACAGCGACGCGTTTTTCAGCCGCGGCTATGCCTATAGCGAAAAGCGCGACGACGACAACGCAATCGCCAGCTTTAACGAGGCGATCCGCATCAATCCCAGCTTTTCCGGAGCGCTCAACAATCGCGGCTTTGCCTATATCCGCCAGGGAAAGCTCGACCTCGCGCTCGCCGATTTCGACGCCGCTATCCAGGCTAAGCCGGATTTGCGGGTGGCACGGCTGAACCGCGCGCGGGTCCATTTCTATCGCGCCGAATATGGCGACGCGGCGGTCGATGCGGCGGCGGCGCTGGCAGCGAAGGCCGACGATCCCTACACGGTGCTGCTGCTTTACCTGGCGCGGCTGCACGCCGGCCAGGATGCGGCAAGCGGCTTGCGGGCTGATGCCGCGGCGCTCGACACCTCGACTTGGCCCTACCCCATCGTCGCCGCGCTGCTCCATCAGCAGGACGCCCAGAACGTGCTCGCCGATGCAGGCAAAGACGCCAACCCCGACCGGCGCGACAATCTGTGCGACGCCAATTTCTATTTTGGCGACGAGACCTTCGCCGGGGGCGACGCGGCTAGCGCGCGTCCGCTCTTGCAGAGCGCCGTGGCGAATTGCTCAGCCGATGCGATCGAGGCGACGCTCGCCAAATACGAGCTCGCACGCCTCCCCTAGGCTGCGTTTAAGCGGCACCAAATTGTCGCGAACATGTTCGGCGCCAACGCAAATTCAGCCAGTCGTGCTGCGGCCAGCCGGCGATGCAGAGCCGGCAGACGGCAGCTCGGCACGCTGGGATAAAGATGGTGCTCGCGGTGAAAATTGAAGTTCAGATCGTGGAGGAGCAGGCGATCGACGAGAGCGGGCTGGTGCGACCGCACCCATCCCTCCGGTGCCTGGCCGGGCATCGCGACATGCTCGGCGAAGCCGCGCAGCTGCGCGAAGAACAGACCGAACGTCGCCGCCGACAGTATCGGGAGCGGCGCCAACCACCAGCAGCCAAAGGCGCAACTCGCAACGACGGCGGCGGCCCCTTGCGCCGCAACGACCGGCACGATGACCGCAAGATCGTGACCGCGTCGGCGAACCGGAGGCAACTCGCGCATGACCTGCCATAGCTTAAAGACAGTGTATCCGGCGAGCGGTCGCAGCAGGTGCCAGACGAGACCCGCACGAGACCCCGGCAGCGAGAGGTAATCGGATCCCTGCGGATCATCGAGTTGCCCGGTACGCCGATGATGCGCCCAGTGAAGCTGAGAAAATGCGTGAAATTCCACGCCGGACAGCGCACCCGCAGCGACCCCGCACAGTCGATTTGCGGCCGGTGACGCAAAAAGAGTTCCGTGCAAGCAATCATGCATGACCATCGTCAGCCGATACATCGCCAACCCGAGAAATGGCGTCGCGGCGATCGGCAACCATGGATTTGCGGTCGCGAGAACGGGAACGGCGACCAGCGCGACGATGTAGAAGGCGACGTTACGCGCGACGGCCGCCACCGCATAGGACAGCGAGGGTCCCGCCGGGGCTTCAAGTTGGTCGATCTCGCCGCTCACTGCAGCATCGCGTCGCTGATCTTCTCCGCGGTCATCAGGGTCGGGAAATTGGTGTTGGCGCAGGGCACGGCCGGGAACAGCGAGGCGTCGACGACGCGCAAGCCCGCGACGCCGCGCACCCGGCCCTGATTGTCGGTCACCGCCATCGGATCGTCATCCGCGCCCATGCGGCAGGTACAGGTGGCGTGCCAGACGCCGATCGTCGCCTTACGGACAAAGGCCTCGAGCGCGTCGTCGTCGGTCATCAGCTGATCGAACTTGAAGCCCTCGACGATAAAGCGGTCGATGACCCAACTGCGCAGCCAGGCCGGGCCGTCCATCAGCTTGGCGACGAGATTGGTGATGCGGCGGTTCTTGTCGTTGACGACGCCGATCTGGCGCACCTTGTCGCTGTAGGTGGCGGGGAACGGGTTGCTCGTCGCGGTCTGCAGCGCCGCGCTCATCTGCATCGCGCCGAGCTTGCGGAAGCCCTGCATCAGGCGCTCGAGGTCTCGCCGGTCGGACAAAAGGTTGAATTCGACCATCGGCTCGGCGCGCCAATCGCGCGACTGGAGCCGCACCTGGCCTGTCTCGGAATAGGTCTTGTAGACCGCGAGCAGCAGCGAGGCGATCTGCTCACCGACCGCGTGCCAGGCGGATTTGCTGACCCCGACAGCGAACATGTCGCCCGGCGGGGCGCCGCCAATATCCGACGAATAGCGCAGCGCCAGGAGGATGTGGCGGCGGGTCATGCCATTGAGCCGCGATTCCGGCTTGATGAAGGACGACACCGAGACCGACGGGTGATCCATCAGCCGCTGACCGACTCCCGCCAGATTGGCGCGCACCTCGATGCCGAGATCGCGCAGATGCCCCGCCGGGCCGATCCCGGCGCGCAACAGATGCGCTGGCGAGTGGATGGCGCCCGAGCAGCAGATGACTTCTTTGCCGGCGCGGAACTCCTGCTCCCGGCCTTTGACCAGCGCCTTGACGCCGACGCATCGGGTGCCCTCGAACAGCAGCGACATGACCTGCGTCTCGGCCGAGATCGTCAGGTTCTTGCGCATGCGCGTGCCGTTATCGAGATAACCGATCGCCGCCGAAACGCGCCGGTCGTACAGGTTCGAGATGGTGATCGGGAAATAGCTATCGGGGACGAACTCGCCGTTCTGGTCCTCGACAAAGGGGTAGCCGGCCTCCTCGAACGCCTTGGCGACGGCCTTGGCGTGACCGTTCCACATGGTGGGGAAAATGCGGCGGACGGGGATGCGGCCCTCCTTGCCATGCCAGGGGCCGTCAAAATCCATGTCGCGCTCGACCTTCTTGAAAAAGGGCAGCACGTCTTTCCAGCCCCAGCCGTTGGCGCCTTTGGCCTCCCACTCCTCGTAATCGGTCGGCGCGCCGCGATTGGCGAGCTGTCCATTGATCGACGAGCCGCCACCCAGGACGCGCGCCTGTTCATATTTTCGCAGCGGCGGGCGGATTTCCGGCTGGTTGTGCGAGACGATCTCGGTATGGACCTTGAGATCCTGCCAGTGGAAGCGCGGGTCGAAATAAGCGGTGCCAGGGTAGGAATCGAGGATCTCGGGCGGCACCTGGCCGTCGGGCGTGTCCTGCCCAGCTTCGCACAGCAGCACGTTATTGCCGCTTTTCGCCGAAAGCCGATTCGCCATGACCGACCCGGCCGAGCCGCCGCCGACGATGATGTAGTCGTATTCCATCCCCTGCCCCGTTTCTCTTCGACTTGGACAGGGCGATGTTATCGGCCGCCACGCCGGCGGGGCAAGTCGCCGGCGCGTGCCGTCTTCGACAAGCGGAATTTACCTAGGGGTGGATGACGGTTACGGGGGACGGCGTCGGCTCAGTGCTGCTAGGCGCCAGGTAGCTGCCATAGACCCAGCCCGGCCCCGCCGGCGACTGCACCTGCACCCAACCGTAATTGCCGCTGGCGAGGATCTGCAGCGGCATGCCCGGCCGCAACGTGCCGATCACCGGGAAGCTGGTGTTCGGGCCGGCACGCATCGAAACCGGCGAGGCTGGTGTGGTCGTGCCGCCGGCGGGAGACACCGGGACTTCGACCGGGGTTGCCGTCACCGTCGTAATGCCTGTCCCGGGCGAAGTATCTGTCCCGGGCGGTGCGGACTGCGATGCAGGCGCCGTCGTCTCGATTGCGGCCGGGGCTGACGGCGTCGCAGCCGTGGCCGGCGCGGATGGTGTTGTTTGGTCAGCCCATGGCGGCGCGACGCCGGCCGGCAATGCCTCGGCGGCGATCGCGAACAGCGAAGCGCCAGCGATCAGCGCCGCAATCGTCGAATATCGAGTGATGTTGGATCGGGGCATGGCCTTCTCCGCGACTCTGTTGAGGAATGGCTGTCCCCCATCCTCACCGCAGGCAACGCAACGAGCCCACCAGTCGTTCCGCGGGTATCCGATGCGATCACCGGAACGCGATCCTCTACTCAGCGTTTCCTTGAACGACTGCGGCGGCGTCCGCCGCGACTATCGCTTCCGGATGGAGAGTGAGATGTTGAAGCAAGTGGCCATTGCCGCCGGCCTCGCCGTCACCGTCATCGGCGCCGCCGCGCCCGCGATGGCCGACGCCTATTGCGGCCCGCACTACTACTATTCCCGCCATTGGGGACAATGCCAGCCCTACGGCTATGGGCCAGGCGCCTATTACGGGCCGCCGGGTCCGGTCGGCGGCGCCGTCGCCGGCGCCGGTTATGTGGCGGGCAGCGCCGTCAACGCGGCCGGCAATGTCGCCGGCGCCGCGGTCGGCACCGCCGGAGCTATCGTCGACAGCGTGCTCCCGCACTAACTCGACGCGAATGCCAACGGAGGCCGCCCCGGGGTCATCGGGGCGGCCTTTTTCTTGTTCAGCCGCCGCCGATCTTGGGGATCAGCACGACCTCGCTGTCGGGCTTCAGGGGTGCGAGATAGGCGTCCTGAAAAATCTCGCCGTCGATCGCGACGGCCATGCTCTCGTCGATCTGCGCCCCGAGACCCGGGTAGCGCCGGTCGAGCTCGGTGATCATCCGGCGTACGGTGTTGGCCTCGATATCGAACTCGGTGACGCCACCCGTCAGCCGGCGGGCGGCGATCCCGGTCATCGTCACGTGGGGCATTGGTTCAATCCGTCATTGCGAGCGCAAGCGAAGCAATCTCGTGCGGTGGAATATTACCCGAACGAGGTTGCTTCGTCCCCGCGGGTCAAGCCCGCGGGTTCCTCGCAATGACGACCCTTTGTTACTCCGCCGCCATGCGGGGCGGGTCTTGCTCGTCGAGCTCGGCGCGCAGCTTGGGCGGCGACATCGGCAGGTCGCGCATGCGGGCGCCAACCGCGTCGGCGATCGCATTGGCGACCGCCGCCATCGGCGGCACGATCGGCACCTCGCCGACACCGCGTGCACCAAACGGATGGCGCGGGTTCGGCACCTCGACCATCACCGCGTCGATCATCGGCATGTCCGAGGCGACCGGGATGCGGTAGTCGAGGAAGCCCGCGTTCTCGAGGCACCCATTCTTGTCGTAGATGTACTCCTCGTTGAGCGCCCAGCCGACGCCCTGCGTGACGCCGCCCTGGATCTGCCCCTCGACATAGGACGGGTGGATCGCGCGGCCAACATCCTGCACCGCTGTATAGCGCAGGATTTTCACGTAACCGGTCTCGCGGTCGACCTCGACGTCGCAGACATGCGTCGCGAAGCCAGGGCCTGCGCCCTGTGCGTTGATCGACACTTCGGCGGTGATCGGCCCACCGGTGCGGCCCGACTTCATCGCGATGTCGGCGAGCGACAGCGGCTCGAAGCTGCCGGCATTGGCGCCGGCCGGGAAGGCCTTGCCGTCCTTCCATTCGACGGCCTCGGCGCTGATGTCCCAGATCGCCGCGGCGCGCGACTTCAACTGCTCGACGACCTTTTCCGCCGCCTGCGTCACCGCCATGCCGGTGGCGAAGGTGACGCGGCTGCCGCCGGTGAGGAAGGTGAAGCCAATCGAAGCTGTGTCGCCGACCACCGGGCGCACCTTCTCATAGGGGATGCCGAGCACCTCAGCGGCCATCATCGCCATCGAGGCACGGGAGCCGCCAATGTCCGGATTACCCTCGACGACCGCGACCGTGCCGTCCTCGTTGACATGCACCGAAGCGCTCGACTCGCCGCCGATATTGAACCAGAAGCCCGAAGCGACGCCGCGGCCCTGATTGGGGCCGAGCGGGATCTGCAGGTTCGGGTGGTTCTTTGCCGCCTCGAGGGTCTGCATATAGCCGACATTGGTCAAGGTCGGGCCATAGGGCGTTTTGGTGCCGTCGCGCGCCGCGTTCATCTCGCGCAGCGCCAGCGGGTCGATGCCAAGCTCGCGAGCGAGCTCGTCGAGGCAGCTCTCGACGCCGAACGACGAATTCGGCGCACCTGGCGCCCGGTAGGCCGCCACTTTCGGCCGGTTCGAGACGACGTCGTAGCCGGTGATGAAGACGTTATCGAGATCGTAGGGCGCGAAGGCGCACATGCAGCCGGGGCCAACCGGCGATCCCGCGAAGGCGCCGGCCTGGAATTTCAACACCAGCTCGGCGGCGACGATGCGTCCCGACTTCTTGGCGCCGATCTTGACCTCGATCGTGCCGCCGGCGGCCGGGCCGGTGCCGCGGAAAACCTCCTCGCGGCTCATGACCAGCTTGACCGGGCGGCCGGTCTTTTTCGACAGCGCCATCGCCACCGGCTCGAGGTAGACGAGCGTCTTGCCGCCGAACCCGCCGCCGATCTCGGCCGGGGTCGCGCGGACATTGGCCATGTCGACGCCGAGCAGCTTGGCGCAATAGGCGCGGACCATGAACTGGCCCTGGCTCGAGCTCCAGATGGTCGTCTGACCGTCCGGCGCCACCGCGACGACGCAGGCGTGCGGCTCGATATAAGCCTGGTGCACCGGCTTGGTGCTGTATTTACGCTCGATGACCACCTCGGCCTCGGCAAACCCCTTGGCGGTGTCGCCCTTGGTGAAGGTGATCTTCTTGGCGACGTTCGAGGGCTTGGTCGGCTTCGGCTCGACACCCTGGGTGAACATGTCGTCGTGCAGCACCGGCGCGTCCGGCGCCATCGCCGCCTCGACCTCGATCACATGCGGCAGCACCTCGTACTCGACCTCGATGAGGTCGACCGCCTCTTCGGCGGCGGCGTTGCTGGTCGCCGCGACAGCGGCGACGGCGTGCCCGTCATAAAGCACCTTGTCGCGCGCCATGCAGTTGCGCGACAGGTCACGGAAGTTCATCGGGCCTTCGCCGATAAAGGCTTCCTCGCTCGGAATGTCGGGGAAATCGACGGCGGTGACGATCGCGCGAACGCCCGGCACCTTCTCGGCCTTCGACGTGTCGATCTTCAATATGCGGGCGTGGGCGTGCGGGCTGCGCTTGACCTTGGCCCAGAGCATGCCGGGCATCGTGTAGTCGGCGCCAAAGCTGGCGCGGCCGATGACCTTGTCGACCCCGTCGGGACGGATCGGGCGCGTGCCAACGATCTTGAGAGCTGCCTTGTCGAGATAGGACATATGTCACTCCATCGCGAAAATTTGCTGCGTCGTCGGACCTGGAAGAGGCTGTGGCCTTACTGGGCCGCCTCGGCGCGCATGACCTCGGCCGCATCCATCACCGCGCGCAGAATCTTGTCGTATCCCGTGCAGCGACAAAGATTGCCGGCGAGCCAATAGCGCGCCTCTTCCTCGGTCGGGTTGGGGTTCTGGTCGAGCAACGCCTTCGCCGCGACGATAAAGCCGGGCGTGCAAAAGCCGCATTGCAGGGCGGCATGCTCGAGGAATTTCTGCTGTACCGGGTGCAGCTTGTCGCCCTGGGCGACACCTTCGATCGTGGTGATCGAGCGGCCCTCGGCCTCGACACCGAGCATCAGGCACGAACAGACGATGTCGCCGTCGCAGATGACCGTGCAGGCGCCGCAGTCGCCCGAGCTACAGCCTTCCTTGCTGCCGGTCAGGCCCAACTCGTCGCGCAGCACGTCGAGCATCGACTGCTGCGCTTCGCAGAGATACTCGGTCGGCTCGCCGTTAATCGTGGTGGTAACGTGATGCTTGCTCATCAAGTGTTCTCCCAAACTCAGCGCGCCGCAGCGCGCTCAAAGGCAA
>DATMLO010000205.1:0-32573 GCA_035570495.1 Allostellaceae bacterium | reverse complement strand
GCTCGAGAGGCGGATCAGTGGGCCCCGGCTTTCGCCGGGGAGCGTAACTTGATGGGTGAGGCCCGACGAACGGTGATCACTTCTTCTGGTTGGCGGCGCTCTTGGGGTTGAGGCTTTGGATGTGGCCGCTTTCGGTGCCGGCGGTCGGGTCGATCACCGCGTTGATCAGCGCCGGCTTGCCCGAGGCGAGCGCTTCGGTCAGCGCGCGCGTCAGGCTCGGCGTGTCGGTGCAGTGATAGCCGGCGCCGCCGAACGCCTCGATGATCTTCTCGTAGCGCGCGTCGCGCAGCAGACCGGTCGGCGTGTAGGGCATGCCCTCCGGGTCGCCGCGATAGACGCCGTTATTGTTGAAGATGATCGTCGTCACCGGCAGGTCGTAACGGCAGATCGTCTCGATCTCCATGCCGCTAAAGCCAAAGGCGCTGTCGCCCTCGATCGCGACGACCGGCTTGCCGGTCACCGCGGCCGCGCCGACCGCATACCCCATGCCGATCCCCATGACGCCCCAGGTGCCGCTGTCGAGACGGTGGCGCGGTTTGTCCATGTCGATGATGTTGCGGCCGAAATCGAGCGTGTTGGCGCCCTCATTGACGATGTAGACATCGGGTTGCGTCGCGAGCGCATTGCGCACCGCGCGCAGGGCGGAGGAGAAATTCATCGGGCTCGGGTCGGCGTTGAGCCGCGCCGCCATGCGCTCGACATTCTGCTGCTTACGTTTGCCCATCTCGTCGAGCCAGGGGCCCTGCGGCTTGATCTGGCCTTTGAGACCGGCGTTGAGCGCGGTGAACACCGATTTGATGTCGCCGACGACCGGCGCGACGATGGCGCGGTTGCTGTCCATCTCGGTCGCCGCGATGTCGATCTGCACAATCTTGGTGTTGGGGTTCCACAGTGGCGCGCGGCCATGCGACAGGAGCCAGTTAAGCCGCGCCCCGGCGAGCAGCACGACATCCGCCTGGCCGATCGCGAAGGAGCGCGCGGCGGCAGCCGATTGCGGGTGGTCGTCGGGCAGGAGGCCCTTGGCCATCGACATCGGCAGGAAGGGAATGCCGGTCTCTTCGAGGAAGGAGCGGATTTCCTTGTCGGCGCGCGCATAGGCAGCGCCCTTTCCAAGGATCGCCAGCGGCCGCTCGGCATGTGCCAGCAGGTCGAGGGCGCGGGTGATCGACTCCGGCGCGGGCGGCGAGGCGGGTGCGGGATCGACGACCTTGACCAGCGATTTGCGGCCGGCCTCCGCGTCGAGCGCGGAGCCGAGCACCTCGGCGGTGAGGTCGAGATAGACGCCGCCGGGACGGCCCGACATCGCGGCGCGGATCGCCCGGGCGATGCCGATGCCAATATCCTGCGGGCGGTTGACGCGATAAGCCGCCTTGCAGTGCGGCCGGGCGACCGCGAGCTGATCCATTTCCTCGTAATCACCCTGCTCGAGGTCGACGATGTTGCGATCGCTCGACCCCGAGATGAGGATCATCGGGAAGCAGTTGGTCGTCGCGTTGGCGAGGCCGACGACGCCGTTGAGGAAACCCGGCGCCGAGACGGTCATGCAGATGCCGGGCTTCGCGGTCAGATAGCCGGCGATCGCCGCGGCGTTGGCCGCCTGCTGCTCGTGGCGAAAGCCGATATAGCGGATGCCCTCATTCTGCGCGAGCCGCAAGAGATCGGTGATCGGGATGCCGGCGACGCCGAAAATCGTGTCGACCCCGTTCAGCTTCAACGCCTCCACGACGAGGTGAAAACCGTCAGTCATATCCCCTGGCATATCGCCTGAGTGTTCCGCTTCGCTCATATCGTTCCTCGTTCCCTGCGTGGCGTAGGGTCTAATGAGTGTTAGCCTCGATCGTCAACCGAAGTCACGTTTTCGAGACAGCACGGTGGCGAGGCCAAGTTCTTGCGAGCCGCCGCTAACGAAAGGTCACATAATCGGCGTAGGGCTACGCCCGACCTTCTCCTGCCCTCCAACGGAGAACCGCCATGCCCCTGACGACAGACGAAAAGCTCATGACCTTGAGCAGCGAGATCGTCGCCGCCTTCGACAAGGTCGATGGTGGCGTTCATCCGGGCTTCCGGCCGGCTCATGCCAAAGGAATCCTGCTGACCGGCTCGTTCACACCGGCGGCGGATGCCGTCTCACTGACCCGTGCCCCGCATCTGCAGCAAGCCTCAACTCCGGTGACGGTGCGCTTCTCGAATTTCGCGGGCATACCGAATGTCCCAGACAACGACCCGCAGGGCGCCAGCCCGCGGGGCTTCGCACTGCGCTTTCACCTCGGCGAACATGCCCACACCGACATTGTCGGGCACTCGGTCGACAGCTTCCCGGCGCGGACGGCAGAGGGACTGCTGGCGTTTCTCAACGCGCTGATCGCCACCGACCCAGCCGGACCGCATCCGAATGCGATCGAGCAATTCCTCGGCGCGAACCCGGCAGCGCTCACTTTTGTGCAAATCCCCAAGCCGATCCCGACCAGTTTTGCCCATGAATCTTTCTACGCGGTTTCGGCGTTCAAATTCACCAATGCGGGCGGCGAAAGCCGCTACGCGCGTTACCGGTTCGTGCCGGTCGCGGGCAGTGACTATTTGACCGAGGCGGCGGCGGCGGCGCAGAGCCCCGATTTTCTGTTTGACGAGATCAAGGCGCGCGTTGCTCGCGAACCCGTCAGGTTTCGCGTCGTCGTGCAGCTGGCCGAAGCCGGGGATATCACCGATGACGCGACGGTTCGCTGGCCGGAAGATCGCCCGCAGCTCGCCTTGGGCGAAATCAGCCTGACAGAAATCGCGCCGAACAACGCCGCGGAGCAGCAGCACCTCATCTTTGACCCGGTCCCGCGGGTCGACGGCATCGATGCCTCGGCCGACCCGCTGTTCGAGCCGCGCGCGAACGTCTATCTGATGACCGGGAGACGACGGCGCGCCGCCACACCTTAGTTCGGCGTGCCCGGCATTGCTGTAAGTCGCAACATGCACTCGACACCCGCAGCGGAAATGCTGATGATTACGTCAGGTTGAACACCCACCGGTGACTCGCAGAGGAGCCCGAACACATGCCACATGAGGAAACGTTTACCGCCGGACCGCTGACCTTCGCCGTCAAGCACGAGCTGTGGGACGAGAATATCCAGGACCACGCCGACCAAGGCGTCGCGATCATGGTCAGGGCACAAGTCGCCGGCAAGGACACGACCTTGCTCCGGTTCAACTGCTTTGATGTCGAGAAGAGCTACGACTACGGGCCGGAGAACCGCGAGCTGTCGGTCGCCGGGCCGGAGATGCTGGGCGGCGCGATGCTGACCAACCATTACCAGATGGACCCGATCGCCTGCGGCAACCCGATCGGCTGGACGGTCAAGACGCTCGGCACGAAGCTCGAAAAGATGCTCGACCGCGCCGGCTATCCGGCGATCGCCAAGACCGTCAAGATGAAGGCGGTGCGCGACGTGCTGCCCGAGCTCGAAACGGCCGCCCGCGAGCTCTACGCGACCAAGCGCAACACCGTGAAGCACAATCGCGGCACCGACATCTTCGAATGCGGCAACTTCCGCTTCGGGCTTGAGATGCGGCGCTTGCCGATGGGTGATGGTGGGCTCGCGATCCACGTTCTCGCCGATATCGGCGGCACGCCGGGCAAGAAGTACACCGAAGAGACCGAGATGCTCGCGTTCGACCATTTCTGGAACGGCGCGCATTACCATTACGGCCCGCGCAACAAGAACCATCGGATCTATTGGGACCGCACGCTGGTCGAAGATCCGCTTCAGTGGACCCTCGAGCAGTTCGAGGCCGGCAAGCTACCGGCGATGATCACCCGGGCCGGTTATCCGGGCGTCGCGGCCGATTACGACGCCGGCAAGTTCGCCGAGGTCTTCCCGAAGATGAAGAAGCGGGCGCTCGAGATGTGGAAAGAGGGCGAGCGGCTGACCGGCCATCCCGGCCTGCCGCTGGAATTCACCCCGAACCTCGCCGCCGCCGAGTAACCGCCCACTAAATCGCGGGGGTCACCCCACCCAAACCCTCCCCCATCCAGGGGAGGGTTTTTGGTGTAATCTCGGCGCGCGATAATTCGCCGCCGGCCCGTACGCAGCCGGCCGTGAGCCGTGCCCGCGTTTCGACAAAAGGATCGATCTGATGCTCAGGCTGTACTACGCCCCCGGCACCTGCGCCCTCGCGACCCATATCGCGCTCGAGGAGGTCGGTGCGCCCTACGAGGCGGTCCGCATCGATTTCGGCTCGCAAGCACAGCGCAGCGCGGAATATCTCGCGGTTAATCCGAAAGGCCGCGTTCCGGCGCTGGTGACTGACACCGGCACGCTCACCGAAACGCCGGCGCTGTTGTGCTATGTGGCGCAGCTTTTCCCGCAAGCGGAGCTGGCGCCGCTCAATGACCCCTTCGCACTCGCGCGGATCCAGGAATTCAACAGCTATCTTTGCGCGACCGTGCATGTCGCGCACGCGCACGGCCGGCGCGGCACGCGCTGGGCGGACGACGCCGCGAGCCACGAGGATATGAAGCGCAAGGTACCGTCGACGATGACCGAGTGCTTCGAGCTGATCGAGCACAAGTTCGTCAAGGGCCCATGGGTCATGGGCGACCAATACACGATCGGCGACCCGTATCTGTTCACGATCGCCTCCTGGCTCGAAGGCGACGGCGTCGACACCGGCAGGCTACCCAAGGTCATGCAGCACCGCGCGCGCATGCTGGCGCGCCCTGCCGTGCAAAAGGTCGTGGCTGCCGAGGGCACGAAAATCCACTGAGATCAATGACTGAAGCCGTGAAAACGCGGTTGCAGCACTCTGGTATACCAGATACCATGCGCCATGCCCGACATTCTCGCGCGCCCGACGATTAACATTCCGCGGCTCGATACCAGCGCGACCTTTCGTGATCTTGCCTATACCGCGCTGAAGCGAGCGATCTGCGCGATCGATATCTACGGCTCACCTGAGGAGGTGCGGCTCGACGAGCGTAACCTCTCGGAACGGCTTGGGGTCAGCCGCACGCCGATCCGCGAGGCGATGACGCTGCTCGAGCAAGAGGGCTTCGTCCGCACCCTGCCGCGCCGCGGCATCTATGTCATACGCAAAACGAAACGCGAGATTGTCGAGATCATCACGGTCATGGCGGCGCTCGAAAGCATGGCGGCGCGGCTCATGGCGCTCAACGCGGCGGATGACGACATCGCCGAATTGCGCCGGCTGATGGACGCGTTCCACGACGGCACCGACGGCGAGCGGCTGGAGGAATATTCCGACGCCAATATCGCCTTTCACCAGGCGATCATCCGGATGAGCGGCTGCGCGCTGCTGAGCGAGCTGACCGAGAATCTGTTCATCCATATGCGGGCGATCCGCAAGGTGACGATCCACCAGGACAACCGCGCGGCGCGCTCGATCGTCGATCACATCGCGATCATCGAGGCACTGGAGCGCCGCGATGCCGAGGCGGCAGCGCGGCTCGCCCGCGAACATACCCTGGGCCTCGCCTTGCATGTCGAGCAGCACGGCGATTTTCTCGATACCACACCGACCGCGACCACAAAGGGTTTGAGTTAGGAGACGGCTATGACGAAAGCACTCGAAGGCGTCCGCATTCTCGATTTTGGCCACGTGCAGGCAGCGCCGACCGGAACGCAGCTGCTGGCCTGGATGGGCGCCGATGTCATCAAGGTCGAGCTGCCCGGGCGCGGCGACATCACCCGCGGCCAGCTGCAAGACGTGAAAGGGGCGGACAGCCTCTATTTCACGATGCTCAATTCGAACAAGCGCAGCATCACGATCAATATGAAGCAGCCCAAGGGCAAGGCGGTGATCGAGGCACTCGTGCGGCGCAGCGACATCATCGTCGAGAATTTCGGCCCCGGCGTCCTCGACCGCGCCGGGTTCACTTGGGAGCGGTTCCAGGAACTCAATCCCCGTGTCATCTACGCCTCGGTCAAGGGGTTCGGTCCCGGCCCGTTTGTCGACTGCAAGGCCTACGAGAATGTCGCGCAATGCATGGGCGGCGCGGCCAGCACCACCGGCTTTGAGGACGGTCCGCCGGTCGTCACCGGCGCGCAGATCGGCGACAGCGGCACTGGCGTCCATATGGTCACCGGCATCCTCGCCGCGCTCTATCAGCGCGAGAAGACTGGCAGGGGGCAGCGGGTCGAGGTGGCGATGGCCGACGCCGTCTTGAATCTGACCCGGGTCAAGATGCGCGACCAGCAACGCATCTTGAAGGGGCCGCTTCCCGAATACCCGAACAAGGAATTTGGCGATGAGGTGCCGCGCGCCGGAAATGCCTCGGGCGGCGGTCAGCCGGGCGCGGCGCTGCGTTGCGCGCCGGGCGGCCCCAACGATTACGCCTACGTAATCATCCAGCCGACCTGCTGGGAGCCGCTGATGAAGCTTTGCGGCCGCGAGGAGCTGATCACCGACCCCGAATGGGCAACCCCGGCGGCGCGCCTGCCGAAAATCCCCGAATGCTTCGCGATCATCGAGCAATGGACGATGACCAAGAGCAAATGGGAGGTCATGGAGGCGTTGAACGCGGTCGACGTGCCATGCGGCCCGATCCTGTCGATGAAGGACATCTACGCGGACAAGTCGCTGTATGCCCGCGAGATGCTGGTCGAGCTCGATCATCCCACCCGCGGCAAATACGTGCAGGTCGGCATGCCGATCAACCTGTCGGACTCGCCTGTCGAGCACAAGCGCGCGCCGCTCTTGGGCGAGCATACCGACGAGATACTGCAATGGCTCGGCCACAGCGACGCGGAAATCGCCGCAATGAAACAGGACGGCGCGGTGTAGGATCGGGCCGATGGCCCAGACCGCAACACATGACCGTCGCGTCCACCCCGGCTCGGGCCGGCGGCGCGGGCGCGACATGCCGAAAGGCCGGCAGGTCGATCCCGACGCGCTCGCCGAGGTGCAAGCGCTGCTCGGCGACCACGAGCGGCGGCGTGACCTGCTGATCGAGCATTTGCACCTCTTGCAGGACCATTACGGCTGTCTGCACGCGCGGCATCTCGCGGCGCTGGCCGAGGAGATGCGCCTGGCGCTGGTCGAGGTCTACGAGGTCGCCTCCTTCTATGCGCATTTCGACATCGTCATGGATGACGAGGCGCCACCGCCCGAGCTGACCGTGCGGGTGTGCGACAGCCTCACCTGTTCGCTGTTTGGCGCCGAGACGCTGCTGACGGATTTGCAGGACCGGCTTGGCGACGGGGTGCGGGTGGTGCGGGCGCCGTGCATGGGTGGCTGCCACAACGCGCCGGTTTGCGCGATCGGTCACGCGCTGCACGAGCACGCGACCGTCGACAGCGTCGCCGACGCGGTCGATCACAAGCACACGCACCCGGACATTCCGCCTTTTGTGAGCCTCGACGACTACCGCAAGGGCGGCGGCTACAAGCTGTTGTCGGATTGCCTGTCCGGCGCGCGGACGCGCGATAGCGTCATCGAGGCGATGGAGAAGTCGAACATCCGCGGCATGGGCGGTGCGGGCTTCCCGACCGGGCGCAAATGGCGCTTTGTGCTCGCCGAGCCAGCGCCGCGGCTGATGGCGGTCAATGGCGATGAGGGCGAGCCTGGCACGTTCAAGGACCGCTATTTTCTCGAAACCGACCCGCATCGTTTTCTCGAAGGCGCGCTGATCGCGGCCTGGGTGGTCGAAGCGCCGGAGGTCTACATCTACCTGCGCGACGAGTACCCGCAATGCCGCGAGGTGCTCGAACACGAGATCGCCAAGGCGGAGGCCGCGGGGCTCGCGGGACACACCAAGCTGCATCTGCGGCGCGGCGCCGGCGCCTATATCTGCGGCGAGGAGTCGGCGATGCTCGAAAGCCTCGAGGGCAAGCGCGGGCTGCCGCGTCACAAACCGCCGTTTCCATCGCAGGTGGGTCTGTTTGGCCGGCCGACGCTGATCAACAATATCGAGACGCTCTACTGGGTGCGCAACATCGTCGAGCAGGGGCCGGAGTGGTTCTCGAAAGAGGGCCGCAACGGGCGCCAGGGGCGGCGGACGTTCTCGGTGTCGGGCCGGGTCAAGAACCCCGGCGTCAAGCTCGCGCCGGCCGGGATCACGGTCAGAGAGCTGATCGAGGAATATTGCGGCGGCATGGCCGATGGGCATGTCTTCAAGGGCTATCTGCCGGGCGGTGCGTCCGGTGGCATTCTGCCGGCGTCAAAGGCCGACATCCCGCTCGATTTCGGCACGCTGGAGAGCGAGGGCTGCTTTATCGGCTCGGCGGCGGTTGTCGTGCTCGGCGACAAGGACGACATGAAGGCGGTGGCGCTCAATCTGTTGAAGTTCTTCGAGGATGAAAGCTGCGGCCAGTGCACGCCGTGCCGGGTCGGCACCGAAAAGGCGGTCAAGCTGATGAGCGCACCGCAGTGGGATGACAATCTCTTGCAAGAGCTGTCACGAGTGATGGGCGACGCGTCGATCTGCGGCTTGGGCCAAGCGGCGATGAACCCGGTGAAGCAGGTCATGAAGCATTTCCCCGAGGATTTGGCGGGACCGGCGTGATGAGCGATCCGATCAAATTCATCCTCGACGGCGTCGAGGTCGAGGCGCAGCCCGGTGAGACGATCTGGCAGGTCGCCGACCGGCTCGGCACCGAGATTCCGCATTTGTGCTGGCGCCCCAAGCCCGGCTATCGCGCCGACGGCAATTGCCGCGCCTGCATGGTCGAGATCGAGGGCGAGCGCGTGCTCGCCGCATCGTGCATTCGCAAGCCCACCAACGGCATGAAGGTGCAGTCGGCGAGCGACCGGGCGAAATTCTCGCGCCAGATGGTGTTCGAGCTCTTGGTCGGCGACCAGCCGGAGCGCGCCGTCGCGCACGACCCGAATTCGTCGCTGTGGCAATGGGCCGACAAGCTCCAGGTCAGCGACAGCCGCTTCCCGCAGCGCGCCGCGGCTGCGCCCGACCGCAGCCATGTCGCGATGGCGGTGCAGCTCGACGCCTGCATCCAGTGCAATCTTTGCGTCCGCGCCTGCCGCGAGGTGCAGGTCAACGACGTGATCGGCATGGCGGCGCGCGGCCATAACGAAAAGATCGTCTTCGACTTTGACGACCCGATGGGAAATTCGACCTGCGTCGCCTGCGGCGAATGCGTCCAAGCCTGCCCAACGGGCGCGCTGATGCCGGCAACCCAGGTCGACGAGAACGGTGTCTTCATGAACGCGCCCGACCGCACGGTCGACAGCGTCTGCCCCTATTGCGGTGTCGGCTGTCAGCTGACCTACCAGATCAAGGACGACCGCATCGTCGCGGTCGAGGGCAAGGACGGACCGGCCAACCATAACCGGCTCTGCGTCAAGGGCCGCTTCGGCTTCGATTATGTCCACCACCCCGACCGGCTTACCGAACCGCTGATCCGCAAGGATGGCGTTCCGAAAGACGACACCGATATCGACCCGGCGAACCCCTACACGCATTTCCGCAAGGCAACCTGGGAAGAGGCGCTTGACCGCGCCGCCGGTGGGCTTGCCCAAATCAGGGATCGAGACGGGCGCCGCGCGCTTGCCGGGTTCGGCTCGGCCAAGGGGTCGAATGAAGAGGCCTATCTCTTCCAGAAGCTCGTGCGCACCGGGTTTGGCAGCAACAATGTCGACCATTGCACACGGCTCTGCCACGCGTCGTCCGTGGCGGCGCTGATGGAGGGGATCGGCTCGGGAGCGGTGACCGCGCCGTTCACCGCCGCCGAGGACGCCGATGTCATCATCGCCATCGGCTGCCGGCCGACCGAGAACCACCCGGTCGCAGCGACCTTCTTCAAGCAGGCTGCGAAGCGCGGCGCCCAGGTCTTTGTGATGGACCCGCGCGGCCACCAACTCGGCCGGCACGCGACCGGGGTGCTAAAGTTCTCGCCAGGCCGCGACGTGGCGATGCTCAACGCCCTGATCCACACGATCGTCGAGGAAGGCCTCACCGACCGCCAGTACATCCAGACCTACACCGAGGATTACGAAAAGCTGCGCGAGCACATCAAGGATTACAGCCCGGAAAAGATGGCGCCGATCTGCGGCATCGACGCGGCGACCTTGCGGCATGTCGCGCGCGAATACGCCCGCGCCGAACGCGCGATCATCTTCTGGGGCATGGGCATCTCGCAGCACACCCACGGCACCGACAATGCGCGGTGCCTCATCGCGCTGTCGATGATCACCGGCCAGGTCGGTCGGCCGGGCACCGGGCTGCACCCGCTGCGCGGCCAAAACAACGTGCAGGGCGCGTCCGACGCAGGGCTGATCCCGATGGTCTTTCCCGACTATCAATCGGTGGCGAAGCCGGAGGTGCGCGAGAAGTTCGAGAAATTGTGGGACAGCGAGCTCGACGACAAGCCCGGTCTCACCGTCGTCGAGATCATGGACGCGGTGCATCGCGACGAGATCAAGGGCATGTACATCATGGGTGAGAACCCTGCGATGTCGGACCCCGATGTCGAGCACGCCCGGCACGCGCTGGCCCATCTCGAACACCTCGTCGTGCAGGACATCTTCCTCACCGAGACCGCCAAATACGCCGACGTGGTGCTGCCGGCGTCGGCCTGGCCGGAGAAGGACGGCACGGTCTCCAACACCAACCGCCAGGTGCAGATGGGCCGCACGGCGCTGCCGCTGCCCGGCAATGCCCGGCTCGACCTGATGACGATCCAGGAGATCGCCCGGCGCATGGGGCTCAACTGGAATTACGCCGGGCCGGCAGATGTCTTCGCCGAGATGAAGCTGGCGATGCCCTCGCTCAACAACATCAGCTGGGAGCGGCTGCTGCGCGAGGACTCAGTCACTTATCCGTGCGATGCCGAGGACAAGCCGGGCAATGAGATCGTCTTCGGCAACGGTTTTCCGACCCCATCGGGGCGCGCCAAGCTGGTGCCAGCGTCGATCATTCCCCCCGCCGAGGAACCAGACGCCGAGTTCCCCTTGGTGCTGACCACCGGCCGGCAATTGGAGCACTGGCACACCGGCGCCATGACCCGCCGCGCGACCGTGCTCGACGAGATCGAGCCGGAAGCGGTGGCGAGCCTCGCGCCCAGTGAGCTGCGCAAGCTCGGCGTCGCGGCCGGTGAGCCGGTGCGAGTAACCACGCGGCGCGGCCATATCGAGCTGAAGGCGCGCGCCGACAGCAACGTGGCGCCGGGTATGGTGTTCGTGCCGTTCTGCTACGCCGAGGCGGCGGCCAATATCCTCACCAACCCGCAGCTCGACCCGATCGGCAAGATACCGGAATTCAAATACTGCGCCGCCAAGGTCGAGCCGGTGCTGGTGAAACAAGCGGCGGAGTAAGCCATCCTCACGCGCGCGACACTGACCGCAGCGGCGGCGTTACTGGCGCTTGCCGGGTGCGCGCAAAATCCTGCACCGGCGCCGCAGGCGGCGCCTCCTCCATCTCCTGCCCCCTACCAATGCGTCCTGCCGACCGAGCAGCGCATACTCGTCGCCGAGCTGTTCTTCGGCCGCAATGTCAAGGGACGAGGGCCAGTCAGCGACGCTGAATGGGCCAGATTCGCCGCCGATACGATCACCCCCAATTTTCCGGATGGGTTCACGGTGCTTGACGGTTACGGCCAGTGGCGCAACCCGGCGACCGGCGTTATCGCCCGCGACCCGACCAAAATCCTGCTGGTCGCCGCGAAACGCGGCCCTGACCTCGCCGACCGGCTCAACGCCGTGATGGATGCCTATAAATCGCGCTTCCGCCGGCAATCGGTGGGGATCATCACCCGCGACTCCTGCGCGGCGTTTTAAGGTAGTTTGCGGGAACGCCGCGGGCTTCCACGAGTTGAAATCGGCATGCCGCTCGCACCCGGCCTCAGTCTCGTCACCGGCGCCACCGGCTTTGTCGGCGCCGCTGTCGCGCGTGCGCTGCTGGCGGCCGGACACGAGGTGCGGGTGCTGGCGCGGCCCAACGGTGATCGCCGGAACCTGGCGCGGCTCGATGTCGCGATCAGCGAAGGCTCGCTCGAAGACCCCGCGTCGCTTCAGCGGGCGGTGGCGGGCTGCCGTTATCTGTTTCACGTCGCGGCCGATTACCGGTTGTGGGTGCCTGACGTCGCGGCAATGTTCCGCGCCAATGTCGACGGCACGCGCTCGCTGATGCTGGCGGCGCTCGATGCCGAGGTCGAGCGCGTCGTTTACACCAGCAGCATCGCGACCTTGGGCCTCATCAAAGACGGGGTCGCCGATGAGGCGACGCCTTCTGGCCTCGGCGACATGATTGGTCCCTACAAGCAATCGAAATTCGCCGCCGAGCAGGCCGTGAGCGAGCTCATCGCCGAACGCGGTCTGCCGGCAGTCATCGTCAATCCGTCGACCCCGATCGGCCCCGGGGACATCAAGCCGACCCCGACGGGGCGGCTGATTGTCGAGGCCGCGAAGGGCAAGATGCCGGGTTATGTCGATACCGGGCTCAACATCGTCCATGTCGACGACGTCGCTGAGGGTCAGCTTTTGGCGGCCGAGCGTGGCGGCATCGGCGAGCGCTACATTCTCGGCGGCGAGAACCTCGCCCTGGCCGAAATCCTTGCCGAGGTGGCGCGCGTCGCCGGCCGCCGCGCGCCGTCACTCAAGATCCCCTACGCGGTGGTTCTGCCGATCGCGGCGGGCGCGGAGATGATGGCGAGGCTCACCGGGCGCGAGCCGTTCACCACCTTGGATGGCGTCCGCATGTCGCGTAAGAAGATGTACTTCAGCGCGGCGAAAGCGATACGCGAGTTGGGCTATACGCCGCGGCCGGCGAGCCTGGCGATCGCCGACGCCGTCGAATGGTTCGGGGTCAACGGATACTTGAAGTGAGCGTGCTTACCGCTGACAAGCCGCAATCCGGAGCGCTCGAGACACCCTCGGGCAAGGGGCGCGGCGACGAGAACTTTCCGGTCGGGTCGTTCCTGATCCGCAAGGATTTGCGGCCGCACGTCCACGCGTTTTACCGTTTCGCCCGGATTGCCGACGATATCGCCGACAACCCGGCACTCTCGGCCGACGACAAAGTGAAGCGGCTCGACCGCATGGGCGAAATTCTCGACGGTGCGAGAGTCGATTCCCAGGGCGACGACTCACCGGCGGCGAGCGCGATGCGCACGAGCCTCGCCGCGACCGGCACGACCGCGCAGCATTGCCACGACGTGCTGCGCGCCTTCCGGCTCGACGCGACCAAGCTCAGGTACAAGGACTGGGACGACCTGATGGAGTATTGCCGCTATTCGGCCTCGCCGGTCGGACGGCAATTGCTCGATCTGCACGGCGAAAGCCGCGACACCTGGCCGGCCTCGGACGCGCTGTGCTCGGCGCTGCAGGTGCTCAATCATCTGCAGGACTGCGCCGAGGATTACCGCAATCTCGACCGCGTCTACCTGCCATTGGAGCTGATGGGCGCGCACGGCATCGCCGTCGAGGACCTGACCCTGCCCGCTGCCAAGCCCGGGCTGCGCCGCGTCATCGACAGCCTGCTCGACTCGACCGACCGGCTAGTCGTCAAGGCCGCCGAGCTGCCGGGCGGCGTCATGGCGCGCGGGCTGCGCTGGGAGTCGGCGACGATCGTCGCTCTGGCGCGGCGGCTGTCGTACCGGCTGCGCCGTGGCGACCCGCTCGCGAGGCGGGTCGCGCTCAGCAAGGGCGACTTCGCCGCCGCCCTCCTCACCAGCGTCGTCCGCGGCCGCAGGCGATGACCAACGCGGTTCTCGATAGCGTTGGCGCGCCCGCCGACGAGGCCTCGCTACGCGAGACCATTCGCCGCCGGGTCGAGGCGGCCGGCACCTCGTTCTATTGGGCGATGCGGATGCTGCCGCAGGAACGGCGCGACGGCATGTACGCGGTCTACGCGTTTTGCCGTGAAGTCGACGATATCGCCGACGATTGGCCGGAGGCTGAGCGCCCCGCCGGCCTTGCGATGTGGCACGACGAAATCGAGGCGGTCTATGCCGGCCGGCCGCGCCAACTCATCGCCCGCGCGCTCGAAGCGCCCGTCTCTCGCTTCCAACTGCGCAAGCAGGATTTCCACGACATCATCGACGGCATGGAAATGGATGCCGGCGAAGCGATCCGCGCGCCGGACTTCGCGGCGCTCGATCTCTACTGCGCGCGGGTCGCGGGAGCCGTCGGCCATCTGTCGGTGCATGTCTTTGGCGATCCCGGCGAAGCAGCGCACGAGGTCGCCGACGCGCTCGGCCGCGCGCTGCAGCTCACCAACATCCTGCGTGACCTCGCGGAGGATGCCGAGCGCAGCCGGCTCTATCTGCCTCGCGAGCTGCTCGATCGCCATGGCATCCGCAGCGACGACCCGGGCACGGTGTTGCGACATCCGGCGCTCCCGTCGGTGTGCCGCGATCTCGCCGAGGTCGCGATCGGGCATTTCGCGGCGGCGGACGCGGCGATGGCGCGGTCGTCGCGGCGCGCGATGCGACCAGCCGCAGTCATGGGCGCGTTCTACCGCGCGATGCTCGACGCGCTGGTCGAAGCCGGCTGGCGCGACCCCGCCACCCGCGTCAGCCTCAGCAAGGGCCGCAAACTATGGCTGGTGCTGCGCCACGGGCTGATATGACCGCGCCCGGCACGGTGCACATCGTCGGCGCCGGGATGGCTGGCCTTGCCGCCGCCGCCGCGCTCACCGACGCCGGACGTCGCGTGGCGCTTTACGAAAGCGCCGACCATGCCGGCGGACGCTGCCGCTCGTATTTCGACAACGAGCTCGGCTGTCGGATCGACAATGGCAACCACCTGCTGCTCTCCGGCAATCGCTCGGCGATGGAATATCTCCGGCTGATCGGCGCCCGCGATACCTTCGAAGGACCCGGCGAGGCGGTTTTCCCGTTTGTCGATCTGGTGACCGGCGAGCGTTGGAGTCTGCGGCCCAATCGCGGCGCGCTGCCCTGGTGGGTGCTGTGTGCCGGGCGACGCGTACCGGGGACGCGGGCGCACGACTACCTCGCCGCGCGACGCCTGGGCGACGCCGACCCCGATGCCACGATCACCCAGCATCTCGACCCGCGGGCGATGCTCTATCACCGGCTGTGGCAGCCAATCGCTGTGGCGGCGCTCAACACCGCCGCCGAGGCGGGCTCGGCCGCTCTTTTCGGGCAGGTGCTGAACGAGACCCTGGGCCGCGGCGCGGCGGCCTGCGTGCCGCTGATGCCGCGCGACGGCCTGTCGGAAAGCCTGGTCGAGCCGGCGCTTGCGATGCTGCGCGCCAAGGGCGGCGAGATCCATTTTGACTCGCGGCTGCGCCACATCGGCTTTGCCGGCGATCGCGCGGCCGAACTCAATTTCGACAGCGGCCTCGTCAATCTCGCCGAAGACGACCGGGTCGTGCTGGCGATGACGCCGTCGGTCACGGCACGGCTCGTGCCCGAACTGGTCGTGCCCGACGACCACGCGCCGATCGTCAATGCCCACTATCGTGTCACCGCCCCTGCCGGCGCGCCGCATTTTGTCGGGCTCGTCGGCGGCACCGCCGAGTGGGTATTCAAGAAGCGCGAGGTTGTCTCGGTCACCGTTAGCGCCGCCGACGCGCTCGTTGATCGCCCCGCCGAAGAACTGGCCACAGCGTTGTGGCGGGACGTCGCCGCGGCCTACGGGCTGCCCGAACATCCCGCGCCGCCCGCGCGTATCGTCAAGGAGCGCCGTGCGACGTTTCGCGCGACTCCGGCGCAGCTGAAAAAGCGCCCGCCGACAAAAACGCGATGGAACAACCTGCTACTTGCTGGCGATTATGTCGATACTGGCTTGCCCGCCACGATCGAAGGCGCTATTCGCTCCGGTCTTGCCGCGGCCGAGGCCATCATCCGGCCTTCCGGCACCCGCGTCCCGTAAACGGCGGGCGGTTTCCGACAGTGCAGAGCGGAGCGATGACACCCAAACGGTGCCGATGACCCCGAGCGTGACAAAACCTGCTTCGCTCAATAAAGCCGTCGATCGTGCGACCCAATGGCTGCTGTCGCGCCAGCAGGACGACGGCCACTGGGTCTTCGAGCTCGAAGCCGACGCGACGATTCCGGCCGAATACATCCTGCTTCAGCATTATCTCGACACGATCGATGTCGAACTCGAGCAGCGCATCGCAAAGTATCTGCGTGCGACGCAGGAGGACCATGGCGGCTGGTCGCTTTACCGCGGCGGCGCCTTTGATCTGAGTGCCTCGGTCAAGGCATATTTCGCGCTGAAGGCGGTCGGCGACACCATCGACGCGCCACACATGGCGCGCGCCCGCGCCGCGATCCTTGCCGCCGGCGGCGCCCGGCGCGCCAACGTCTTTACCCGCATCCTCTTGGCGTTGTGGGGTGAGGTGCCGTGGCGCGCGGTGCCAGTAATGCCGGTCGAGCTGCTGCTGCTGCCAGGCTGGTTTCCGTTCCATCTCGACAAGATCTCGTACTGGTCGCGGGTGGTGGTGGTGCCGCTGGCCGTGCTGATGGCAAAACAACCGCGCCCCAAGAACCCGCGCGGCGTGTCGATTGCCGAGCTGTTCATCGAGCCGGCGGACAGCGTCACCGACTGGATCAGGCCGCCGACGCCATCGATGGCCGGCCGGGCCTTTGTCGGCCTCGACCGCGTGGTTCGCGCCGCTGAACCGTATTTCCCAAAAAAGCGGCGGCAGCGCGCGATCGACAAGGCCGTGGACTTTGTGACCGAGCGGCTCAATGGCGAGGACGGCCTTGGCGGGATTTTCCCGGCAATGGCCAATTCGCTGATCATGTATGTCGCGCTCGGCTATCCGCTCGACCACCCGCTCTGCGTCACGGCGAAAAGCGCGTGCGACAAGCTGGTAGCGCGTAACAACGGCAGCGCCTACACCCAGCCCTGCCTGTCGCCGGTATGGGACACGGTGCTCGCCGGCCACGCGCTGATGGATGTCGGCGACGATGCACTGGCCGAGCCGCTGACGCGCGCCTTCGACTGGCTGGCCGAAAAGCAGGTGCTCGACATCGTCGGCGATTGGGCGGCGCGGCGTCCCGGCCTTCGCCCCGGCGGTTGGGCGTTCCAATACGAGAATGCGCACTACCCGGATGTCGACGACACCGCCGCCGCCGGGCTCGCGCTCGACCGTTTCTCTTCCGACCGCTACCGCGGCGCCCTCGAACGCGCCGCCGAGTGGGTCATCGGCATGCAGAGCAAGGGCGGTGGCTGGGGCGCGTTCGACGCCGACAATACCCACACCTATCTCAACCACATCCCATTCGCCGATCACGGCGCGCTGCTCGACCCGCCGACCGCCGACGTCTCGGCGCGCTGCCTCGGCTTTCTGGCGCAGGCCGGATACGCGCCCGACCACCCGGTGATGGCGGCAGCAATCGACTTCCTCCGCCGTGAGCAGGAGCCCGACGGCAGCTGGTTCGGGCGCTGGGGCACCAACTACATCTATGGCACCTGGTCGGTGCTGGCCGGGCTCAACGCGGCGGGGATCGGCCCCGACGCGCCGGAGATCCGGCGGGCGGTCGATTGGCTCTTGGCGCGCCAGCGCGACGATGGCGGCTGGGGCGAGAGCGGCGCCAGCTACGGCGACGCGCCGCCCGGATCGGCGCCGTACAGCACGGTATCGCAGACCGCCTGGGCGCTTCTCGGTCTGATGGCTGCGGGCGAGGTGTCACATCCGGCGGTCGAACGCGGCATCGCCTACCTGATCGCGCAGCAGCAATCCGACGGCGGGTGGGACGAGCCGTGGTACACGGCGGTCGGCTTCCCGCGCGTCTTTTACCTGCGCTATCACGGCTACCGAGCCTATTTCCCGCTCTGGGCGCTGGCGCGCTATCGCCGCCTCAGCCAGGCCAACTCGCCGCACGTCGCGTTCGGGATTTGACCTAAGCGAGGGACAGGCCTCGCATTTCACGCAATTATGTCTATCGGAATTGATGCTGGTGGCTCGCTTCGATCTCGCTTATTCATATGGCACCGTCAAAGAAGAACCGGCGGCACGGGGGTTGCTCCTGTCCTATACGGTGCTATGCACCACCGGCCTTGAGGCCGAGGCGAAGATAGCACGCCGTGCGGGTCTCTCCGCGGTGGTGGGTGCGGGCAATCATCGACGCACGATCCGAGTCGTCGAAGAGGCAGCGACGGCCGCCGAGTGCCTGGTCAGCTTCGGCATCGCCGGCGCGCTGAAACCAGGGCTGAGAGCCGGTGATATCATCCTCTCCACTGAGGTCGTCGACGACGACCGGCGCTGGCTCAGCAGCGACAGCTTGCGTCCGCGCATCAGTGAGCTGGCGCAGCAGATCGGCGCCATAGAAGGCCCGGTGCTCGGCGCGCAGGCGGCAATCGCGACCAAGGCCGATAAGCGCCGTGCATGGCGGGAGACCGGCGCGCTCGCGGTCGACCTCGAAAGCGTCGTCGTGGCGCGCGCTGCGGCCGCGCTCGGCATTCCGTTTGTCGTGCTGCGCGCGATCGCCGATCCAGCGGTGCGCGAACTGCCGCCGGCCGCGCTGGTGCCGCTCAAAGACGATGGAACACCGGCCATCGGCCACGTGCTGGCCTCGGTGCTAACCCGGCCGCGCCAGCTCCCGACCTTGATTGCCGTCGCGCGCGAGGCGCGCCAGGCGCTACAGGCTCTCGTCGGCCCTGCTCAGGCGCTCAACCAGACGCTGACGGACGCCTAGCTTCAATCATCCGCGGCGGCGGAGAGTTTCGCCATCGCCTTCTCGACATGGTTCGAGAAGACGTATTGCGCCGGCCGCTGGCGGTCGAGCGGGATTTCCGGCGCCATCTCGCCCTCGGTCTTGAGGCCGCGCAGCGCGACCACGGCGGCCTTCCACGGACGCTTCACGGTGTCCACCACCGCACTCGCCTCGTAGCCGCTATGTACCATGCAGTCGGCGCATTTCTCGTAATTGCCGGTGCCGTAGGAATCCCAGTCGGTTTCTTCCATCAGCTCCTTGAAGGTCTTCGCATAACCTTCGCCGAGCAGATAGCACGGGCGCTGCCAACCGAAGTAGTTGCGGCACGGGTTGCCCCAGGGCGTGCAGTGGTAGCTCTGGTTCCCGGCGAGAAAGTCGAGAAACAGGCTCGACTGGTTGAATGACCAGCGGCGTTTCGGGTCGCGCCGGAAGATGTCGCGGAACAGCTCCTTGGTACGCCGGCGGCTGAGGAAATGCTCCTGGTCGGGCGCGCGCTCATAGGCATAGCCGGGCGATATGGTGATCCCGTCGATGCCCATCTCGGTGACGGCGTCAAAGAAATTCGCCATCCGCTCGGGCTCGGCGTTGTTGAACAGCGTCGCGTTGATATTGACCCGAAAGCCCCGCGATTTCGCCAGCTTCAACGCCTCGACCGCCCTGTCATAGACGCCGTCGAGGCACACCGAACGGTCGTGGTCTTCCTTGTCGCCGTCGAGATGCACGGTCCAGGCGAAATAGGGGTTCGGCTTGAACTGGTCGATCTTCTTTTCGAGCAACAGCGCGTTGGTGCAGAGATAGACAAATTTCTTGCGCGCGATGATCCCCTGCACGACCTCCTCGATCTCGCGATGCAAGAGCGGCTCGCCGCCGGCGAGCACGACGATCGGCGCGCCGCATTCATCGACCGCCTCGAGGCACTGTGCCACCGACAGGCGTTGATTGAGGATCGGATCGGGATAGTCGATCTTGCCGCAGCCGGCGCAGGCGAGATTGCAGCGGAACAGCGGCTCGAGCATCAGCACCAGCGGGTAGCGTTTCACGCCGCTAAGGTGCTTACCCATGATGTACGCGCCGACGCGAATTTTCTGGTGCAGCGAAATCGCCACTGGGAACCTCGTGTGTTGAGCTGATTTACGCGGGTTGATCCGACTCAGTTACCGACGACGGGCTCGGCGAGCTGATTCGGCATGCGGAACCGCACATTTTCGGTAACGCCGGAGAGGCGCTGGATTTCGATCTCGTCCATCGTTCGCAGGTGCTCGACAAGCTCGTCGACCAACTCGTCGGGCGCCGAAGCGCCAGCGGTGATGCCGACCGACGACACGCCCTTCAGCCAGCGCGGATCGAGTGCGTTGGCATCCTCGATCAGATAGCTCGGCACGCCGAACTCCGCGGCAATCTCGCGCAGCCGGTTCGAATTCGAGCTGTTGGGCGCGCCGACGACGAGCACGACATCGACGATCTTCGCCAGTTCAAGGGTCGCCCGCTGGCGGTTTTGCGTCGCGTAGCAGATGTCCTTGGTGTCCGGCCCGACAATCGACGGGAAGCGCGCCTTCAGCGCCTCGATGACCGCGCGCGTGTCGTCGACCGACAACGTCGTCTGCGTGATGAAGGCAAGCTTTTCGGGGTCGGAGACGCGCAGCCTCTCGACCTCCTCGGGTTTCGAGATCAGGTGCACCTTGCCGGTGATCCGGCCCATCGTGCCCTCGATCTCGGGGTGGCCGGCATGGCCGATCAAGATGATCTCGCGCCCCTGATTGGCGTAGCGCTGCCCCTCGATATGCACCTTCGACACCAGCGGGCAGGTCGCGTCGATGACCGGCAGGCCGCGCTCCTCGGCGCGCGTCTCGATCGCGCTGGCGACGCCGTGCGCGCTGAAGATCGTCACCGCGCCGGGCGGGATCTCGTCGATCTCGTCGACAAAGCGCGCGCCCTTGGCGCGCAGCCGCTCGACAACATGACGGTTGTGCACGATCTCATGGCGGACATAGATCGGCGGGCCATATTTCTCCAGCGCGCGCTCGACGATCTCGATCGCGCGTTCGACCCCGGCGCAAAAGCCGCGGGGCTGGGCCAGGACTACTCGAATCATGTTCGCCTCTAAGCCTCCGGAACCTCGCGGCGCCACGCGCTTGGCGATCGCACATACGCTACTCTATCCCTGCCACAATTCGCGCCTTCCGCGCAATTGCCTGGCGACATAAGAGAGCGCGTGATGCGCAGAGCGCCTTGCGTGGTTTTGGCCTGTGCCATCCGCCTCACTTTGCTATCACTGTCGTCCCGATCGACAAAATTGTGACAGACCCAATGTCCACGATAACGGTTTCGCGACGCACTCTGCTGACGATCGCTGCAGGGTTCGCCGTTGCGCGACAGCGCGCGATGGCCGCCGATGCCGGCGGCGCGCCGGCGGCTGCGATCCAGCACTTCTACGATGTCCTCCTCGGCGTGATGAAGGACGCCAAAGGCCTTTCCTTTGATCAACGTTTCCAGCGCCTCGCACCCACCATCACGCAAACCTACAACCTCGCCTTGATGAGCCGGCTCTCCGTGGGACCGGGATGGGCGCAACTCTCGCCGGCGCAGCAGCAAAGCCTGACCACTGCATTCTCGAACTACACCATCGCCGAATACGCCAGTCAGTTCGATGGTTACAGCGGTGAACGCTTTGAGGTCGATCCCGCTCCAACCACCAGCCCGAATGGTCCGATCGTGCAGTCCTCGCTCGTCAAATCGACTGGCGAAAAGGTGGCCCTTAACTACCTGATGCGCCAGGGGGGCGACGGCGCATGGCAGGTCATCGATGTTTACCTAAGTGGCACGATCAGCCAGCTGGCGGCGCACCGCTCCGAGTTCACTAGCGTGCTGCAGCAAGGCGGCGGGGACGCCCTCGTCAGGCTTTTGGAGCAACGCACCGCGGCGCTGAGCACCGGATGACGTTAGCGCCGTGCTGCGGCCAGCGCTTCAACGCGGCGGTATGGACGGCGTACCGGTGAAGCGGCGAGCGCGATGCGCTTGCCACGCTTTTCACGGGCTGAGCCTTCTCGGCGCTGGGTTTCGCGGCCGGAGCAGCAGGTGTGGCCGGAGCCGGAGGGGGTGAAGCTGACGGCGCCGAGGTCGGCGTCGTCTTGCCGGGATCCATGTAAAGATCGGGCTCGGCGTCGGGAGCCTTGCCGTTTTTCAGCTCCGCCGCGCGATGCTGCTGCGCCAAGCTGCGCATCTCGGCATAAAAATCGACCGCGTTCTTTTCGATCGCATCGAGCTCATCGAGGACATCCGCGCGCTCCTCGACCCCACCGACGATAAACCGCGCGGTCGTCAGCTCGGTGACGCCATGTTCGTTGGCGACGATCGTGAACGGGTCGTCGTAGGAATCGACCGCGCTGCCCACCGCGTCGCGCGGGTTTGTCGGCCCGAGGATCGGCAGGATCAGATAAGGGCCGGACGGAACCCCCCAGACGTAAAGGGTCTGCCCGAAATCAGCGGGCTGACGTTCGACACCACTCATCGTCATGACATCGACCATGCCGGCGAAACCGACCGTCGTGTTGACTGCGAATCGGCCAAAGGTGATCGCCGCGCGCTTGAACTGGCCCTGCAGGATGTTGTTAAAAAAGAGCGTCGGCTCCTTCATGTTGTCGAGCATGTGATGGATGGCCTTGCGGGCATCCTCGGGGAAGACCGCAACATAGGTTTTGGCCGCCGGCTTGAAGAACGCCTTGTCGAGAAACTGATTGAGCGCGAAGGTCTTGCGGTTGAGCGGCTCGAGCGGATCGTTGGCCTGGTCATAGGCGGCGCGCGCGACAGAGTCGGTCGGCGGCGTGGCACAGCCGGCGAGCGAAACGCCGGCAAGCGCGGCGGCGAAACCCATCCGACACCAGCTCCGCCGCGAGAAAAAGGCAGCAGCACTCACAAAAGGTTCCACAAATTTCCGGAGGCGATCGGATGACGGTCGGCATCGTTGACAATCCTGATTGCGAACGCAACCGCAAAACACTATTCGCTGACCCCAGTTTGCGGTTGACTGTCACCGGATGACATCGCTGATCCTCGTTTTCGCTCTGGCTCCTGTCTGGGCCTATCTCTGCGGCTCGGTCATCGTCGCCGCGAGGTTCGCGCGACGGCGCGCCGCGTTGCCGGACGACCGGCCGGCGATCTCGGTGCTGAAGCCGCTCTACGGCGATGAGCTCGGGCTTTACGAGAATCTGTTGTCCTTTGTTGACCAGGACTATCCGGTGATACAGATCGTGTTCGGCGTGCGCAGCTCGACCGATGGCGCACTACCGATCGTGCGCCGGGTGATCGCCGAGCGGCCGGACCGCGACATCGCCCTCGTCATCGATTCTCGCGTCAGCGGCCGCAATCTCAAGGTCGCGAACCTTGCCAACATGCTGCCGGCGGCGCGCCACGATGTCCTGGTTTTCGCCGACAGTGACATGCGGGTTGGCCGCGACTATCTCGCGACGGTGACGGCGCCCCTCGCCGACCCGAAGATCGGGCTGGTGACCTGTCTTTACAAAGGCTGGCCCACCGGCGGGGTCTGGTCGTGGCTCGGCGCCCAGCACATCAATTTCAGTTTTCTGCCAGCGGCGCTGTTGGGCGAGGCGCTCGGCACCGGCGGCGGCTGTTTCGGCGCGACGATCGTGCTCAGACGGGCCGTTCTCGAACGGATCGGCGGGCTTGCCGTCGTGCGCGACGAACTCGCCGACGACCATCGCATCGGCGCCGCGGTGCGCGAGGCAGGCTTCGCGACGGCGCTGTCGCCCTATCTGGTCGCGACCTCGGTCGCCGAGAAAAACCTCAAATGCCTGTGGCGCCACGAGCTGCGCTGGGCGCGCACGGTGCGGTTGATGGCGCCGGTGGGTTTTGCCGGATCGATCGTCACCCACGCCGTTCCGCTGTCGCTCATCGCCACGCTGCTTTGCGGGTTAAGCTCGACCTCGCTGGGTTTTCTCGCTATTTCCTGCGCGCTGCGCTGGGCCTCGGCCGGGGCGATTGCGCGGATCCTGCGCTTGCCGAGCGCGGGTTTGTGGCTGCTACCGCTGCGCGACCTGCTGTCGTTCGCGGTGTTTCTCGGCAGCTTTTGCGGACGCAACGTCTCGTGGCGCGACCAATTGTTCCGCGTCGAACCGAGCGGCGTCATTGTCGACGGAGACGGCGAGTAATGATGAAAACCCTTTTTCTGCAGCCCCCGTCATTCGATGGCTTCGATGGCGGCGCCGGCTCGCGCTATCAGGCCAAGCGCGAAATCCGCTCGTTCTGGTTTCCGACCTGGCTGGCGCAGCCGGCCGCGCTCGTCGATGGCAGCAAGCTCATCGACGCGCCGCCGGCGCGGTTACCGCTCGGCCCGGTGCTCGACGAGGCGCGCAATTACGAGCTTGTCGTGATGCACACCTCGACCCCGTCCTTTGCCAGCGACATCAAGGTCGCCGAGGCGCTGAAGGACGTAAACCCGGCGCTAAAGATCGGCTTTATCGGCGCCAAGGTCGCGGTCGAGCCCGAGGACAGCCTGACCGCGTCGAGCGCCGTCGATTTTGTCGCGCGCGAGGAGTTCGACTTCACGATCAAAGAGGTCGCCGAGGGCAAAGACTTCGCCGACATCGATGGGCTGAGCTATCGCGGCGCTGGCGGCACGCCGGTTCATAATCGCGAGCGTGCCGTGCTCGAAAACATGGACGAGCTGCCGTTCGTCACCGAGGTCTACAAGCGTGATCTCAAGATCGAGAACTATTTTATCGGCTATCTGAAACACCCTTACGTGTCGCTCTACACCGGGCGCGGGTGCAAAAGCCGCTGCACCTTCTGCTTGTGGCCGCAGACGGTCGGCGGCCATCGCTACCGGGTGCGCAGCGTCGAGCACGTGGTCGAGGAAATCCGCCGTGCGAAGGACTACTTCCCGCAGGTCAAGGAGTTCTTCTTCGACGACGACACCTTCACTGACAATCTGCCGCGCGCCGAAGCCATCGCCAAAGAGCTGGGCAAGCTCGGCGTCACCTGGTCGTGCAACGCCAAAGCCAACGTGCCGCGCGCGACGCTGGAAGTGCTGCGCGACAACGGGTTGCGGCTGCTGCTCGTCGGCTACGAGAGCGGCAACCAGCAAATCCTCTACAACATCAAGAAGGGCATGCGGATCGACGTCGCGCGCCGCTTTACCAAGGATTGCCACGACCTCGGCATCACGATCCACGGCACCTTCATCCTCGGCCTACCCGGCGAGAGCAAGGAGACGATCGAGGAGACGATCCAGTTCGCTGCCGACATCAACCCGCACACGATCCAGGTGTCGCTCGCCGCGCCATATCCGGGCACCGAGCTTTACCGGCAGGCGGTCGAGAATGGCTGGCTCGATGTGAGCCATGCCGAGCTGATCGACGATCGCGGCGTGCAGATCGCGCCGCTGCACTATGACCATCTGACCCATACCGAGATCTTCGATTCGGTCGAGACCTTCTATAAGCGGTTCTATTTCCGCCGGAAGAAGATCGCTTCGCTGGTCGGCGAGATGATCCGCAGCCCGGAAATGATGAAGCGCCGGCTGCGCGAGGGCGTCGAGTTCTTCCAGTTCCTGCGCAACCGGGAGATGGCGGGCTGACGCTGACGCGCCGGCTGATCGTATGCGCCGATGATTTCGGCCGCGACATCGCGGTCAACGAGGCCGTCGAACTAGCGCATCGCGACGGCGTCTTGACCGTCGCCAGTCTGATGGTCGGCGAACCGGCTTTCGCCGATGCCGTGGCGCGGGCCAAGCGGCTGCCCGATCTCGGTGTTGGGCTGCATCTGGTGCTGGCCGACGGTGCTCCCTTGCTTCCCGTTGCAGAAGTGCCGGCACTCGTCGGCGCCGACGGAAATTTCGACCCGAACATGGTGCGCGCCGGGTTCCGCTTCTATTTCTCGCCCGCGGCCCGGCGTCAGCTGGCAGCGGAGATTCGCGCGCAATTCGAGGCGTTCCGCGCGACGGGCCTCGCGCTCGACCACGTCAACGGGCACAAGCATGTCCACCTGCACCCGACGGTCGCGCGGCTTGTCGTTGAGATCGGCCGCGATTACGGAATGCGGGCGGCGCGGCTGCCGTACGAGCCCGTCGCGCCGCTGCGGCTCGCTTCTCCCGGCGAGAAGCTCGCGGCGCCGGCCTGGTCGCCGGTGATGAGCACGCTGCGCCGGCGGCTCGATCACGCCGGGGTCGCGCGCAACGACCAGGTCTTTGGCATCGCCTGGAGCGGCGAGATGGTCGAGGACCGTTGGCTCGCCCTTCTTCCACATCTGCCTGACGGGGTCAGCGAGATTTACGCCCACCCGGCTTGCGGCGACGCTTCGCTCGTCCCGGGCTACCGCCACGCCGAGGAGCTGGCGGCACTGCTGAGCCCGAACGTGCGCCGGCAGATCGCGGCGCTAGGGATTTCGCTCGCGCGCTACCGGGACTTGGTGCGGTAGCCGGCGCCGGCCCAAGCAGCGCCGGCAGGATGAACAGCGTACAGAACACCGTCGCCGCCAGCGAGATCGTCAGCAGCTTGCCCATCTCCGCGGTGCCGATATCCGGGGCCAGCCACAGGCTGCCAAAGGCGCACATTGTCGTCAGCGCGCTGAACACGACGCCGCGCGCGGTCGACGATTGCAGATGATCGGAAAGCCCGGCGCGCCAATTCATGACGAAATAGATGTCGAACGCGACGCCGATCCCGAGCAGCAGCGGCAGCGCGATGATATTCGCGTAATTGAGCTTGATTCCGGCCGCGACAGTGAGGCCGAGGGTCAAGAGCGCCGCCAATAGCAAGGGCGCGATGACCAGCGCCACGTCGCGCGTCCGCCGCAGCACGATCGCCAGCAGCACAACGATGGCGGCGACCGCGATCGCTCCGGCCTCGACAAAGGCCGAGCTGATGAGCCGCCCCGACTCGATAATCGTCACCGGGGTGCCGGTCGCCTGCGGCGCGATGCTGTGCACCGCCGTGACGAACCGGCGGAGCACCGCCGGATCGCGTGCATCGCCTTTGGGAAAGACCTCAATCCGGGCCGCGCCGTCCGCGGCAATCCAGCTGGCGCGCAGCTCCGGTGGCAGATCGGCGAGGCCGATCGGCTTTGCCTGCATCAGATGCGCGAGCAGCTCGAGCCGGTACAGCAGCCCAGAGAGGATTGCCTGGTTGAGCTTGGGGATGATCTGCGGCCCCGCATCAACGGCCTTGCCGAGCGCGGCGGCGAGCTGCGCGGTCGGCTTGGCGTCGGGATGCGCGGCGACAAACTTGGCGAGGGCATCGCGGCAGGCGGCGATGGCCGCCATGACCTCCGCGTCGGTCGGCGGCGGCTGTTTCGCGACCGGCTGAAAGCTCATGCCGAGCAGCAGGTTGAGGTCGGACAGGATCGCGAGCTTCTGATCTTGCTGCTCGGGGATAAAGCTTGCGCCGGTGATGACCTGCGCGACTTCCGGCAGGTCGCCGATCTTGTCGGCGAGCGCCTTCGCCGCGTCGAGCGACGGCGCGACGATCTCAGCAGTGTAGGGCGTCGTCTGCGGGTCGGCGATCAGATCGCGTACGGTCTGCATCGCCTCACTGTCGGGGTTCTTCAGATCGAGCGGGTCGAAATCGAAGGTCACGCGCGGTAGCAAGGCGAGGCAGACGACCGCCAATAGGGCAGCACCCGCGATGACCCAGCCGCGCCTTTTCTTGAGAAATCGGTCGACCGGCGCGAGGCGGGTGAAGCCGACCGCCTCGGGCTCGGCGCGCGGCCGCAACACCGCGAGCAAGGCCGGCAGCAGCAGGAAATTGAGGACGATCGCGATCAGCATCCCCGCGCCGGCGATCCAGCCCAATTCGCGCACCCCGACATAGTCGGTCGGCACAAAGGCAAGAAAGCCGATGCCCGTCGAGGCCGCCGCCAAGGCCAGCGACGGGCCGATCGTGCGCGCGGCAGCCGCCAGCGACGCGTCGAGCGTGCCGAGCCTATGCCGCTGGTCGCGATAGCGGATCGAGAACTGGATGCTGAAATCGACCGCGAGACCGATGAACAGCACGCCAAACGCCACCGAGATCAGGTTGAGCGAGCCGATCGCCAGCGCCGCGAAGCCGCCCGTGAGCACCAATCCGGCGATCACCGTCAGGAGGATCGCGATTACCGGACGCGGCGAGCGCATCGCCAGGAACAGGATCAGACAGACAGACCCGACCGAGAGCAGGGTTGAGCGCAGCGCGCCTTCCTGCAGCGCCGCGAACTGGTCGTCGTCGAGCGCGACCGAGCCGGTGATGCGCACGCGCACTCCAGCCTGCGGGGTGAGCCCCATCTCGGCCGCGAGACGACGGACTTCTGCCGTCGCCTTGGCGCCCGGCTCGAGCGCGCCATAATCGAGCACCGGCTGGGCCAGCACGAATTTGCGCAGCTCGCGCGGGTCAGGCGCGCTGCCGGTCAGCAATTGCTGCCAGGAGAGGCTCTGCGGCTTACCAGCGGCCACCCCATCCACGACATCGGCGATCTTGGCCAAGGTGGGGTCGAGCTTGTCGATGCCGACATCGCCGCGCGTCGCGCCCTCGACAAAGAGCTTCAGCGTGTCGAACAGGCCGCGCAGGCTCGGGTCGGCCGAGAGGCTGCCGATCAGCGGCTGCGCTGCGACCAGCTGATCGGACAGGGCACTGAGCTCCTTGACCGAAAGAAACAGCAGGCCGTTTTGATCAAAGAAGGCGCCGCCGTCGGGCCGGCGCACATTGTGGAACAGCTCCGGCTCGGCCTTGAACCCGTCGGCGAGACGCTGCGCGGCGGTGTCGGCGAGGTCGCCGTCGGCGCCGTCGATGACGATCGCCAGGAGATTGGCGTTCTGCGGAAACTCGCGGTCGAGCGCCAGCTCGTTCTGCCGCCACGGTACATCGCTCGGCAGCAGCTTCTCGATATCGGTGTCGATGCTCAGATGCGTCGCCGCATACCAGCCGGCAACAAGCGTCAACACCAGCGCGGCGAGCACATTGAGGGCGGCATGGCGGCGGCTGAAATCGACGAGGCGAACGATAAACGCGGCGATCACAAGGCCTCGGCGAGGTGCGGAAGGGTCGGGCGCGACGGCGTTCCCCTTCCTTTAAAGCAAGTTTCGCCGCCGTGAAACCGGGTCGCACATTTCCGCGGCAATTCTCCAATTGGGCGAAATTGCGGCGGGACCATGGGCAAAATGCCGCGAAATCTCCGATCTCCGGTCACATTACGGCCACGCTCTCCAACGATCTTGCATATCACCCAGACAGGAGGGGAAGCATGGCTGGACGCACCGAATGCTGCCGCTACGAGCCGAGCCTCGACGAGCTGCTCGAAGACGACATAATGCAGCCTGTGCTGGAGAGCGCCGGCTATGACCGCGAACGGTTCCATGACCTGATGGTCGAGACCGGTGAGCGCGTGCGCCTGTCGCGCGAGGCTTTCGAGCGGGATTAGCGACCCATCGTCATCGCGACGAGCGCTCGCAATGACTTCCTAAAGCGCCGCAAACTCCAATCGCACTCTGAGGCCCGGCTGGTTGTCTTCGAGCGCCACCGTGGCGTTGTGCAGCCGGGCGACCGCGCGCACCAGGCTGAGGCCGAGCCCGTTGCCCGGCGTGCTGCGGCTCGGCTCGAGGCGTACGAAGCGATCGAACACGGCTTCGCGTTCTGCTTCGGGAATGCCGGGGCCGGTGTCGGAGACTTCGAGCGCGGCGCGCCCGTCTTGCTGGTGCGCCGAGAGCAGCACCTCGCCGCCGCCATATTTGAGCGCGTTGTCGAGCAGGTTGGCGACAGCTTGCGATAAGAGATGGCGGTCGCCGCGGATCATGATGCCCGGCTCGACATCGAGCTTTAGCGCGCAACCCTTCTCCTCGGCCACCGGCTCATAGAGGTCGGCGGCGGCGCAGACAGTTTGCGCGAGGTCAAGCGGCTCGGCGGCGCTGCGCCGCGCGCCCGACTCGGCCTCGGCAATGCTCAGCAGCGCATTGAATGTCGCCAGCAGGCGGTCGGCCTCGTCGATCGCGTCGCGCACCGCCTCGGTCTGCGCGCCGTCTTCCGGGCTGTCGATGAGGCTCAATTCGAGCCGGGCGCGCAGCCGGGCGAGCGGTGTGCGCAGATCATGCGCGATGTTGTCGGAAACTTCGCGCATCCCGGCCATCAGCCGTTCGATCTGTTCGAGCATGTTGTTCAGGTTGGCGGCGAGCTGGTCGAATTCGTCGCGGCTGCCGCGCAACGGCACGCGATCCGACAGATTGCCGCCCATCACGCGCTCGGCGGTGCGGTTGACCTGCTCGACACGCCGCAACAGGTTGCGGCTCATCACCGTACCGCCGATAAGCCCAACGACAAGCGCGACGAGGCCGGACCACATCAGCGTCATCTTGATGCGTTCGCGGTAGAGCGCGGCATCGTTGATGTCGCGCGCGACCAGCAGCCGGTAGCCGTCCGGGATGACGATCAGCGCGCCCTGCGCCGGGCGCTTCAAAGTTTCGCCCTGGACCTTCATCTGCACCTTGAAGGCGACCGGCCCCGGCGCCACCGGCGTCCCTTCAGGCCAGCCGGTGATGTTGCCGGCGAGCGGGTGTCCATCGGCGTCGGTGACGAGATAGAGCATGCCGTCGCCGCGGTCGCCGGCGCTGCGCGCGGCGACGATCTGCACCAGGCCGCTGAGACCGCGCTGCGCATATTGCTCAGCCAGACCGGCGATCTCGGCATCGAGCGTTGCCTGGGTTTGGCGCTCGATAAAGTCTGCGCTCATCCAGTAGACAAAGAGCAGCACCCCCAGCACCGAGACCGCAAAGACGCCAAAATAGAGGCTCGCTAAGCGGAAGGCGTGCGTCCGCACCAGGCGCCGCAAGTATGACAGGAGGTGCCGCAACAGCTCAGTCCGACGCGCGCAGGCAATACCCGGCGCCGCGCACGGTATGGATCAGGGGGCGCTCGAAATTGCGGTCGATCTTCTGCCGCAGCCGGCTCACATGAACATCGATGACATTGGTCTGCGGATCGAAATGGTAGTCCCAGACATGTTCGAGCAGCATCGTGCGCGTCACGACATGCCCGGCATTGCGCATCAGGTACTCGAGCAACTGAAATTCGCGCGGCAAGAGGTCGATCACGGTGTCGCCGCGTTTCACCGAGCGGGTCAAGAGGTCGAGCTCGAGATCGGCGACGCGCAGTTTTGTCGTCGCCGTGCCGGCAGCGCCGCGCCGCAAGAGCGACTCGACGCGCGCCAAGAGCTCGCTGAACGCAAAAGGCTTGACGAGGTAGTCATCACCGCCGGCGCGCAGCCCGCGCACCCGGTCGTCGACGCTGCCCAGCGCCGACAGGATCAGGGACGGCGTGCCGATTTCGGCGGCACGCAGCGCGCCGAGCATCGCCAGCCCATCCATTCCCGGCAGCATGCGGTCGAGGATGATCGCGTCGTAGCTGCCCGAGCTGGCGAGGAAGAGCCCCTCGCGGCCGTCCCCGGACTGGTCGACCGTATAGCCGCTTTCAGTGAGCCCCTTGACAAGGTAGTTCGCGGTCTCGCGATCGTCCTCGACGACGAGCAGTTTCATGGCCTTCGCCCACCTTCGCGGGCTGTGGATTTCATTCGTCGATTTCAAGTTGTTACGCCGCGCCGCGCGCGCAAGATGCGACCCCCGACATTACCAAAGCTTAATCTAGGGGCCCGGTCGCGACACCTATCCGGGAAGTAGTGATAGCGATTCGCTGGTTCGCGTTGTCTATATCTGGGGTGTTCCGGATTTACATGAGGCTTTTCGCGGCCTTAGCCACCTGCCACTGGCGGGGTTGCGATGTCCGCTAATCTCGGCCTTGTCGATCCTCCCCGACAGGCTTGCCGATGTCGCTTCGAACTTTAGGCTTGTTCACCGGTCTAGGAACAATAGCCGCGTTTTCGGCACAGGCCCAACAGCCTGTCGGCGATATTGTCGACCAGATATTGAACCCGCAGACGATATCCTCTCCGGATACGCCAGCGCCCGTGGCGCGGCCGGCGGCCCAGCAGCCATCGCCGCCTCCCGTGCCCCTTTCACCCGCGGCAATGCCGGCCACCCAGCAGCCACCGCCGCCTCCCGTGACTCCCGTTTCCGTGACGCCACTGCCACCGGCCGCGTCTGGGCCAGCACCAACCACCGCCATCGCGCCACCAGCCCAAGCGTCGACGCCAAACGATATCATCGTCACGCCGCCACCGGCTCCGGCCGGGGCCGCGGCGCCGTCTCCCGCGTCCACGGCATCGTCGGCCGATCTTGACAGCACCGCGCCGGCTCCAGCCAGTCCCGCGCCCGCGGGATGGTCGGGCTTTTTCGCGGGGATCAATCTCGGCACAAAATGGGGCGATGCGCGCAGCAACGTGACCACGACGACGACCTTCGTCAACACCGCGGCGCTCAGCCCGTTGGGACAAACCTATGGCCCAGCGGCCGCGGCCAGCGCGAACGGTTCACTGTCGAGTAGCGAGTCATTCATTGGCGGCGGCGAGATCGGCTACGATTTCCCGCTGTCGCCCGGCTGGATGGCGGGCTTTGAAGCGGACCTAGACACCACCACCTCCTCGGGCGCCAGCTTTAGCGACACGACTCAACGCACCGGCTTTCCGAACGATACGGTCAAGACCACCGTTCATCTCAACACACGGCTCGGTTTTCTTTCCACCCTGCGCGGCAGGCTCGGCTATCTCGTCGATCCGTCAGTGTGGATCTATGCAACCGGCGGTTTGGCGATCGGCGAAGCCAGTTCATCGACGCAGCTGACCGCCATTGAGATTCCGAACACGGGATCGACCAACATCAACGCCTCGGGCGGAGCATCAAAGGTCGTACCCGGATATACTATCGGCGCCGGCGCCGAGTGGCGGCTCGACGAGGTTTGGAGCGTCAAGGCCGAATATCTGTATTATCGATTGGGCAGTCTAACCTACAACAACAACCCGTTTTCCGCGTTCCTGATAAGTAACGGAGCCACCGATAATACCGCGAATTCCGTGACCAAGACGCGATTCTCCGGCAGTACCGTCAGGATTGGTGTC
>DATMLO010000204.1:0-9898 GCA_035570495.1 Allostellaceae bacterium | reverse complement strand
GGAAGGCGTCGTCGAGGCGATCCGCGGCTGCCATGTCTATCCCGACAGCGCCGCGCTCGATGTCCACGACGAAAACCCGCAGTGGCTCTACACGGTCGTCTTCACCGGCAAGGAGCTGTGGGGCGAAGCGGCCGACCCGACGATCACGGTGTCGATCGAGGCGTTCGAGCCGTATTTACTGCCGGCGTAAATACCGTGGATCGCAACGCCATCGCCGCCGCCGCGCTCGAGGTGCCCGGCATCCCGCAAAGCGAGGATGGGCCGGTGTTCCGCGAGCCGTGGGAGGCGCAGGCCTTCGCGATGGCGCTGTCGCTGCACCAGAAGGGGCTCTTCACCTGGCCGGAATGGGCGGCCACTTTGGCCGACGAGATCAAGCGTGCCCAGGCAGCGGGCGATCCCGATACCGGCGACACCTATTACCTGCACTGGATGAATGCGCTGGAGCGGCTTGTGGCTGAAAAGGGTGTCGCCGACCGGCCGACGCAGACACGCTACCGCGACGCCTGGGAACGCGCCGCCGATGCGACGCCGCATGGCGACCCAATCGTTTTGAAACCGGAGTATTTCCGCTGATGGAATTCGGCATCTTCCACGAGTTTCTGACGACGCAAGCCGGCTCACAGCAGGAGGCGTTCCGCAATTCCTTCGCGCAGATCGCGGCGGCTGAGGAATGGGGCCTCGACGTCGTCTGGCTTGCCGAAATCCATATGAACCCGACGCGCTCGCTGCTTTCGGCGCCGCTCACCGTGGCCGCCGCGATCGCCGCGCGCACCAGCCGCATCAAGATCGGCACGGCGGTGCAGATATTGCCGCTCGGCCACCCGCTCCGGTTTGCCGAGGAGACCGCGACGATCGACCAGATCAGCAACGGGCGGCTGATCTTTGGCGTCGGCCGCAGCGCCTTTCCGCGCGCCTACAACGCCTATGGCATCTCCTATGAGGAAAGCCCGCCGCGCTTCACCGAAAGCCTCGAAATCATCAAGAAGGCGTGGACGCAAGAAAGCTGCTCCTATCAGGGTCGTTGGCACAGCTTCGAGAATTTCACCCTGGTGCCGCGCCCGGTGCAGCTTCCGCACCCTGAAATCCGCATCGCCGCGAGCCAGCACGACACCTACGCGGCGATCGGCGCGCTCGGCTACCGGCTGTTCTCGGCGGTGCGCGCGAGCCCCTTGAGCGAGCTGGCGCATCACACCGCGGCCTATCGCGAGGCCTGGGCGGAGGCCGGCCACGCCGGCAAGCCGCAAGCCTATCTCCAGGTGCCGATCTATGTCGCGGCGACACGCGACAAGGCGCTCGCCGAGGCGGAAGCCGGGATGATGCGCTTCTCGACCTACCGCCCCGATCTGATCCGCGGGCCGATGAATTACGAGACCGTGCGCCGCGAAAAGGGCATCGTCGGCACACCGGAGATGGTCACCGAGCGGCTGATGGAATTGCGCGATACAGCGCACCTCGCCGGCGTCTCGGCCGAGATCAACCCGGGCAGTCTTTTGAGCCACGAGCAGGTGATGGAGTCGCTCCGGCTTTACATCACCGAGGTCATGCCGAACTTTAAATAGCGGCAGTCAGGGAGGCAGCAATGTCAGCCAACGGTCAACGCTACAACGTCGGCGGGGTGATGCTGGAGCGGCCGTTCAAGATCAGGCGGCTCGGGCATTTCGGCTTCAACATGGAGAAGATCGAGGAAGGCCGGCAGTTCTATGGCGACCTGCTCGGCTTCAAGGTCTCCGACCTCGCCGATTTCTCGCGCGCGCCGTGGTTCCCCAAGGATTACGCCGGGCCGCAGGGCTATTTCATGCGCTACGGCACCGACCACCACGCGATGGTGCTGTTCGCCAAAGCCGTCATGGATCAGCGCGCCGACCGCAAGTTCCAGCCCGGCGTCACGATCAACCAGATCACCTGGCAGTGCGGCTCCCTCAAGGAGATCGGCGACGCGCATAGCTATTTCGAGGAGCATCAGGTGCGCATCCAGCGCGTCGGGCGCGACATGCCGGGCAGCAACTGGCACACCTATGTTTACGACCCGGACGGCCACACCAACGAGCTCTATTACGGCATCGAGCAGATCGGCTGGAACCAGCTCTCGAAGCCGAAGAGCCTCTACTACCGCGGCTTCCAGGAAAAGCCGCCGCTGCCGCAAATGTCGGAGGACGCCGAGCTGAAAGAGGCCGCGGCCAAGGGCATCGACGTGCTCGCCGGCCACAAGCCTAATGGCCATCTGGCCGAGACCTACGATGTCGAAGGCGTGCTGCTGGCGCGACCGTTCAAGATCACGAAAATCGGCCCGGTGAGCCTTTTCGTCGACGATGTCGACGCGGCGGAGCGGTTTTATGTCGAGCGGCTGGGCTTCCGGCGCAGCGAGGAAGCGAGCTATCGCGGCGCGCGCTGCGTGTTCCTGCGCTGCGGCGCCGAGCACCACACGCTCGGCCTCTTCTCGAAAGAGCTGCGCAAGACGCTGGGGCTATCCGAGCGCAGTTCGTGCATGTCGTTTGGGGTCGAGCTCGGCAGCTACGCGCAACTGCGCGAGGCGGTCGCGTTCCTCAAGTCGCGCGGGGTCGAGATCATCGACGCGATCCCGCCCGAGCTTTATCCCGGCATCGACTATTCGGCCTTCGCGCTCGACCCGGACGGCCATTGCATCCAGCTCTATTACTACATGGAACAGATTGGCTGGGACGGCCGCGTACGGCCGGCGACCGAGCGCCGCAAGGTCACGACGCCATGGCCTGAAACACTGGAGCCTCTGGCCGACACCTACCAGGACCAAGTGTTCCAGGGCCCGCTGGGCTAGCGTGACGCCGGAGACAGCGGCCGGCCGATGTCTGTGCGGGGCGGTCGAGCTCGAGATCGAACTCCCCGCGCGCTGGGCGTGGCATGACCACTCGGGCGCGAGCCGGCGCGTGCACGGTTCCGCCTATGCCACCTATGTCGGCAGCTGGCGCAAGCGCTTTCGCCCCACCAAGGGCGAGGCCGACATCGCCCGGTACCATGACCCGGCCGCGGGCACAGTCAGGAGTTTCTGCTCGAAGTGCGGGACGCCGCTCATCTACGAGCGCCCGCGCTCGGCGCATATGGTTAACATCCCGCGCGCGCTTTTCGCCGGGCGCACGGGCCGCGAAGCGCGTTACCACATCGCGATCGACGAGCTGCAGGACTGGACCTATCTGGGCGAGAAGCTCGTCCCGCTAAAGGGCTTTCCGGGAGTGGTCTGGGACCGCCCCGGCCGCAAGAAACGGCGGCAAACCCGCAGCGTTTTCTAGAGCGCGATGCGATCTAGCCGGGCTCGCCCTTGGGCGCCGCCGCTGCCGGCTCACCCAAAACCTGATAGATGGTTCGCGTAGTCAACCGCTTGATAGAGCAAGTAGAGCATCCCGATCGCACAGGCGACACACATAAATACGAGTCGCATCGCGCGCTCCTGCGCTGTACTCGATGCTTTTTACTTTCCGCCTCCGCGTAAAGGTAAGCGCTTGATTAATTGGTTAACTGCACCTTTATTCGTTCTTAAGAAAGAGTATACGCAGAAATATCGTGATGTATTCTCTTCACATTGAAGAGATACTCCGCGCGCTCGATACAACTCACCACTTGTTGCGCAATTCACGCAGTTTGAGGAACACGGTCTTCTGGTCGGGGTGCTCCGGCAAGTCCGGGAAAGCCTCGCGCAGGCGCTTAATGACCGATGGGCTGGTGAGGCGGAAAAACGTATTGATCTCCATCTCGAGACCCAGGGTCGTCACCAGCGCACGGTTGGTGTCCTGCTTCTCCATGCCCGGCAGCATCGAGGCGGCCTTGGTGTTATCGGGCTCGCGGTCGAGCGTGAACTTGAGATTGTTCACGATGTAGTCGTGACCGGGATAGATCAGTGTCGACGCCGGCAGCTTCGAGAGCTGCGAGGCGAACGTGCCGTAAAGCTCGTTCGGGTGGCCGCCATTGTGGCAATTGCCGGCGCCGGCGTTGAACAGCGTGTCGCCGCAAAACAGCGCGGGATGGTCGCCATGCGCGAGGATGCAGATGTGCGACATCGTATGGCCCGGCGTGTCGAGGCATTGCAGCTCGACGGTGCGGCCGACCTTGATCGTGTCGCCGGCGTGCAGTCCGCGCGTCATTTCGGGGATCTGATCCTTGGCGTTGGCATGTGCCAGGACAGGCGCGCCTGTCGCCACCATCACTTGCTCGTTGCCGCCGGTATGGTCGCGGTGATGGTGGGTGTTGAGAATCTGGGTGATCGTCCAGTCCTTGGCCTTCGCCGCGGCGAGGCATTTCTCGTGGTCGAGCGGGTCGACCGCAATCGCCTCACCGGTCTCGGCGCAGGCGATCAGGTAGTTGAAGTTGCGCCCGGCATTGCCGGTCCAAATCTGCTCGACGATCATCGCTGACCCCATGCTGTGCGGCAGCCAGTGTAGAGCGCGGGGCGCGGCTTCGCCATCCTTGCGGCATCACTCACGCTTGACGCGCGGAGCGCACGCGCCTCTACTTCCGCCATCTGCGGCTCGGGGAGGAGACGCGGCGATGCGCAAAATATCGGTTCTTTCTTTCGCGGCGGTCGTCTTGATGGCCGCGCCGGCCGGAGCGCAATACGGGCCTCCGCCGGGCTATCGCGGACCACCCCCCGGATACGGCCCGGGACCGGGCTATGGCGGACCACCAGGATACGGGCCACCGCCCTGCCCGCCCAATGGCGGCGCGCTGCGAGGCGCGGCCGCTGGAGCCGCCGCCGGGGCGCTGCTCGGCGGGATCATCAACGGTCGGCCCGGTGAAGGCGCCGCGCTCGGCGGGCTGATCGGCGGGCTTGCCGGCGCCTCGAAGCGCGGCTCCAGACACGACCGCTACTGCCGCTAACGGGAGGCATGGCATGAATTCGAAACTCACCCTCATCGCTCTTCCCGCGCTGCTCCTGCTGGTGGCCTGCTCGTCATCGCCGCCGCCCGTCTCGGTGCCGCAGCCCGCGGCCGCGCCGACAGCGGCACCTCCGCCACCGCCACCCGCACCGGAACCCGCCGCGTCGAACGCGCCGATCCCGATCCGCGGGTTGTCTTGCGGCGAGCTGCTCGGCGCGAGCGACGACGACCGCGCCGCCGCGTCGATGTTCTTTATCGGCTACCAGGCGGCGCTCGCACATCTGCACAACCTGTCGATCAGCGAGATCGAGGGGATCGAACAGCGGGCGCTGACGATCTGCGCCAAAAGCGCCAAAACACCCGCCGTGCGGGCCTTTGGCGACGCGATCTCAAGTCACGGAAAATAGCAGCGGGAGAGAAAGCGATGTCGCTCTCCCGCGACTTCGGCGCGTTTGTCGCCGGGCTGCGTTATGAGGATCTGCCGCCCGCCGTGATCGACCGCGCCAAGGGTGTGACCCTGCAGGCGCTGTCATCGGCCCTCGTCGCCTATGACATGCCGGCGAGCCGCCAGGCGCTCGCGCTGATGCAGGAAGAGGAAGCGGGCGGCGGCGGAGCGGCGACCGCGCTGTGCCACGGCGCGAAGCTCACCAAGGCCGGCGCCGCCTTTGTCAATGCCGAGACGATCTTTGCCGGCGGCAAGTGGGACACGTTCCGCATGCTCACGCATCCCGGCACCGCGATCCTGCCGGCAGCGCTGGTCGCAGGCGAGGTCGCCGCGTCGTCGGGCCGCGAGTTCCTCACCGCGGTTGCCGCGGCGTATGAGGTCATGGAGCGGATGGCCGCCGAGTTCATCCCGACGGTGATGTCGCGCGGCTTTCACGCCGGGCCGGTGTTCGGGATTTTCGGCGCGGCGGTGGCGGCCGCGAAGCTCGGGCACCTTAGCGCCGAGCAGGTGCACGGTGCGATCGCGCAATGCGTCAACCTCGCTTCGGGCAATCTCGAAGGCATCCGCAGCGGCGGGCGAAGCCTGCGGGAAGGCGGCGCGGTGCGAAACGCGCTGCTCGCCGTCGCGCTCGCCAAGCAGGGCACCCCCGGCGGCGAGACGACGCTCGAAGGCGAGGCCGGGTTCTACCATTCCTACGCCGGCAGCAGCCGCGGCGAGCTGCGCTACAGCTTTACCGGCGACAATCGCGCCGACCTCGACAAGATCACGGCTAATTTGGGCAAGGACTGGATTTTCCTCGAGACGCTGTACCGCGTCTATTCGACCGCCGGATACAACATCGCGCATGTTGATGTGACCGCTGCGCTATGCCGCGAGCACAATATCGCCTACCCCGACATCGACCGCATCGAGGCGGTGGTCAACTGGCTGGAGACGGAATATCCGAGCCCAGCCTTCCCGATCGCGAGCCGTGGCCTCGGGGCGGCGCCGGGCATCGGCAGCACACCCTATTTCACCGCGTATGGCGCCGTGACCGGCGGCTATCCGATGCTCCGCGGCGACCGTCCGGGCCCCGGCGAGAGCGACCCGCCGGAAGTGCTCGACCTGATGACCCGCATAACCTTGATCCCGCAGGTGCGGCGCACCTTGTTCGGCCCGCGCATCACGGTGTTCACCAAGGACGGCCGGAGCTTTACCAAGGACGGCACCGGCCGCGAATTTATCTTCGATTTCGACGGGCTGGCGCGCCGGCTCGCGCCGATCGAGCCGGGGGTCAAGATCGGCGCGACGCAATACGCCGAGCTGGTCGATACCTGCCGCCGTCTCGACGAGACGGATAGCGCCGCGCGAAAGCTGATCGGGCTGACGATCCCGCACTGAGCGGTGCGCTCACCGCTGGATGCTGGCGAAAGCCTCCTTGATCCGCATCGGCGCGCGGGGCCGGGCGTAGAGGCGCGCCCTGTAGGCTTCGAGGCCGGGAAAGCCATCGAGCAGACTGCCCATCGTCGCCCAATCGAGCGTGTACCCAAGCACAAAATCAGCGACCGTCACGCTATCGCCGACGACAAAGGCGCGGTCGGCCATGTGCCGGTCGAGCACCTCGGCCATCGCGATGAACTCGTCGCGCGCCAGAGGAATGTCCGCGGGCAGGCGCTTTTCCTCAGGGTAGATGAAATTGTGCTTGGCCATCCGCCATAGCGGCTGCTCGAGCTCGGTCGTGGTGAACAAGAGCCAACGCATCGCCTCCGCGCGGCCGCGCGGTTCGGCCGGCAGCAACGTTTTCTCCGGATATTTATCAGCGAGATAGACGGCGATCGCGATCGACTCGGTGAGCACAAGATCGCCATCCACCAGCGCCGGAACTTTGCCGGCAGGGTTGATCGCGAGAAACTCGGGGAGGCGATGCTCGCCGGCGAAGAGGTTGACCGTCACCGCCTCGAAATCGACGCCGAGCTCCTGGAGTGTCCAGCGCGCCCGGATCGAGCGCGTCGGGGCAAATTCGTACAGCTTCATCGCTTCCTCCGGACCCGGGTCGGAAAGCAAGAGATCACCGGCGCCACACGTAAGCCGATGACGCCGATAATCCCAGTCACGATGCCGTCAGTAACGGTGTCGTCAGGCCTCGACGAGGACGATCCAGCCGACGCCGAACTTGTCGGTAAGCATCCCGAAGCGCGGCGAGAAGAAGGTCTTGTCGAGCGGCATCCGCACCTGCCCGCCTTGGACGAGCGCATTAAAGCTGCGATCGACCTCAGCGGCCGAGGACAGGCTGAGCGTCAGCGAGAAGCCCTCGAATTTTTGCGGCTCGCCGCTGCACATCCCGTCCGACACCAGCACGATCGCGTCGCCGATGCGCAGCCGCGCATGCATGATTTTTTCCGCCGTCTCCGGCCTCACCATGCTCGGGTCCGGCGCCTGCTTGAAGCGCATCAGCATCATCACCTCGGCGCCGAGCGCCTTCTGGTAAAACTCGATCGCCTCGTCGCAGCGTCCATTGAAAAACAGGTACGGCTGAACAGGCATGACACTCTCCCACTCTTGGCTAATCATTCCGCCGTAGCCGCCGCCACGCGCGATCTTGACAAATAAGTTGATATCAACATAATTATCGCATGTCAAACCTTGATGCGGTGACATTCGAGACGACCTGCCTGGTGCGCGACACCTGCCTCTGCCTGCATCTGCAGCGTGCGGCGCGGGCGGTCGCGCGCCGGTTCGACGCGGCGTTCCGCGCCTTTGGCCTGACAAACGGCCAGTTCTCGCTGTTGATGTCATTGAACCGGCCGGAACCGGCGAACATGCGTGGTGTCGCCGACCTGCTGGCGATGGACCGGACAACCCTGACCGCGGCGCTAAAGCCGCTCGAACGGCGCGGCCTGGTCACGGTGGCAATTGATCCTGACGATCGGCGCGGCCGCCGCCTCACGCTCACCCCGGCGGGGCGCGAACTTCTCGCTTCGGCGGTGCCGGTGTGGCTGCGCGAGCACGCGGCGATCGACGCCCAGTTCAATCCCGACGGCCCCGAGCGCCTGCGCGCCGACCTGCGCGCTCTGGCATAATTCCATCCCTGCGACAGTTGCGCGCGGGCTTTTCGACATGGCGATACGCGCTATTTGCACACGACCGAGCACCCGCCGGTTGGCAGAATGGGCCAACCCTTAAATCAAGATGACGGGCGCCCCATGCTCGATTTAGCCAGTCCCGCGCAGGCGGGTGACCTCGCTCTCGCGGAATGGTCCGCCGCCGAGGTTCTCGACACTCCCCTCGCCCACGACCAAACGTTGCGCGCCATCGTGCTGCGGCTCGGCGCCCACAAGTGGCAATGGAGCGTCAGCTCGATCGACGGCGACGAAAGCGGCGAGCTGATCTCGGCAGGCATCGAAAAGACCGCCGCCGCAGCGCGCGAGACGGCGACCTCCGAGATCGCCAAGTGCGTGGAGAGCCCGCTCGCCTAGCAGCGGGCTGCCGACAACGGCTTTAGTAAGGCTGGCGTCCCCAAGGGGATCGGACATCCGGGCACATCGTGCATCGAGACCAGTCTAAGGTTCTTCGTCACACGCGGCCCTCCTTGCTACATTGCCCTTGATCCCATTTACGGAGCGCCGCATGTCCGTCCTCGGGAAGAGGGTTAAAGCGATCTACTTTTTCATCTTTCTTTCTCTCTGCTGGCTTTCGGCAGCTGCGGCAAACGAAACTCCTTCTTCGGGCTCCTTGGCCCGACGCCCGTTTCTGGGAGTGACGGCTGACCCAGCGCCCGACCATCACGTCCAGGTCGGCAAGATCGTTCCAAACAGCCCGGCAGCACGATCCGGACTCGCGGTAGGGGACATCCTGCTCGCGCTCAACGGCTCTCCCGTCGAGTCTGTTGGCACATTCCTGGACGGCGTGAAGTCGGCCAAAACTGGAGACCATCTCATCTGTCGTGTCCGACGCGGTGAGAAGAGATGGATGTCGAGGTGATCCTGGCCGAGTACCCTCGTGAGCAGCCCGAAGATATTCGGGTGGTCTACGATGCCGTTGATACGCCGAAGGCCACACTCCGAAGCATTGTTACAATACCGACAGGTCATACCGGCAAGCTACCGGCAATCCTCTTTCTACAAGGGTTTGACTGTTCTTCGATCGACTGGCCGTTGCCGGAGCCGAATTTTACCCGTGAGCTCATTTATCGGCTGACCCAGGCCGGTTTTGTCGTCATGCGCAGCGAAAAGAGCGGTGTCGGAGACAGCACTGGCGCTCCGTGTCGCGACATGGGCTTTCACGACGAGGTCTCCCTCTTCACGAGCGCGCTGAAGAAGCTGAAGTCCTACGACTTCGTGGACACCGAGAATGTCTTTCTCTTCGGACATAGCGCAGGCGGGTGGATCGCGCCGCTCGTCGCGGCAGCGGAGCCCGTCAAGGGTGTGGTAGTGCAAGGCACGGTGGTCCGACCGTTCGGGGAGTATTTCGTCGATAATTGGCGGCGCAGTCAGTGGCTCCGATTCCATCTCGACTTGGCGAAACTGGAAGACGAGCAACGCCTCTGACCGGCCCCCGTTTAGTGGTCCGGTTGGAATGTTAGTTTAGGGTTGGCCGCGGCGCCAGCGTAGGCCATGCGGCGAGTGCCGGG
>DATMLO010000203.1:0-29216 GCA_035570495.1 Allostellaceae bacterium | reverse complement strand
CTGGCGCCGCGGCCAACCCTAAACTAACATTCCAACCGGACCACTAAACGGGGGCCGGTCAGTGCCACAACCCGAGCCAACGATCGAAGAAACCGGCCTCGATCGGGTGCTTCAAATGCACCGCCATCGGGTTTCCCTTGTAGCGGCCGGTGGTCAACATCACCGACGACCAGAAATCGCACAGCTTCGCGAGATGCGCGTCCCAATCCTCGACCGCTTCTTCGAACAGCGGGCCGATGACCGGATCGCGGCGCGCCTTGCCATAAAAGCGGTGCACAAGTGTCGCGATTGCGGGCTCGCTGATGCCGTTCGTCGGGTCCATGAGGGCACGTCGCCAGAATGCCGAAACGCCTGGTAAATGGGCGCCGGGCGCACCGATGCAGCAGGGCGGAACGTCGCATCGCTGCGAAAAAACACGCCAGCCGAAAAAAACGCACGGGTGTGACCGGCGTCACGTAGCGATCGCAGCAAGGCACCTACGTCTCTGTCGAAGGAACTCATCGGGGAACAAGCCATGCAACAGCAATTCGATCCAGCCCGCCACCAACCCAAGGCCGTGGCTGTCGCGATGACACGGACGCAAGCCGCAGGGGCAACGGAAAGTGCCGGGGTCACTGAGATTTCGCTTCTGTCGCTGGTTGGCCTGGCGGCGACGCTTTTGGTGATCGCGCACTATGCCGGCAGCGACCTGCTGGCGCAGATGTTCGCGCTCTAGTCCGCCGGGCGGGGCTAGTTCAGTTTTGCCTTCAGTTGCTGCAGCACGACCGCGGCCTCGTGGCGCGCGGCGCCATCGGGGGCGCTGGCAATGAATTCCTCGATGGACCGTACCGCGGCCTTCATGTTTCCGAGCTGCGCGTGGATGACTCCGGCTTCGCGCGCGAGATCGGCGAGATCGGGCGCCAACATCCGCATCGTCTCGATGACCTGCACCGCCTCCTCATAACGCTGCCCCTGAATGAGCCGCGATTTGACATTGTTCTGGAGGCGCAGCAGCACCTCGCGGTCGGCGACGGGCGCGTAATGCTCAGGCGACAGCTCCACCTCCTGCCCGGCGATCGCCTTCAGCAACTCGCGGAGCGCGACGGCGTCGAGGATGCGGCCGCCATGGAACGGGTCGAGGATCAGCCGCCCGCCCTCATCCGACAGACGGATCAGGAAATGCCCGGGAAAGCCGAGGCCGACCGCGTCCCAGCCCTGTGCCCGCGCGACGTCGAGATAGAGGATGCCGAGCGCCACCGGCAGGCCTTGGCGCCGGTCGATGACCCGCATCAGATTGGCGTTCTGCAGATCATCGTAGGTCAGTTCGTCGCCGCTGTAGCCGTGCTTCAGCAGGATGATCTCGTTGAGCGCATTGGCGCGGGACTCGAGATTTGTCGCGCTGCCGGAGCGACGGGCGACATCGTTTTCCAGCGTCCGCAGGTGGCGGCTATAGCGCCCGAGACCGACGCGCGGCCGGTCGAATGAGGCGAGCGCCAGCGCGGCGTCGGCGATCGGCAGTACCGGGGAGTCCGACTCGCCCAGCTCGCGCAGGAACCGCGCGCATCGCGCGAGGTCATATTTGTCCGGCAACGCGCTCATCGACCCGATTATAGACGCAATACAGACTCGAGGCCGGCGCTAGTTCAGCTTCTGCACCTGGATCGGGGCGTTGGCCGATGGCGGCCCCGAGGGCGGCACGTAGGACTGGTTGGTCCCGTAGCCCATCGGCGGCGGGCCGGCCTGCGCCGTCGCGGGTGGCTGACCGTTTGGCTCGCCGTAGCGGACCTGGATATAGGAGACGACGCGCTGCACTCCGGGCACGTAACGGGCGGTCTGCGTTGCCTTGTCGAGCTCGGCCTGCGAGCGCGCCGAACCCAGCAGATAAACCGATCCGCGATCGGTCTCGATCGTATAGTTGCCAGAGCGGACATCGGCGCTGAACACGAGGTCCGAGCGCACCCGCGCGGTGATCCAATCATCTTTGGCGATCTGCATGCCATCAGCGTTGGGCCCGACCTGGATCTCGTTGTAGAGCGCCCGCGCGCTCGGCGCTGCCTGCCGCGCGACCTGCTCGGCCTGGAACTTGGCTTGCGGCGACGGGCTCGAGCCGGTCAGCAGTATCTGACCGCCATACACGGTGGTGCTGACCATGCCGTATTGCCCGTTGAGCGCGTTGCTGATCTGGGCCTGCATGTGCATGTCGTCAAACGTGCCGTTGACGCCGCGCTCCTGGGCCGCCTGGTAGCCTGCGCCGCCGGCCGCGGCCACGCCGCCGACCACCGCCACCGCACAGCCACCCAGCAACGGCGACAGCAACGCCGTCGACAGAATCGCAATCGTAAAAGAAAAGCGTGTCATGGTGCCTCCGCGAGGCAGGATTTCGCGCTCATACTGGTGCGTTCGCGGCCTGTCGCCAACCCTGCAGGGCAGGTGCCGGCGACTTCTTATCAACGCGGCCGCTCAAGCACGGCGATCCCCCATCGATTCGATAAATAAGACAACGGTTTGCGGCGGAATTACGGCGTCCGCAGCGATCAGCAGTCGCTGCGCCAAGCCCCCGGCAGATGGTGCGGCAGACGTCTCGGTTCGACCACCATGACGTCGAATCGCAGCGCCAGCAGGGCAAGCTCAGGGCGCATCGCGAGAAAGGTCTCGAGGGCACGCGCGATGCGGCGCTGCTGGCGCGGCAGCACGGCCGCCGCGCCGGTGGCGAAATTCGGCCGCGATTTGACTTCGATCGCCGCCAACACACCCCAGCGCCGCGCGATAATGTCGATCTCTCCCGCCGACAGCGCCAGCCGCTGGCGAGAATCCGCCAGCCGCGCAGCCGCAAATGCCAGCGGCACAAAAGCTCGGCGGAGCGGCCGCCTGCATAGGCCTGGAGACGACTGGCCTTCGCGCGGCGCGAGCGCAATGGAGGTGTCACTGTGCGCGTCGTCGCGCCAACGCGCGGTCGTAGAGTACGCGCCGGGCGAGCCCGGTCTCGTCGGCAAGCGTGGCGACCGCATCACGCAAGCTCAATTGGCCGAGCAACGCGTCGAGACGTGCGTCGAGATCGCCGATGTCCGGCGCCGCCGTCTTTTCGGACGGGCCGACAACAATGACGACCTCGCCGCGCGGCGCAGGTTCGGCGCGATACTCCGCGGCAAGCCCGGCGAGCGTGCCGCGCCGCACTTCCTCGTGCCGCTTGGTAAGCTCGCGGCCGATCGCGGCGGGCCGGTCGCCCAGCACCGCCGCCATGTCGGCAAGCGTCGCGGCGAGCCGCGACGGTCCTTCGAAAAACACCAGCGTCGCGGCCAGCTCTGTCCACTGCGCCAGCGCCTTGCGGCGCGCCGTCGCGCGCGGCGGCAGAAACCCGGCAAAGAGAAAGGTGTCGGGCGGCAAGCCGGACAGGATCAGCGCCGTCAGCGCGGCTGAGGGCCCGGGCGCGGCGGTGACCTTGAGCCCCTCGGTCAGCGCATCGCGCACCAGCCTGTAGCCGGGGTCGGAGACGAGCGGCGTCCCGGCGTCCGAGACCAGCGCCAGCGTCTCGCCACGACGCAGCGCCGCCAGCACCGACGGGCGCACCCGGTCGGCATTGTGGTCGTGATAAGGATCGAGGGGCTTCACGATGCCGAACTGCGCCAATAGCCGCGCGGTCACTCGCGTGTCCTCGCACAGGATGCGGTCGACGCCGTTAAGTACCCATAGCGCGCGCAAGGAAATATCGCCGAGGTTGCCGATCGGCGTCGCCACGAGATGCAGTCCCGGCTCCAGCGCATGCCCCGGGCTCCAGCGCCGCCAAGGCGCCTCGCCGGCCTCTTCAACGGCGGGTTTACTTAGGCAGTCCCGACGGTTAGGGTCGCGCGCCGCTTTCGCAGCTTTGCCCGAGGCCGCCCGTGCCGCGCCGGTTTTATGCCCCTCTTGCCTCACGCTTCGCCGCTCTTCTCCTGACGGGTGCGCTAGCGGCCTGCGCCGGCGGCAGCCGTCCGGCACCGGTCGTCAACCCGCTCGCGAACCCGCAGATGAAGCCTGCGCCGATCACCGCGGTGACCGCAACCCCGATGCCGGCGCCAGGGAAGGAAACGGTGAAGGTCGCGTTGCTGCTGCCGTTGTCCGGCCCCAACGCCGATCTCGGCAAGGCGATGCTCGAAGCGGCGCAGCTCGCGCTCTTCACCACCGGCAGCGACAAGCTGACATTGATCCCACGCGACACGACCGGCAATGCCGGCGGCGCGGCCGATGCCGCAAGGTCGGTGATCGCCGACGGCGCCAAGCTGATCCTTGGGCCGCTCATTGCCGACGAGGTCGATGCGGTCAAGCCGATCGCGCAGGCCGCCAATGTCAACATCATCGCGTTCTCGACGAAGACCGAGATCGCCGGTGGCAATGTTTTCCTGATCGGCTTTCTGCCAAAACAGGAGGTGGCGCGCGAGGTGTCCTACGCGCGCGATCAGGGGCTGCAGAAATTTGCCGCGCTGGCGCCCAACACGCCTTACGGCCATCTGATGGGCGATGCGCTCAAGGATGTCGCGAGCACCGGCGGCGCGAGCCTTGCCCGGGTCGAATATTTCGATCCGCGACTCGCCGACATTTCGGCCTCGATCAAGCATCTGTTGCCGGCCAGCGCCGCGGCCAACCCGGCGGCCGGAGGCGCCGCTGCTGGGCTGCAGTTCGACGCGCTGCTGCTGCCGGAAGGCGGAGATCAGCTGAAGCAGATCGCAGCGCAGCTCAAAACCGCGGGCATCGACACGACACGCACGCGTTTCCTTGGCAGCGGGCTGTGGGACGACCCGACCATCGTCAATGACCCCGACCTGGCCGGCGGTTGGTTCGCCGCGTCGTCGCCCGATATCCGACATGATTTCCAACGGCGTTACGAGAACGCGTACCACCACCCGCCGCCTCGTCTCGCTTCGCTCGCCTTCGACGCGGCGGCGCTGGCCGCGGCGCTGTCAAAGAATGACAGCGCCGACCCGTTCTCGGCGCAGGCGATTCAGAACCCGAGCGGGTTCACCGGCGTCGACGGGCTCTTCCGGTTCGGCGTCGATGGGCTGGTTCAGCGCGGCCTCGCGGTGCTCGAGGTCGATCCCGGCGGCGACAAAGTCGTCAGCCCAGCGCCGCAGACGTTCCAGAACTTTGTCAATTAGCCGAACAGGGCGCCGAGCACCGCGTTGAGCCGCTGGCGGCCGGCCTCCGTCGCGCGGAAGTTCTCATTATCGAGCGCGATAAAGCCGCCGCCAATAAGCCGAGCGAGCGAAATGCCGAACAGCGTTTCGGCATTGCATTCGGCGAGCGCTTCGAGGCGGGCGCGGGGAATGCCCTCGGCGAGCCGGAGGCCCATCATCACCATCTCCTCGACCGCGCTATCGCGGCCGATCGCGGTCATTTCCTCGAATTTCGGCTGCCGCAGCCAGGCTTCAGGCAGCCGGCGCTGGCGGGTGGCGTAGCGCACACCGCGGCGGGTCACGCGGCCATGCGCGCCGGGACCGACGCCGAGATAATCCTCGTAGCGCCAATAGGCGAGGTTATGTCGGCACTCGCCGCCGGGGTGGGCATGGTTGGAAATTTCGTAAGCCGGCCGGCCGGCCGCGGCGAGCCGTTCCTGGGTCAGCTCGAACATCGCGGCGGCGGTTTCGTCGTCGGGCAGCACGAGCTCGCCCTTCGCGGCCCGGGTGTGAAACGCGGTGCCGGGCTCGATGGTCAACTGGTAGAGCGACAAATGCTCGCCGGCCAAGGCCAGTGCCTCGTCGAGCTCGTCCGACCACGCATCGAGGCTCTGGTCCGGCCGCGCATAGATCAGGTCGAATGACGTGCGTTTGAAGAGCTGCTGCGACAGCTTGATCGCGGCGAGCGCCTCGTCGCGGTCATGCGCGCGGCCGAGGAATTTGAGTGCCTCGGGCCGCAGGGCCTGAACGCCCAGTGACACGCGGTTGACCCCGGCGGCCGCGAAGCCCGCAAAGCGCGCCGCCTCGGCCGAGTTGGGGTTGGCCTCGAGGGTGATCTCCAGTCCCGGCGCGGTGGGCCAATGTCGCCTGACGCGCTCGATGAGCGCCGCCGCGGTATCGGGCGGCATCAGTGACGGCGTGCCGCCGCCGAAAAAGATCGAGACGACTTCGTGATCTGGCGCCAGCTCGACCTGACGGTCGAGATCAGCGATCAGCGCATTCGTCCATACGCGCGCGTCGATGCGCTCGCGAACATGGCTGTTGAAGTCGCAATAGGGGCATTTCGACCGACAGAACGGCCAGTGGATGTAGATCGCGAGCGGCGGCGCCACGGCTCACCCGAAGGATGCCGCGACGAGCTTCTGGAAGGCGCGGGCGCGGTGGTCGATCGCGTATTTCACTTCGGACGGGAGCTCGCCGAAGGTCTGCGCGTAGCCCTCCGGGATGAACATCGGGTCGTAGCCAAAGCCGTTCTCGCCACGCGGCGGCCAGGAGAGCTTGCCATCGACCTCGCCACGAAACAGCGCCTCATGACCGTCCGGCCAGATCAGGGCCAGCACTGAGACGAAAGAGGCGTCGCGGTCCTTGTCGCCAAGCTCGCCGTGGACGCGCTGCATCGCCAGCGTGAAATCGCGGGTGGGGCCGGCCCAGCGCGCCGAGTAGATGCCGGGCGCGCCGTCGAGCGCCGGCACGACCAGCCCGGAATCGTCGGCGATCGCCGGCAATCCCGTGGCTTGCACGGCGGCGCGCGCCTTGAGCGCGGCATTGCCCTCGAAGGTCGGTTCGGTCTCCTCGGGCTCCGGCAGGGCGAGCTCGCCGGCACCGAGCGCCTCAACCCGGTACGGCGCGAGCAGCGCGCCGATCTCGACGATCTTGCCTTGGTTGTGGCTGGCGATGACCAGCTTGGGTTCGACGAACTTTCTCGCCATTGAACTAAAGCAACGCCGCGATCTGCAGCCGCGTGAGTTGTGATATCCCGCTGCGCGCCAGACGCAGCATCGCGGCGAACGTGTCTTCGTCGAAGGGCGCGCCTTCGGCCGTCGCCTGGATTTCGATGATCTTGCCGCTGCCGGTCAGCACGAAGTTGGCGTCGGTCTCGGCCGAGGAATCTTCGGCATAGTCGAGGTCGAGCACCGCGACGCCGCCGGAGACACCGCAGGAGATCGCGGCGACGCTGTCGATGAGCGGCAGGGCGGAGAGCTGGCCTTGGCTGACCAGTCCCGACAAGGCCCGGTGCAGCGCGACATAGCTGCCGGTAATGCCGGCGGTGCGGGTGCCGCCATCGGCCTGGATCACGTCGCAATCGATGCGGATCTGCCGCTCGCCGAGCGCGCTCAAGTCAGTGACCGCGCGCAACGAGCGGCCGATCAGGCGCTGGATTTCCTGTGTGCGGCCGCTCTGCTTGCCGCGCGCGGCCTCGCGGTCCGTGCGTGTATGCGTCGAGCGCGGCAGCATGCCGTATTCGGCGGTGACCCAGCCCTTGCCGGTATTGCGCAGGAAGGGCGGGACGCGCTCCTCGACGCTCGCGGTACACAGCACATGCGTGTCGCCGAATTTCGCCAAGCAGGAACCCTCGGCATATTTTGAGAAGCCGGTCTCAAGCGATACGGCGCGCATCGCATCGGGGGCGCGACCGGAGGGGCGCATGGGAATCTCCTAGAACAAGGTGCCTTGACCAGGCAGGACCTTCGGGGGCCGCGAGCGGCGCGGCCGGGCGACCGCGCCGGCGTAGACATCGACCTTGCCGTCGTGGAATTCAAGCTCCAATGGTCCGGGCGTCACCTTGGCGGCGTCGGCGACGACAAAATCGCCGCGGCGCACCACGACATATCCTTCATGAAGCCGGCGCTCATGCGTGTCGGTAAGGCTGGCGAGCCGGCCGGCGAGGCCGTCGATGACGCGGCGTTGTTCGGCGATCGCGCGGCTTGCGGCGGTCGCGAGGCGCGGCGCGACATTGTCGAGGCGCGCCTTGGCGCGGGCGATGTCGGCAACGAGCGCCGCCGGGCGCAGCCGGGCAGCGGCAAGCTGAGCACGCGCCGTGCCGAGCCGACCGTCGATCGCCAGGCGCAGCCGTTCCGCGCGGTCGTCGAGCCGCTGTGTCGCGGCGCCGATCAGATCGTGCGGGTCGGGAAGACCGCGCGCCAGGCCGGCCAGATGCAGGCGGCGCTCGTCGAACACGCGCGACAGGCCGCGCGCGAGCCGCGCCGTCTTGCCGTCGAGCTCGGCGATGAGATCGAGCCGCACCGGCACCGCCATCTCGGCGGCAGCCGTCGGGGTCGGCGCGCGGCGGTCGCTGGCGTGATCGATCAGGGTCGTGTCGGTCTCGTGCCCCACCGCGGAGATCAGCGGGATCGCCGAGGCGGCCGCGGCGCGGACGACGATCTCCTCGTTGAACGCCATCAGGTCTTCGAGGCTGCCGCCACCGCGCGCCACGATAATGAGATCGGGCCGCGGCACGGATCCGCCGGGTGCCAGCCGATTGAAGCCGTCGATCGCAGCGGCAACTTGCGCCGCCGCATTCTCGCCCTGCACCGCGACCGGCCAGACCACGACGCGGCGCGGGAAGCGGTCGGCGAGCCGGTGCAGGATGTCGCGAATGACCGCGCCGGTCGGCGAGGTCACGACCCCGATCACCTGCGGCAGGAAGGGCAGCTTCTTTTTGCGCTCGGCGGCGAAGAGGCCTTCGGCGGCAAGGCGCTTGCGGCGGTCTTCGAGCAGCTTCAGCAGCGCGCCGATTCCCGCCAGCTCGATCGAATCGACCACGAGCTGATACTTCGAGCGGCCCGGATAGGTGGTGAGCCGGCCGGTGGCGACGACCTCCATGCCGTCTTCGGGCTGAACCGTGAGGCGTGTCGCGGTCATCCGCCAGCACACCGCATCGAGCACGGCGTCGGCGTCTTTCAGCGCGAAATAGAGATGGCCGGAGCTGTGCCGCTTGAGGCCGCTGACCTCGCCGCGCACGCGGACGAGGGAAAATTTGTCCTCGATCGAGCGACGAAGCGCCGCCGCCAGCTCGGAGACGGTATATTCCGGCTGGTTCCCCGACGGGGGGCTGGTAAAGGCGTCGGCGGCAAGCGGCAGATCGTTCATGCCTCGATTATAGGGGAGCCGGGGGACACTCGCTAATGCGCATCCTCGTCATCGGATCGGGCGGACGTGAACACGCGCTGTGCTGGGCGATCGCGGCGTCGCCGCTGGTCGAAAAGCTTTACTGCGCGCCGGGCAATGCCGGCATCGCCGATGACGCGGAGTGCGTGCCGATTGGCGTCATGGACACGGCCGGGATTACCGACTTCGCCAAGAAGGAAAAGATCGATCTCGTCGTGGTCGGCCCCGAAGCGCCGCTTGTCGCCGGGCTGGTGGACGCGCTTGAAGCCGAGGGCATCGCCGCGTTCGGGCCAAGCGCCGCGGCGGCCGCTCTCGAAGGCTCGAAGGGCTTTATGAAAGACTTGTGCGCGCGCGAGGGCATCCCGACCGCCGCTTATCGCCGTTTCACCGACACGGAAGCGGCGAGGGCCTATATCGCCGCGCGGGGCGCGCCGATCGTCGTCAAGGCCGACGGGCTTGCGGCGGGGAAAGGGGTGGTCGTCGCAGCCACCGTCGCTGAGGCCGAGCGGGCCGTCGATGACGCATTCAGCGGCAAGTTCGGCGCGGCCGGAGCGGAGATCGTCGTCGAGGAGTTTCTCGCCGGCGAGGAGGCGAGTTTTTTCGCGCTATGCGACGGTACGCACGCGCTGCCGCTCGCCGCGGCGCAGGATCACAAGCGTGTCGGCGATGGCGACACCGGCCCCAATACAGGCGGGATGGGGGCCTACAGTCCTTGCGAGGCGGTAACGCCAGAGATCGAAGCGTATGTCATGGAGCACATCATCCTGCCAACGCTGCGCGCGATGGCGCGCGACGGAAGGCCATTCAAGGGCGTGCTGTTCGCCGGGCTGATGCTGACGAGCGAAGGGCCAAAGCTGATCGAATTCAATTGCCGTTTTGGCGACCCCGAATGCCAGGCGCTGATGATGCGGCTGCAAAGCGACATCGTGCCGGCGCTGCTGGCGACCCGAGACGGCGTGCTCAACCGGGTCGATTTGCGCTGGTACGACCAGTCGTCGATCTGTGTGGTGATGGCGGCGAACGGCTACCCCGACGACCCCCAGCGCGGCACGGAGATCCGGGGACTCGAGGCCGCCGGCGCCGAACCCGACGTCAAGGTCTTCCATGCCGGTACAAAGCGCGATGGCGCGCGCATCCTGGCGGATGGCGGCCGCGTGCTCGGCGTCACCGCGACCGGGCCAGATCTTTCCGCCGCCCGCGACCGCGCCTATCGCGCGGTCGACCGGATCGTCTGGCCCGGCGGGTTCTGCCGGCGGGATATCGGCAATCGGGGTGCGCGCTAAGCGGCGCGTTCGGGCGCGTGGACGCGGCGCGGCCAGCCACGTTCCTGGTGGACGCAGGCGTAGAAACCGCTGACCTGCAATTCGATCATCGTCTCGCTTGCATCGGTCAGCTGGCGGGCGCAGGCGATCGCTTGGGGCAGCGTGCTGAAGGTGCGAGTCGGCCCGACGATCTCTCCGTCTAGTAGCCAGGTGAAACGGCCGTCATAGCTGATGGTGACGCGGTTCATCGTCCGTCTCCGATAAGGCGGCGAGCGCGCACGAGATGGACGTGACGGCGGTCGCCGCCGGTCTCAGCCAGCGCGAAACGCAGAGCTGCCTGGCGGGTGAGAAACGTGCCGCCGGTCAAGCCGCCGCGATCGCGTGCGGTCCAATGGCCGCCGCGACCATGCTCGATGTCGAAATGGTAGGGTGTCATCACGGGTCGAGGAACAAAGTCGCTCATCTGGGTCACGCCGTTGTTGCACAGCGGCGATATATAAAATCGGCCGCCCCTTAAAATTCGAGGCGGCGCAATGGGGCGGAGAATTAAAAAGGAATAGCCGGTTGGCGCCGTGATTATTGCGCTGGCATCAATCGGTGTGCGGGCTATTTCTTGTTGTTCGGTGTGATCGTGACGATCATGGCCCGGTAGGACAGCGCTTCGCAGGGGCCGCTGACGGCAATTTGCGCGTTGCCTTTTCCGGGAATGACCGGCAGCCAGTGATAATCGACTTGGCACGGCGATAGGGTGACCGAGCCGTCGCCGGTCGCACTCATTTTCGGCGACGACAGCTTCAGGTTTTTGGTCGTCAGGACACCGTGGGCGATCGCAAAGTCGGTCGAGATCGAGTCATAGGGGAGCTGCGCGCTCGGTGACTGACCGTTGTTTTCGAGTCGCGGCAAGACGATGTCGCCCGGCTGGACAACGGTGCCGGTCAAAATGCCGTTGGCGAGCGCAACATGTCCGCTGCCGCTCAACGAGGCGATCAGTTCATCCCAATTGCTGCCGGTGGCTTGCAGATCGGCGGTCAGATCGCCCCGGCCGGTCAGGACATCGCCGCCACTTAGCGCGTGCAGCAACGGCCCGGCATCGATTTTTGTCAAATTCAGCTTGGCGGAAAGGCTGGGTGGCCCCGCCGGCTTGGCGTCAATAAAGATGTTGCCGCCAACCTGGCCGCCATACAAAGCCATCTCGCCAATCGAGATCAGGGAACGCCCGCTCGGTTGGTTCAGGGCGGCATTGAGAAACGTCTTGCCGATGGAGACCCCGTGATAGTGGGTCGCGTCGATGGTCATGATCAAGTTCAGCTGAACCTTGCCGAGGCGCGGCACAAAGATCGGGGTCGGCTCTGGGGCCGATGCTTGCGACGGTGCGGCGTGAGCAGTGGCCGGGTTCGGCGTCGCGGCAGGGCCGGGGGTCGAGGCCGCAGCGTCAACATAGGGGTCGAGGTCAAGCGCCGTAACGTGGAGATTGCCTTTGACGATCGGACGGTTGGTGCCGCGGTCGAAGGAGAAACCGCCTTTCGCCGTTATGGGCCCGAGGAGGGTTGCGTCCGTCAGCGACAGATTTTTCGGCCCCAGTACGATCGTTCCGTCCACCGATGCCGGGCTCAGATAGGGGAATTCGCGCGAGGTGCCGGGAAAACCGGCCCATTTGAACATCTCGTGAAGCGATGGCGATTTGAAACTCACGGCGCCGCTCGCCGTTCCTTTGTCCGCCAAGCTCGCCTTGCCCTTGAAAGCGAAATTCGCCCAGCCGGATGTCACGCTCAGCGCGACATCCGAACCCTCGCCCCAGAGCGCACTGAACGAGGCAGCGTGAGCGGTGAATTTCGGCATATCGCCGTTCCACGCCGCCGCGCCGACGGCATCGGCCGATCCGTCATTTTTCAGCAGCGACGCATCGAGGCTGATATTCGGGACGGTCAGTGCCTTACCGTCGCGCTGATCGAGATAATTGAATATCCCCGAGACGATGCGCAGCTGCGCGACCACAAAAGTGTTCGGTCCAGGCAGGCTCGATTCGGCGTTGACGTCTGCATTTGCGGGCCGGTGAAAAAGCCAGTTGGGCCGTCCGTTCTTATCGATTTCGGCGTGCAGCTGCGGCTGGACGAGTTCGACCCGCTCCGCCACAAGGCGTCCCCTGAGTAGCGGCAGCAAGCGGAACGATGCCTCGACGCGATTGACCTCGATCAGGTGTGCGGCGACCCCGCCCTCGGCATTCGCCAGGCTGACATCGTCGGCGGTGATCTCCGGCCGCGGCAGCAGCGAAAAACGGAGCTGCCCATCGATGCGGCACTCCCGCCCGGTTCGCGCCGCGACGAGCTGGGCGATCTCACGCTTGACGAAGTCGCTCGAAACGATCAGCGGCGCCAGAAAGGCCGCAACGACGAGCAGCGCGATGATCGCGGCGATGCCGAGCAGGAGCTTCCGCAGGCTCGGCCGGCGCCGCACGTCGCTATGCCTGCGGCCAGTTTTGGCGGATCGCGTCTTTGCCGTCCCAGTTCTTCGCTGCTTCGCGCACCTGGTCGAAGATGCGCATGCGAGTGGGGGTGGCCTCTGCCATCTCGATCACCGTGCCGGGGTGGCCCTCTTCAAGGAAATAGATAAAGGGGCCGCGCGGGCTGTCGCCCTCCTGCCCGACATGCCAGCCGCTCGCCAGGGCCTTCTCGCGGATCTCATGGAAATTGACCGGCCATGATGACCAGTGCTGACAGCCCTCCTTGCCAGCGTTGAGAAAGTCCCAATAAAGGCTCGGCGTGTTGCAGCGCTGCTGGATCAGCTCGAGCTGGATGTCGCCCGAATTGGCGAGCGCGATCGACAGATGCGGGATGTCGTAGCTCTTGCCTCTGTAGCGGTAGCCGGTGAGCGCCAAGCGATCGGCATAAAACCACGGCCCGACGCCGCACACCTCGACCCAGTGCCGCATCGCCTTGTCGATATCGCGCACGACGATGCCGATCTGCCGCATCTCGCCAAAAATCCGGCTCATACCTGCATCCTCCCTAGCGTTCTGGAACTCTTGCCCTGCTGCGGCGATTGGCCATCGAAACTAGCCGATGATGCCAGAGCGAGGCTGATCGTGAAAAGCCGGGTTAGGGTAAAGAACCTTCGTCGGGTGCTATGCATCTTCCCGCGCTACGCGCCGTCATTCGGCACGTTCGAGCATGCATATCCGTTGATGGACGGGGTACGCGCGTTTATGCCGCCGCAAGGCTTGTTGGTCATCGCCGCCTATCTGCCGGAAGAATGGGAAGTGCGGCTCGTCGACGAGAACATCCGGCCGGCGAGTCCGGAGGATTTTGCCTGGGCAGACACGGTGTTCGTCAGCGGGATGCATATCCAGCGCGATAACATCGTCGCACTCGGCCGGCGCGCCCGCGGGCTCGGCAAGGTTAGCGTGCTGGGCGGGCCGTCGGTGTCGTCCTGCCCCGAGCATTACCCCGATTTCGACTATCTCCATGTCGGCGAGCTGGGCGATGCGACCGACGCGCTGATCGAAGCCCTCGATACCGGCGCGCGCCCGCCGCCACATCAGGTCGTCTTCACGACAAACGATCGCCTGCCGCTCTCCGACTTCCCGCTGCCGGCCTACGAGCTGATCGCAGGACGGAGCTATTTCCTCGGCAACGTCCAGTATTCGAGCGGCTGTCCCTACCAATGCGAGTTCTGCGACATCCCGGTGCTGTACGGCCGTCAGCCTCGTTACAAGGAACCGGCGCAGGTCATCGCCGAACTCGACGCGATGCTGGCGGCAGGGATTTGCGGCTCGGTCTATTTTGTCGACGACAATTTCATCGGCAACAAAAAGGCCGCTCGCGAGCTGTTGCCGCATCTCGTCGAGTGGCAAAAATCGCGTGGATTTCCGTTGCAATTCTCCTGTGAGGCGACGCTCAACATCGCCGCCAGCCCGGAAATCCTCGCGCTGATGCGCGAGGCGTATTTCTACGCGATCTTCTGCGGCATCGAGACCCCGGAGCTCGGCGCGCTCGACGCGATCAAGAAGTCGCATAATCATCATTCGCTGCCGATCCTCGAGGCGATCCGCACGATCAACGGCTACGGCCTGGAGGTGGTGTCGGGGATCATCCTCGGTCTCGACACCGACACCGCGGCGACGGCGGCGAACCTGCTCGACTTTATCGACCGGTCACAGATCCCGCTGTTAACGATCAACCTGTTGCAAGCGCTGCCGAAGACGCCGCTCCATGCGCGGCTGACCGCGGCGGGGCGCATCGACGACAGCGGCGCGCACGATTCCAACGTCGTCTTCATGCGCCCCTATGACGAGGTGCTGGCAGACTGGCGCCTGGCTGTGACCCGCGCTTATGCGCCCGACGCAGTCTACGGCCGCTTTGCCTGGAACGCCGAGCACACTTATCGGAACCGTATCCGCCCCCCGCTGACCAAGGCGCGGCTCGCCCCGCATTATCTGCGGCGGGGGCTGGTGACCCTGGCGAAGATCATCGGCAAGATCGGCATCGCCGGGGATTACAGGCGCGCCTTTTGGCGCATGGCCTGGCGAGCATTAAAGGCCGGCAGGATCGACGAGCTGATTGCCGCGGCCCTGGTCGCGCACCATCTGATCCGCTTCGCACAGGACTGCACGCAGCAGCGCGCGACGTTCTATACCGACCTGCCGCGGCCGATACCCGCCGTTCGTCAAGCCGCCTAGGTCAAGCCACTCTCTTCGCGCGCCATTCGCCGGCGCCGAATTGAGTGCGGTTGACGATGCCGGCGTTCTGCGCGCTCGCCGCGCCGAGCAGCACCGTACCTTCCATCGCCCCGTCGGTGAGGCGGCCCTCGAAGCGGTAGGACATGCGGCTCCCTTCGTAAGTCTGCTCGAACGAGAAATGCACGATGTCGGCGTCGAGCTGGCCCAGGACCGGTCCGTCAAACTGCGCCGATTTCTGGTGGCCACTGAGGTCGGCGCCGTTCTGCTCGAGGGCGAGACGGTGGGTGCGCGCGCCCTGCAAAAACTCGACGCGCAGCTCCCAATTGCCGGCGACAGTCAGCGCCGGCGCATGCGCTGGGACACGCTCGGCCTGCGCCGAAACGAGCAGCGCCGCGACGACCGCGTTCCCGACCTGCTCAGCCTCGCCGGGCTGGAGCTGGAACGGGTCGACCGCGATCGAATTCTCGGTCGCCGAATTGTCGTCGAGCATGACGCGTGGCTCGCCGTCGAGCACGTAGTTGCGTAAGCCCAGCCCATCGAGCGGGTATTTCTCGCGATCCCAGACGATCTTGAGGCGCGGCACGCGGTCGACCCCGGCGGCCGCGATGATTTCGCTCGAAACGCCGGGTATCTCCGCGACCCGCTTGGCGATGATGGCGCAATCATCGTCCCATTTCCGGCGCTCGGCGGCTTCGTCGCGCTCGCCGAACCAATGTTCGAGCGCGGCGAGCACGCCGACGACGTCTTCTTTCGACACCTTCATCGGCCGGCCGAGCGCCTGGTGCGGCGAGCCGTTGCGCCAGGCCGCCTCGACGAGCCGCTTGTTGCCGAGCAGCAGGCCGGAGGTTTGCGGTCCGCGCAGGAATTTGCCGCCGCTGTAGATGACGAGATCAGCGCCGCGCGCGAGCCAGGGCGATGGCCGCTCGATATGCTCGCTCGCGGCGTCGACCATGATGGGGATGCCCTTCGGCTTGCAGACGCTGGCGATCTCCTCGAGCCGCACGCTCGTCAGATGCTCCTGCTTGCCGAGCAGCACGACGAGAGCCACGGGCTGCTTCAGGGCCTCGTCGAGGTCGGCGCGGGTCTCGATCTCGACGATCTTGCAGCCGCACATGCGCACCGCCTGGTCATAGGCGAAACGCTGCTTCGCGGGGATGATGACGCGGTTGACCATGCCTTCGGTGAACGGCAGGCGCAGCATCTTCACCGGGTCGTTGCCGGCGACGCAGGCGGCGGTGCCGAGCGCCACGGCCGCGGCGCTGCCGCAGGTGACGATCCCCGATTCGGCGCCGGTCAGCTCGGCGATGCGCTTCGAGGCCGCCGCCATCAGCTCATCGAGATTGACGAACTGGCGTGAGGCAGCGTCGATCGCCGCGCGCACCTGCGGCAGCATCAGGCTGCCGCCATGCATCGTGCGCACGCTGCAGCAGTTGATGAACGGCCGGACGCCGAGCGCGAGGTAGGGGTTGGTCGTCATCTGATCTCCGATGATGGCGAAACGGGATTATAACAGTGCAATGGCAGCCGTGACCCAGGCCGAAGGCGCACTCGTCCTATTTTCCGGCGGGCAGGATTCGACGACCTGCCTTGCCTGGGCGCTCGCGCGCTTCGCGCATGTCGAAACGATCGGCTTCGATTATGGCCAGCGGCATCGCGTCGAGCTCGATTGCCGCGCGGGTATCGCCGCGCGCTTGCAGCGGGAGTTTCCGCAATGGGTGGCGAAGCTCGGCGAGGATCACGTGGTCGACCTTTCGGTGCTCGGCCAAGTCAGCGATACGGCGCTCACAAGCGACAGCGCGATCACCTTTAACGCGAACGGTCTGCCGACGACATTTGTCCCCGGCCGCAATCTGTTGTTTTTCACTTTCGCCGCAGCGATCGGCTATCGGCGCGGATTGAGACATCTCGTCGGCGGGATGTGCGAGACCGATTATTCGGGCTATCCCGATTGCCGCGACGACACGCTCAAATCGCTGCAGGCGACCTTGTCGCTTGGGATGGATCATCGCTTCGTGATTCACACTCCCTTGATGTGGCGCGACAAGAAGGCGACCTGGGAGCTGGCGCAGGACCTCGGTGGCGCGGCGCTGGTGGAATTGATCCGCGTCGAAAGCCACAGCTGTTATCTGGGCGAACGCGGCCAGCTGCACGATTGGGGGTATGGTTGCGGCGCGTGCCCGGCTTGTGAGCTGCGCCGCAAGGGTTGGGAGGTGTACGCCGGCGCATGAGTTACGCGGTCAAGGAAATCTTTTACACGCTGCAAGGCGAGGGCGCGCTGACCGGCCGGCCTGCCGTGTTCTGCCGCTTTACCGGCTGCAATCTGTGGTCCGGGCGTGAGGAAGACCGCGCGAGCGCGGCGTGCAGTTTCTGCGACACCGATTTTGTCGGGACTGACGGCACCGATGGCGGGCGTTATGCCGATGCCGACGCGCTCGCCGACAAGGTCGCTGCGCTGTGGCCCGAGCGGACGCACGCCAAGTTTGTTGTCTGCACCGGCGGCGAGCCGCTTTTGCAGCTCGACACGCCGCTGATCGACGCGCTGCACCGCCGCGGCTTCGAGATCGCGATCGAGACCAATGGCACGATCGCCGTGCCGGACGATATCGATTGGATCTGCGTCAGCCCCAAGGGCAGCAACGCGCTGGTGGTGACGAGCGGCGACGAGCTGAAGGTGGTGATCCCGCAGGAGGGACTAGATCCGCTCGCCTTTGCCGAGCTCGGCTTTCGACGTTTTTCGGTGCAGCCGATGGATGGGCCCGACCGCGCCCGCAACACCGAGCTGGCGATTGAATTCTGCCTCAAGCATCCGCAATGGCGACTCAGCCTGCAGACGCATAAGGTGACCGGCATCCGTTAATCCGGCCACCTGCGATGCAGCCAGAACCACTGGTCCGGGCGCTCGCGGATCCAGCTTTCCAGTGTGCGGTTGACCTCGGTCATCAGCGTCAGCACGTCGGCGTCGCGATCCCCGGTCTTGGGAATCGGCAGCGCCGGATGGACCGTGAGCCGAAAACGGGCGCCGCCGAGGCGCTCGACTCGCGCCGGCAGCACATCGCAGTCGAAGCGCATGGCCAGCAACGCCAGCGCCGGCGCGGTCATTGCGTCGCGGCCGAAAAACGGCACGGCGATACCGTCATTGAGCTTCTGATCAGCGAGAAGCCCCAGATGCGCGCCGCGTCGGAGCGTCGCAAACGCCTGGCGCGAGGCGACCGCGCCTTTGGGGATGAATGTCGCGTGCTGGCGCAATTCGGCGATCATCGCGTCGACCAGAGGATTGTTCGCGGCGCGATAGATGAAAGCGACGTCGAGCCCATATTGCGCCGAGGCGAGCGGCGAAATCTCCCAGTTGGCGAGGTGCCCGGCCACCAGGATGAAGGTTCGTCCCTCCGCGCGCGCTTTCTCGATGTGCTCGACGCCGAGCACCTCGACGCGCCCGTCGTTCAACTCGCTCGGATAGATGGTGATCCGCGAGAGATGCGGGTACTCGAACACGACGCGACCGAGATTGTCCCACATGCCGCGGACGATGGTCTCGATCTCAGCGTCGCTCAGCTCGGGTAGCGCCGTGCGCAGGTTGAGGCGCGCGCGCTTGCTGGTGCCGAGGCGCGGTCCGATCATTCGCGCCAGCGCGCCGCCAAGCGCCGAGGCCCAGTCGAGCGGCAGCAGTCCGATGATGCGGATACCCGCCGCGGCGATCCAGCCCTCGACGCGATAGCGCCAGGGGATGGGCTCCGCCGGCGGATCAGGCGTGGACGGCGCGTCGGTCATCGGCAATCCGGCCGACAAGCGGCGTTAGCAGCGCGTCGAGCGCGGCGGGGTCGCGCCAGCGTAGCGTCACATCGAGCACCTCGACCCCGGTGCGCTCGTCGGCGTGGAGTCGGACCCAATCCTTGCGCGTCGTCACCAGCCGAGCGCCGGCAGCCGCCGCTTTCGCGCGCAGCGCCGCGAGTTCGACGCGGTGATAGCGGTGGTGATCCGGAAAGCCGCGCTCGGCGACAAGCGTTGCGCCAAGGCCGCGCAGGCTGGCGAAGAACTTCGACGGGCGACCGATTCCGGCGAACGCGATCACCGGGACGCCGGCAAATCGCTCGCCTTCGATCGCTTCTAGCGTCGCGCGCAGCACCGGCTTGGCGGCGACGTCCACGAACTTGCCGTCGCCGATCAACGCGATCGCGTCGGCGCGCGCCAAGCCGCTGGCGACGTTCTCGCGCAGCGGACCCGCCGGCATCAGCCGGCCGTTGCCAAAGCCATAGGCGGCATCGACGACGATCAGCGACAGATCCTTGGCGACATGCGGGTTCTGGAAGCCATCGTCGAGAATGATCGCCGCGGCGCCATCCGACACGGCAGCTTGCACGCCGGCGGCGCGGTCGCGCGACACCCAGCTCGGCCCTTGCGCGGCAGCCAGCAACGCTTCGTCGCCGACATCGGTGGCGTCGTGACGTTGCGGATCGACCCGCACGGGCCCCCCCAATCGGCCTCCGTAACCGCGCATGACGATCGCCGGCTTGACGCCGCGCTCGGCGAGGATCGCCGCCAGCGACAGCGCCACCGGCGTCTTGCCCGAGCCGCCGGCGATGATATTGCCGACGCAGATCACCGGTACCGATGCGCGATAGGGGCGGACGACCGCGCGGCGCAACCGGCCGGCGGCGTCGAGCGCCGCGCCGAACGGCATCAGCAACCCCGCGAGAAGACCGGGTTCCTCGCTCCAGAAATCAGGAGCGCGCATCGCCATTGGCCAAAGGTGCGTCAGCCGCGACCAGGGGATCGAGCCACGGTGCCAGCTGGTCCAACACCGCATCGAGCGTGCCGAGCCCGTCGGCGACGACGTGCGCTCCACCTTTGGCGCGCGCGCTGCGCAGCGCTGCGTCGTCGAGCAGCCGGGCCACCGCGGCTGCGAGAGCGTCGGCATCGGCGACGATTTCGGCCGCGCCGGCTGTCGTCAGGGCTTCGACCATCGCCGAGCAATTGGCCGTGTGGGGACCGAGGAGTACTGCGCAATCAAGCTGCGCCGCTTCGAACGGATTATGGCCGCCCTTGTCTATCAGCGAGCCGCCAACAAAGGCGATTCCTGCCAGCCGATAGAACACGCCGAGCTCGCCAAACGTGTCGGCGAGGTAGATGTCGGTGTCCGCCGCGATCGGATCGCCTTTCGAGCGACGAGCGATGTGGAGGCCGCGCGCGGTGGCGAGCGACGCAATCTCCTGACCACGCACCGGATGGCGCGGCGCAATGATCGTGAGCAGGCCCGAATGCGCCTCGCCAAGCCGGCGATGCACCGCCATCGCGATGTCCTCCTCGCCTTCATGCGTGCTGGCGGCAAGCCAACGGGGGCGTGCACCGATCTCGTCGCGAAGCGCCACCAGCGTCTCGGTGTTGGTCGGCAGCGTCTTGGCGGCGGATTTTAGGTCGCCAACGCTGGCGACTTCGGGAGCACCAAGCTCGCGAAACCGCTCGCCCTGCGCCTCGTCCTGCGCGAGGCAGAGCGCAAACGAGCTCAGCATCGGCCGGGCCAGTCCGCCCCAGCGGCTCCAATTTGCGTGTGAGCGCGCCGACAGTCGCGCGTTCAGCAATAGCATCGGTATGCGGCGCTCGCGCGTCATCAGCACGAGGTTCGGCCACAACTCGCTTTCGACCCAGAGCGCCAGATCGGGCCGCCAGTAATCGAGAAACCGCGCTACCGCACCCGGCACGTCGGCGGGAACAAATTGATGACGTGCGCCGCGTGGTAGACGCGGCTCAAGCAGTCGCGCCGCGGCCACCGTGCCGGTGGTCAGCAGGATTTCAACACCGGCGCGTTCGTCGAGGATACGCTCGATGAGAGCGAGCACCGAGGTCGCCTCGCCGATACTCGCGGCGTGCATCCAGATCAGCGGCGCCTGCGAGCGCGATAGCCCTGGTTTGCCGAGCCGTTCGGCAAAGCGAACGTCGTCTTCCTTGCCGCGCCGTCGCCGCGCGTTGAGGTAGGCGATGACCAGCGGCGTCGCCGCGGCGGTGAGGCCGCGATAGAGCGTCGGGAGGATCACGGTTCCTCTCCGGCCAGTGCTGGGGTGCGTGCCGGTTTTCCCCCAGGCTCCGGGTTGGCGTTGACCGCAGGCCGCGCAGGTGGCGTCCAGTTATGTCCGACCCGCGCTTCGGCGGCGGCGACCATATCGAGCATGCGGCGTTCGACGAGTTGCCGCGCCGTCTCGACGCCCGTCTCGTCGAGGCGGCTTTCGAGCTCGATCGGCTCGCCCCAAATGAAGGCGCCGCGCCCGAAAGGCAATGCGACTTGCATCTTGTCCCAGCTGCCCATCGTTCGTCGGCGGCTGGCGGCAAAGGTGACCGGCACGATCGGCGCGCGGGAGAGGCGGGCGACATTGACGATACCGGTGCTCGCGACCATTGCCGGCCCGGCGGGGCCGTCAGGGGTGATGCCGACGCAGTCGCCGGCCGCGAGCGACTTGACCATCGAGCGCAGCGCGGCGCTGCCGCCGTGGCGCGTCGAGCCGGTCACCGTCTGGACCCCGAAATGCGCGACCGAATCGGCGATGATGCGTCCATCGCGATGCGCCGAGATCAGCATGTGGATGGGCGCGAGGCGCTGCCAAGCCATCGGGATCATCATCAATCGGCCATGCCAGAAGGCAAGGATGAATGGCCGGCCGGCATCACGCAGGCGGCGCGGATGCTCGGCGCCTTCGATGCTCCAACGATTGGTCAGATGGACAAAGCGGATATAGAGGTGGATCGAATAGCACAGCACGCGGCGCAGCCGGTCGCTGCGGACGAATTGCCTCAGCCACCGGCGCAGCGCCGTCATCCCGGCGGTGCCTCGGCCGCGACCGCGAGCTGCTCTACTGCTTCCTCTGGCGCGAATTGCGTCTCGTAAAGCCGCGCGTAAAGCCCGCCGCGCGCCAGCAGCTGGGCGTGCTTGCCGCTTTCGACGATGCGCCCGCGATCCATCACGCAGATCAGGTCGGCGCCAACGATCGTCGAGAGGCGATGCGCGATCACCAATGTCGTGCGGCCCTGCATCAGCCGTTTCAGCGCCGCCTGCACCTGGCGTTCGCTTTCGTTGTCGAGAGCTGAGGTTGCCTCGTCGAGCAGCAGGATTGGCGCGTCCTTCAGCATCGCGCGGGCGATGGCGATGCGCTGGCGCTGTCCGCCCGACAGGCGCGTGCCGTGCTCGCCGACTAGCGTGTCATAACCCTGCGGCAGTTCGACGATAAAGCGGTCGGCCCCGGCCGCGGTGGCCGCGGCCATGATCTCGGTGTCGGTCGAGCTCAGGCGGCCATAGGCGATGTTGGCGCGCACCGTGTCGTCAAACAGGCTTGATTCCTGCGCGACCAGCGCCAGCGCCGCGCGCAGCGACGACAAGGTCACGCCGCGTACATCCTGGCCGTCGATCGTGATGCTGCCGGCGCTGACGTCGTAGAAGCGCGGGATGAGGTTGAGCACTGTCGATTTGCCCGCGCCCGACGGACCGACCAGCGCCACGGTACTTCCCGCCGGCACGGTCAGAGAGATGCCGTCGAGCGCGACCGCGGGCGGCTGGTAGCCGAAGCGCACGTCGTCAAAGCGGATTTCGCCGCCGGCGAGACGCAGCGGCTGTGCGTCGGGCAGGTCGCGAATGTCGGGCTCGATATCGAGCACCTCGAAGATGCGCTGCGCCGCGGCCAGTCCCTCCTGCAGCGAGGCGTTGAGGTTGGCGAGGCTCTTCAGCGGTTGATAGGCGAGCAGCAGGGCGGTGATGAACGAAAAGAACGCGCCGGGGGTGCGCGCATTGTCGAGGACCTGAAAGCCGCCATAGGCGATCACTATGGCGATCGCCGCGCCGCCCAGCGTCTCCATCATCGGCGAGGCCCGCGCCCGGGTGCGATTGGCGCGATCCACCAGTTTGAAGACGCGCTCGAACAAGGCCGAGGCGCGAGCTTCCTCATAGGCCTCCATGCCGTAGGCTTTGACGTGCCGGGCGCCCTGGAAAGTCTGGCTGAGCAGCGTCGTGAGCTGCCCCATCTCGATTTGGGTATTGGCGGAGACCTGCCGCATCCGCCTGCCGATGCGCTGGATCGGCCGGATCGCCGCCGGAAACGCGAAAAACGACACCGTCGCCAGCACCCAGTCCTGATAGAACATCAGCGCCATCAAGAACACTACGGTGACCGCGTCCTTGCCGATCGCGATCAAGACGTTGGCCGCGGCGCTGCGCAGCAGGTTGACGTCGTTGGTGAAGCGCGAAATCAGCGTGCCGCTGGCGTTCGCGTTGAAATAGGCGAGGTCGGCGCGAATCAGCCGGGCATAGAGCGCGGCTTGGACATCGGCGATGACCCGCAGGCCGACCCGGCTCATCAGTACCGAATCGAAGTAATCCGCGATGCCCTTGACGATGGCGAGGACCAGCGCCGCGCCGGAAATCAGCAGGAGGATGCTCGCCTGGTGCCCGACGAATATCCAGTCAAGCGCCGGCTGCATCAGCCAGGCGCGGAGCGCCGTGCTGCTAGCGCCAATGCCCATGCAGGCAAAGGCCAACGCGATCGTACCGATGTGGCGCCGGACGAACTCCTTCGTCAGCCGCCGCACCAGCGCGCTCGTCGGCACCCCGCCGTCCGCCGTAGCTGATTTGCCCCGCATCAACCTCTGGCCGTCAGTGTTTAAGACGGGCCTCACCGGCCGACGGCTCCAGCCGTTTGGCTGAAGGTCCGTCAACGCCGCTCCCCGCAGTTTATTCGATACGGGTGGCCGGGGTCATCCCCTGCGGGAAGCTCAAGCTCCTGCCGCGGTCAGGTCGTCGATGCGGATCGTCGGGGCGTCGGCGCCGGTGCGGAACTCGAGATCGTTAGCGGCCACCATGTGCAGGAACATATCCTTGAGGTTGCCCGCGACGGTCATCTCGCTGACTGGGAAGGTGATTTCGCCGTTCTCGATCCAGAACCCGGCGGCGCCGCGGCTGTAATCGCCGGTGACGCCGTTGACTCCCATGCCCATCAGTTCAGTGACGTAGAAGCCGCTTTTGATGTCGGCGTAAAGTTCCGCGGGTGTTTGCTCGCCAGGCTCGAACCAGACATTGGTGGCGGCAGGTGAGGGCGGTGAGGCCGTGCCGCGCGCCGCGTGGCCGGTCGTGGCCATCTTCAGCTGCCGCGCCGAGCGCAGATCGAGCAGCCAGGTGGTCAGCACGCCCTTGTCGATGATCGCGCGGCGCTGATTGGCGATGCCCTCTCCGTCAAACGGTTTCGAGCGCAGACCGCGCTGGCGATGCGGGTCTTCGATCAGGGTGATCCCCTCCGGGAAAATCTGCTGGCCGAATTTATCTTTGAGGAAACTTGTGCCGCGGGCGATCGACGGGCCGGAGATCGATCCCAGCAGATGCGACAGAAAGCTGCGCGACACGCGCGGGTCGAAGATCACCGACACCTTGCCGGTCGGCATCTTTTTCGCGCCGAGACGCTTGATCGCGCGCTCGGCGGCCTCGCGGCCGACATCCTCCCCGCTGCGCAAATCGTCGCCATAGACGGAGCTGGCAAAATCGTAGTCGCGCTCCATCGCCGTGCCTTCGCCGGCGATCACCGAGGTACTGACCCCGTGGCTCGATCCGGCATAGGAGCCGGCGAACCCGTTCGACGCGACGAGCGCGACGCGCGAGCGGCCCCAGCCGGCATCGGCGCCTTCCGAATTGGTGATGCCCGGGACCGCCAGCGCGGTCTCCTCGGCGGCGCGGGCGCGCTCGATGAGCTCCTCGGCGGCCGGCTCCGAGGGATCGAGCATGTCGAGCGTCGGCCAGGATGAGGTGATCTGGTCGGGGTCGGCGAGCCCACAGAACGGGTCTTCGGGGATCGCCTTGGCCATCGCGACGGCGCGTTCCACCAGCCCCTCCAGCGTCTCTGGCGCCCGGTCGCTCGACGAGACGATGGCCTGCTGCTTGCCGATCAGCACGCGCAGGCCGAGATCCTGATGCTCCGAGCGCTCGAGCTTCTCGGTCTTGCCGAGCCGACGGGTGTGCGACAGCGAGGTGCCGACCACCGCGATCGCGTCGGCGGCGTCGGCGCCGGCCGCCTTCGCCTTGGCGACCAGATCGTGCAGCAGGTCGAGGGCGTTCTGCGCTTCGTTATCGGGCATCGAAACTCCGGCGGGTTATCTCGGGTCACATATCGCACATATGGACCTTCGATCGCCCAACGGAAAGCGCTGTCGACAGTGCGGCCAGAGCACTAGCGATAATCGCTGTCGTACTGTTGTTCGCGCATGCGCTTGGTCGCTTCGTGATGCTCGTAGGCGCAGCCAACGCCCGCGCCGATCAGCCCGTGATGGCCGGCGAAATGCCCGATAACGCCGCCGGCAACCGCACCCCGTAGACATCCCTCTGCCTGAGCCGAGTGCGACGTCGCGAGAGCCAGCAAGGCAAGCGGCGCGACGGCAAACGCAATCACTATCTTCTTCACAACAAACCTCCCGATATGAGCTCGAAACCAGGACTTCCTGGCTTGCGTTGCTCAACGGCAATCAGGCGGGTGAAGTTCAGCCGCGCAAAACAACCTCATTTCCAGATCGGCTTCCCGCTGCCGGGCAGACCGTAGCTCGGCCATTTGCGGGTCACTTCGTCGATGATCTCATCGACCATGCGGATCGGCGTGCCCCAGTCGCGTTTGGTCTCGGGCGGCAGCTTTGTCGTCGCGTCGAGGCCGATCTTGCCGCCGAGCCCCGACTCGGGAGACGCAAAATCTAGATAGTCGATCGGCGTGTTCTCGATGAGGGTCACGTCGCGAACCGGGTCCATGCGGGTCGAGATCGCCCACATCACATCCTTCCAGTCGCGCGTGTTGATGTCGTCGTCCACGACGATGACGAACTTTGTGTACATGAACTGGCGCAGGAACGACCAGATTCCCATCATCGTCCGCTTCGCCTGGCCGGGGTAGGTCTTGCGGATCGACACGACGGCGATGCGGTACGAGCAGCCCTCCGGCGGCAGCCAGAAATCGACGATGTCGGGGAATTGCTGCTGGAGGAGAGGGATGAACACCTCGTTGAGCGCCTCTCCAAGGATCGAGGGCTCGTCAGGAGGCCGGCCGGTAAAGGTCGAGAGATAGATCGGGTCGCGCCGCATGGTGATCGCCGACAGACGGAACACCGGAAATTTTTCGACGGCGTTGTAATACCCGGTGTGGTCGCCGTATGGGCCTTCATCGCCATAGTCGTCGAGCGAGACATGCCCTTCGAGGACGATCTCGGCCTCGGCCGGTACCTTGAGCGGCACAGTCTTGCAGTCGACCAGATCGACCCGCTTGCCGCGCAGCAGCCCGGCGAACTGGTATTCCGATAGCGTGTCGGGCACCGGCGTCACGGCGGCGAGGATCGTGCCAGGATCGGCGCCGATCACCGCCGCGACCGGCAGCGGCTCGGTTTTCTCCTTGGCCCAGCGCTGGTGGTGCTGTGCGCCGCCGCGATGTCTCAGCCAGCGCATCAAGGTCGTATCGCGGCCGGTGACCTGCAGCCGGTAGATGCCGAGGTTGAACCCGTCCTCGCGGCGCGTGCCGGGGCCTTTGGTGACGATCAGCGGCCAGGTGACGAGCGGCGCCGGTTCGCCGGGCCAGCAGGTCTGGATCGGCAATTTTCCGAGGTCGATGTCACCGCCTTGCAGCACGATGTCCTGGCACGGCGCCGAGTTGACCGTACGCGGGCGCATCGCCATCGCTGTCTTCAACAGCGGCAGCATTTCCCACGCCTCGCGCCAGCCGCCGGGTGGCTCGGGCTGCTTGAGAAAGGCCAGGGTCTCGCCGACCTCGCGGAGCTGGTGCGGCTCGCGGTCCATGCCCCAGGCGACGCGCTCGACGGTGCCGAACAGATTGACCAGCACCGGCATATCGTATTTGCCCCCACTGGTATCATTAGGGCCGCTGACGACGTTCTCGAACAGCACCGCCGGCCCGCCTTCGGCGAGGAGGCGGGTCTGTATCTCCGTCATTTCGAGAACCGGCGACACCGGTTCGCGCACCCGGACGAGCCGCTGGCTCGCCTCGAGCCGGGCGATGAAGTCGCGCAGGCTGGCGTAGGGCATTGCTCTATATAGGCGCGGCTGCCGTGTTGCGCGAGCTTAAGGCGAAGAGTGACGCGAACGCCGCGAGGCACAAGCCCGCCGACACGGCGAGCGCCGCGGTGCCGATCCGGTCGATCAGCAACCCGAAGATAAACGGCGCCGCCGACTCCGCGATGCGGGTCGGCACGGCCAGAAAGCCGTTGCGCCTTCCGTATCCTTCCGGCCCGAAAATCGCCAATGGCACCGTGCCGCTGGCGATCGTCAGCATGCCGTTGCCGGCGCCGTGCAGGACGGCGAAGACGTTGATCGCGGCCGGCCCAAAGACGGCCATCGTCGCGGCGCCCAGCGGGTGCAGTAGCAACGCGATCCGCGCCGGGATCAGCGGGTCCAGCTTGCGCATCACGCCGAACTCGAAGAGCCGGGCACCGACCTGGGCCGGTCCGACCAGCGCCCCCGCGGCGATCGCTGCCACCTCTGAAGCGCCGGCGCCTTCGAGCAGGCGCGGCAGATGCGCCGCCAGCGCGCCGCTGACAAAGCGCGTCGCGGCGAAGCAGAAGGCGAGGATCAGCATCGCGCCGGGCTGCGGCCCGACGGCTTCGCTCGTATCGCCGGTTTTCGCCTGGCGCGGCGCCGGCGGTTCCGGTGATGCCGTCGGGATCAGCAGCCAGTTGATCGGCAGACAGACAAACAGATTGACCGCCGCCCAGACGAGGCAGGCTTCGCGCCAGCCGTAGTGGCTCAGCATGAACGCGCTGAGCGGCCAGCCGATCGTGCTAGCGAAGCCGGCGAACAGGGTGATGCCGGTGATCGGCCCCCGCGCGCCATGTCCATAAAGCCGCGCTAAGGCGGCGAAGGCCGGCGTGTAGAGCCCCATCGCGGTGCCCACCCCGAGCACCAGCCAGGCGGCGCACAACCCGATCACGCCTTGGACAAGGCCGAGCATGACAAGGCCGGCGGCGAGCACCGCGCTCGACGCGGTCAACATTCCGCGCCCGCCGCGACGGTCGATGATCCGCCCAATGGCCGGTGCCAGCCCGCTCGACAGCAGCAACGCCCCGGAAAAAATGCCGAAAAACACGCTTGGCGCCACGCCAAGCGCGTGTGCGATCGGCACGCCAAGGATCGCCGGCAGGTAATAGCTCGATGCCCAGGCCAAAGTCTGGGTCGAGCCGAGGGCAATGACGACGGTGGTGCGGCTGCTGATCATCCGACTATCAGCGTCTCAAGACGGCTGCTGTCACGCAATCTTCATGCGGGGGATTTTTGACGTCTACCGGTGTCAGCTAACGTCTCAGTCCGCCAGCACCTCGTAGACCACGCCTTCTCTGGCCTCGCGGTCCTCGAGCTCGCGGCTGACCGGCACCGTGTAGCGTGCCAGCTCGGCAAGCCCCTCGCGCGGCAAGTACGCGCGGCCCGGATCGCCGAGCAGCGCCAGCCGACCCCGCGCGGCGATGCGGCGCAGCATGGCGATCATGCGCGACGCCATCGGCGCCTCGTAGCAAACGTCTCCCGCCGTCACGACCCCCCAGCCGGCGGGGCCGCGGTCGAGAAGGTCGCGGCTCTCGATCTGAAGCGAAACGCCGTTGAGCGCGGCGTTCATCATGATGGCTGCGGTGGCAAAGGGGTCGATGTCGGCGGCTGTGACTCGGCGCGCGCCGGCCTTGGCGGCGGCGATAGCGACCATCCCCGAGCCCGAGGCGAGGTCGAGCACGTCGCGACCGGCGACGGCTTCGGGGTGGTCGATGATGTAGCGCGCCAGCGCCTGGCCGCCGGCCCAGGCGAAGGCCCAGAACGGCGGTGGCGTGCCAAAGCGCGCCAAGCTTTCCTCGGTCGCTTGCCAGATCGGCGTGACCTCGGTCGCGAGATGCAGACGGATTTCCGGGACGAGCGGTGGCGATCCGATCGCCGTGTTGGCCCGGATGAAGTCGGCGGGATCGGCCGTCACATGAAATGTCCGACGGCAATGGCGGCGAACATCGTCCAGCCGACGATGCGGTTGGCGCGGAAATTCCGCAGGCAATCGGCCGGATCATCAAGCGCCACGCTCTGCGCCTGACGATAGAGCAGCATCCCGACATAGGGCAGCAGGATGAAAAATCCGGTGTGAAGATGCGCGGCGGCTCCGGCGGCCAACCACAGCGCGATGGCCGCGGCGTAGAACCCGTATAGGAACGGCCGCGTCCGATCGCCCAGCGCCAGCGCCGAGGATTTGACGCCGATCCGGGCGTCGTCCTCCTTGTCCTGGTGCG
>DATMLO010000202.1:0-11540 GCA_035570495.1 Allostellaceae bacterium | reverse complement strand
TGGATCATCCGCGCCGGGTCGGGCTCGCGCCCGGCCGGGTCGAACTCGAGGCTGTTGATGATGTCGCCGCGGTAGGACGGCAGCGTCGCCGCGCCCTGCGTCTCGACGTCCGACGAGCGGGGCTTGGCGAACTGGCCGGCGAGCCGGCCGACCTTGACCACCGGCATGCCGCCGCCAAAGGTCAGCACCACCGCCATCTGCAACAGCACCTTGAACATGTCGCGGATGTTGTTGGGATGGAACTCCGCGAAACTCTCGGCGCAATCACCGCCGAGCAGCAGAAATGCCTGGCCATTGGCGACCGCGGCGAGGCGGTCCTGCAGCCGGCGCGCCTCACCGGCGAAGACCAGTGGCGGGTAGCCGCGCAGCGTCGTCTCGACGCGCTTCAGCGCGGCTTCGTCGGCATAGCCGGGAACCTGCCGGATCGGCAGGCCGCGCCAGCTCTCGGGCGACCATTTCTTGCTCATCGCGACCTACCTTGGCGCAAGGCCACGAGAGTGTCGAGGGTCGGGTTAGGCATGAAACACCTCCGGGTTGGAAGCAACTCCACCTGGGGCGACACGCGGATCACGGGAAATTGGGTCCCTGAAACACGAAAGCCGCCTCGGTCGGGCGGCTTCGGGGAAAACGCAAACGCGATCCTAGGCCGCCGAACCGTACCGGCGGTAATAAAATCGCGCGACCAGAAGCGATGTCTGCTGCGTCATGGGCGCGGAACCTACGCGCGAGCGGCGGGCGATGCAAGGGGATTACAGCGGGCGCTCGATGACGAAGGGGCGAAGCTGCACGGCGAAGTCTTCCTCGGAAAGACGATGCTCGATGAGTTCGACTGTTGACCCCTCCCAGAATTCCGAGTCCTCAAAGTCAAGGTCGTAACCGTTGAGGCGAAGGAAATGCCACATCGCGCCAAAGGCGGTGCGCTTGTTGCCTTGTTCGAACGCGTGGGCCTGCGCGATCGCGGCCAACAGCCTGACGGCGAGGATGACAATATCTTCTTCGCCATGGGCGAATGCGTTTTGTGGGCGTGCCAGGGCGCCTTCGAGCAAGCCAGTGTCGCGGAGGAAATGCCGTTCGCCGGTCTCCTCGACCTCAAGCCTGTTCTTCTCGATCACCGCGTCAATCGGCAGCCAACGCGGCTCATTTGGCAAGGGCGGCTCGCAGCTTAGGGAAGCGCGCCATGAATTCGCGACTTAGTGCTTCATGGTCCACCTCGCCTTTTACAGGCTTGGCGCGCAGAACTTTATCGGTTCCGGGTTGCCGCGCAGACGCCAGTTCAAGCAACTTTCCGGATAGTGTTTGGTAGGGAGTCATCCAGCTCAGCGTTACAGAGAAGACCGCCACACAAAGCGCCGCCATCTCCGGATCCGATCGCGCCTCGAAGGCGGCGAGCATCCGTTGGAGCTGCTCCAGAAGAGGGTAGATTTGCTCAGATGCCGCGCGTTGCTTCTCAATGAGCCCACCGGCCCATCGGACTAGGAAGGGAGCCGGATAATCGCCACGAGCCGCTTCGTCGTACAGGCTCTCGAACTGCCGAGCCCATTCCACCTGCGCCGCGTGGCTTTTTTCGACACGCTCCAGAATCTGCATCAGCAACGAGTTTCGGTCGTTGGACGCATCCCCAAAATCAACGAGGTCAACGAGAACGCCCGCTGGCAACTCAAATTGTGAAGTGTCCAAAATCTCAGACATCGTCCATTACGCCGTCTGCTTACGCGTTCCGAATGTGTGGCGGATGTTCTCGCAGCACAAGATCACGCTCTCGCTACTCCGCCGCGGCCTTCTCCGGCGGCCTCACATACTTGTCGCGCATCGTGACAAATTCCTCGGCGGCCGAGGGGTGGATGCCGACCGTGGCGTCGAACTGTTTTTTGGTGGCGCCGCATTTTATCGCGATCGCGACGCCCTGAATGATTTCCGGCGCATCGGGGCCGAGCATGTGGCAGCCGACGACACGGTCGCTCTTCGGGTCGACCACCAGTTTCATAAAGGTGCGCTCGTCGCGGCCTGACAGCGTGTTCTTCATCGGCCGGAAGCGCGACTGGTAGATGTCGACCTCGCCATATTGTTTGCGCGCTTGCTCCTCGGTGAGGCCGACCGTGCCGATCGGCGGCTGCGAGAACACCGCCGACGGCACGTCATGGTGATCCATGCGGATCGGGTTGTTGTTGTAGAGCGTCTCGGCAATCGCCCGCCCCTCGCCGATCGCGACCGGGGTCAGGTTGATACGGTCGGTGACGTCGCCGACGGCGTAGATGTTCTTGACCGAGCTGCGCTGCCATTCGTCGACCTTGATCGCGCCGTGTTCCGTCATCTCGACGCCGATCTCAGCGAGGCCGAGCCCCTTGGTGTTGGGCGCACGCCCGGTCGCGTACATCACGCAATCGGTCTCGATCTTGGCACCGGCGGTGGTGGTGACGGTGTAGCCGGAGGCGGTCTTGTCGATGCGCGCCACCTGGGTGTTGCCGCGGATGTCGACGCCGCGCCCGCGCATCTCGACGCCGAGATGGGTTCGCATATCCTCGTCAAACCCGCGAAGCAACTCGGGTTGGCGGATGATCTCGACAACCTTGCTGCCAAAGCCGGCGAAGATGCCGGCGAACTCGACCGCGATGTAGCCGCCGCCGACGATGACGACGTGCCTTGGCCGCTCCTTGAGGTCGAGCGCCTCGTTCGACGAGATCACATGCTCGATGCCGGGGATGCCTTTCGGCGTCTCGGGCCAGCCGCCGACCGCGATCATGATGTTCTCGGCGGTGTAGCTTTTGCCGTTGACCTCGACGGTGTGCGGGTCGGTGACGACGCCGCGTCCGTCGATGATCTCGACTTTCGCGTTGTTCAGCATATTGACGTAGATGCCGTGGAGGCGGTCGAGTTCCTTGTCCTTCGCGGCGATCAGCGCACCCCAATCAACCGTCGGCTCGGGCACGGTCCAGCCAAAGCCTGGCGCGTCGGCAAAGGCGCTGGCGAATTCCGAGCCGTAGACGAGGAGCTTTTTCGGCACGCAGCCGCGCAGCACACAGGTGCCGCCGACCCGCAATTCCTCGCAGATCGCGGTACGCGCGCCATAGGCGCCGGCGCGGCGCGTGCCGGCGACGCCGCCCGAGCCGGCGCCGATCGTGAAGAGGTCGAAATCATAGCGAGGCATATCGTGCTGCTCCGTTGCCGCAGAAGGCTTGCGCTTTGGTTGTCATAACATCGGGTCGATCGCAAGCTTCGTCCAGGGACGATGAAGCGGGGACTTATTTCCCCTTCCATTCGGTGATGTCGAAGAAGATCGGCACCTTGGTCTTGTCGGGCTCGATCAGGCCCAGCACGTCGTAGTCGTGATCGTTTTGCTTGAACCGCGCCGAATACTCGATGTGCCAGGTCGGGAAGTGGTCGGCGATAAAGGCGTGCTCCGCCACGACGCCGTGGAATTCGTCGGTCACGCCGGGCAGTACGATCGCCGTCGCGATCGTACTGCCGGACGCCGCTTGCGACGGACCTGTCTGCGCGTGTGCCGACCCGACCGAGACCGAAAGCCCCGCGGCGACGGCCCATCGCAGCACCGAGCGGGGCAATCTATTTGCCGAGCCAGTCGGTAATATCGAAAAGGACGTCTTTGGTCGCACAATTCGTGCCGTCAAGCTTGATGGCGTCGTAGCTGCGGTCTTTGTCGCGGAGCAGCGCCTGCGAGGTCGCCCGGCAACCCGGGAAATGCTCCCGAATATATCCGTACTCGGCGGCGACGCCGTCGGTCTCATGCTGCACGCCCGACAGGACGATCGGGTTGACCGGCTCGGCGGCGGCCGCCTCGACGGCAAGCATCATGACGGCGCAGGCCACCGCGATGCCTCGCCCGATGGCTCGCGGCATCAGCGGTCGATGCCGCCCATGCAGAGGTATTTGATCTCGAGATAGTCCTCGATGCCGTATTTCGAGCCCTCGCGGCCGATGCCGGATTCCTTCATGCCGCCGAACGGGGCGATCTCGGTCGAGATGATGCCCTCATTGACCCCAACGATGCCGTATTCGAGCGCCTCGGATACACGCCAGATGCGGCCGATGTCGCGGCTGTAGAAATAGGCGGCGAGGCCGAACTCGGTGTCGTTGGCCATCTTCACCGCCTCTTTCTCGTCCTTGAAGCGGTAGAGCGGCGCAACCGGGCCAAAGGTCTCCTCCCGGGTGATGATCATGTCGGTGGTGACGTTGGCCAGCACGGTCGGCTCGAAGAAGCTGCCGCCGAGCGCGGCGCGCTTGCCGCCGGTGACGATTTTGGCGCCTTTCTTGAGCGCGTCGGCGATATGGCTCTCGACCTTCTCGATCGCCTTCATGTCGATCAGCGGGCCAATCGTCACGCCGGGCGCGGCGCCGTCACCGACCTTCATTTCTCCCACCACCTCGGCGAGCCGCTTCGAGAACGCGTCGTAGACCCCGTCCTGCACCAGGATGCGGTTGGCGCAAACACAGGTCTGCCCGGCATTGCGGTATTTCGAGGCGATCGCGCCCTTGACCGCCATCTCGATATCGGCGTCGTCAAAGACGATAAACGGCGCATTGCCGCCGAGCTCCATCGAGGTCTTCTTCACGGTCGCTGCGCACTGCTCCATGAGCAGCTTGCCGATCTCGGTCGAGCCGGTGAAGGTCAGCTTGCGGACGGTCGGGTTCGAGGTCATCTCGCCGCCGATTTCGCCGGCGCTGCCGGTGACGCAGGAGAAGACCCCGGCCGGGACGCCAGCGCGCTCGGCCAGCTCGCACAGCGCGAGCGCCGAGAACGGCGTCTGCGACGCCGGCTTCAAGACCATCGTGCAGCCGGCGGCCAAGGCCGGGCCGCATTTACGGGTGATCATCGCGGCCGGAAAATTCCACGGGGTGATCGCGGCGCAGACGCCGATCGGCTCCTTGATGACCACGATGCGCTTGTCCGTGCCGTGCGCGGGAATGGTGTCGCCATAGAGGCGCTTGCCCTCCTCGCCGAACCATTCGATGAACGAGGCAGCATAAGCGATCTCGCCCTTCGACTCGGCGAGCGGCTTGCCCTGCTCGGCCGTCATCAGCTGAGCCAGGTCGTCCTGGTTCGCCATCATCAGGTCGAACCATTTGCGCAAGATCTGCGCGCGCTCCTTGGCGGTCTTGGCGCGCCAAGCGGGAAGCGCCTTGTCGGCCGCCTCGATCGCCTGGCGGGCCTCCTCGGCGCCCATGCGCGGCACGGTGCCGAGAATGTCGCCGGTCGCCGGGTTGTTGACGGGGATCGTGCCGCGGTTGAGCGCGTCGGCCCATTTGCCGTCGACGTAGCATTGCTGGCGGAAGAGCTTCTGGTCCTGGAGCTGCATGGGGGGTGCCTCCGTTGGTCTCGACCCGTTTTCAATTAGGTACGAGCCGGCCGGGGGTTTGGCAAGACGGCGCCCCGAGCGCGCCACGCACGATGCCTGTTCCGCCTGATATTTGCTGGAAATTTACAGGCGCGGCTTTCTCAGGCTCCGAGCATTACCGCTACGCTAGCGCAGGATTTTGGCGATTTTACGGGCGGTCAGCTCGGGTGCTCGCAGAGGAACCGGGCATTGTCCCCGGAGAGGTACGACTTCGCACTGGTGGCGGCATAGGGGTCGGGCGCTGTGTAGATCCCCGAAGAGTCGCGGAGGACGACGCCGTCGAGCATCGCGTCCCGCGTGATGAGATAGGCTTTTTCGGCAAGCGGATCGTCGATGGTGATGGGACGACCCCTCTCCATCTCCCGAGCGCTGTCAAGATTGCGGTAATTGTCGCGATCAAAATTACCGAGCACGGCGATTGCCTCGGCCAAACGATGGCGACTTTTGGCGTTGCACGGAAAGCCCTCGACCTGATCCGCGGCGTCGACGACCTCCCGATACATTGTGTGCTCTTTGGGACTCGCGGAGATCGAATGGTCGCCGATCGCCGCTTCCTTCTTGACCAATTGGTCGTGGTCGGCCTGCGCCTGCTCGAGGGTCCAATTGAAGCCGGAATGGGGAGTTGTGTCCGCAGCGGGAGGCGCCGGCGCCACCGCGGGTTCGCTCGGAGATGGCGAAGCAGCCGGGGAGGGCTGCGCCGGCACGGTATTCATGCCGGGAAGCGGGATTTGCGTCGCGATGCCGATGACCAGCAGAAAGAGCATGGCAACGCCAAGGTAGCGGATCGTCATCGGAGCACCGTCAATTCGGCTTGTCGCAAAAGAATTTTGCGCCCCTGCCACCAGCGTGGTCGGTGGCATCGACAGGAGCGTAGGGGTCGGGCACGGTCATGTAGCCGGTCGGCGTCCGCCCGACGACTCCTGCCGCCAAGGCAGCCCACAAGATGTCATTGGCCTGACCGGCCAGCGGGTCGCCGACGGCGACGGGATGACCGTTGACCATCATCGTCGCGGTTTCCGGCTTGCCGACCTGATCGCGGTTGAAATTGCCCATCACCGCGACCGCCTCGGCCAGCCGATGGCGATTGTAGGCGCTACACGGAAAGGCCGTAACCTGCTGCGCGGCGTCGACCACCTCCTGAAGCATCGCATGACGCTTCGGATCGATCGGGATCGCGTTATAGGCCGCCGCCCGTTCCAGCGTCTCGCGGTCCTCTGTCACCTGCTGAAACGTACGAATGCCGGTCACCGGTGTGCCGGGAGGCGCTGGTTCGATTGACTCATTTTGCGATGTCGGCACCGCCGGCAGCGGCTGCACCGGCACCATTTTCATGCCGGGGATCGGGATTTGCGTCGCCAGCCCGACGACAAGCAGAAACAGGGCGGCGATACCGAAATGGCGCAGGCTCATGCAAACTCCGGTGCGGTCGGTGTGACGGCACGCGCGCGAGCATCGCTGCCCCTCCCTTAAACAAGGCTTACAATCGCCATTTTATTTCGCGGGCTGATACCCGTCGGTCAGGGTTTTGAGGAAGGCGATGATGTCGGCCTCGTCCTGCGCGGTCATCGCCGGCGGGTCGCCGGGATGGCGGTCGAAGGGCGGGTCGGCGATATCGGCATTGGGGCGGTATTTATCGGGGATGTCGTCGTATTTGAGGACCGTGCCGTCGGCGGCGCGTGGGTAGATTTTGTCGGGCGCGACATCGCGGAAATCGTAGAAATCGAGCACCTGTTCGAGCGTGTGGTAGACGCCGTTGTGCATGAAGACCTGGCGGGTCGCGGCGTTGCGCAGGGTCGGCGTCGCGAACATCGCGCAATACTGCGTCTGGTCGCTGATGTCTGTGCGGTAGGGGCCGCAAATGCCCAGGTCGAAATAGGCGGGATCGGCGTTGGCGGCGAGCGCCGCGTTGCGCGGCACGCCGAGCGCCTCGTATTGATGGTCGGTGAAGAGCGGCGGCAGGCCGTCGGCGGTCGGCTTGTCGAGGTGGCAGCCGCCGCAATTGGCCTTTTTCGGGTCGTTGAAGAGCGTGTAGCCGCGCATTTCCTGCTCGCTGAGGCGCGCGCGGCCTTCGAGCCAGTAGTCGAACTTGCTGGTATAGGGGTGAAAGCTCGGTTCTTCGATCTGGTAACGGCCGATCGCGAACAGCGCCTCGGTGACCGCCATCTGGTGGTCGTCAAACACCGCGAGCCCAAAAAGCTGCGTGAAGCGATAGGCGTAGGGCTCGTTTTTTAGCTTCGCCGCGACCTCGTCGATGCTCGAAGCGGCCATTTCGAGCGGGTTCAACAGCGGAAACAGCGCCTGCTGCTGCAGCGTGTCCGCGCGGCCGTCCCAGAAGAGCCCGCCCTGCGGCACGAGATTGGCGCCCGCGGCGGCGGTGTCGGTCGCGACCTTTTGCGCGCGCACGGCGCTCTCGCCGAGCGCGGCGGCCTGTGCGAGGTCGACGTTCTCGTTTTCCTCGTTGTCCGGGCCGATGCTGAAACTGGGCTGGCGTTCGAGATACATCAGCGACGGGACAGCGCGCGCGCCCTCTTTTTTGAGATCAGGGCCGCCCAGGACGACCGGCTTGTCGGTCGCCGGGCCGTAGGCGTGGTCGGGGCTGTGGCAGGAGGCACAGGAGAGGCCGCCCGAGAAGGACAGGCTGGTGTCGTAGAACAAGAGCTTACCGAGCTGCGCCATCGCCGAGAGCGGCTTAGCCTCCCGGCGGACGAGCTTTACCGGATCGGGATTCTCGCCCGATGCCGGAACGGCGGTGTCATCCGCGGCGGCGATTGTCGCGGCAGCAGCACAAAGGGCGAGCGCGGCAAGGAGACAGAGGCGGGTTCGCATGCCGCCGCGCGGTCAGTGTCCGGCGGGCGGCGCCGAGAGCGGGGTGCCCTGCTCGGGGTCGACATACACGGCCGCGGTCTTGCCGCCGGCCTTGAAATCGAAGAGATCCATCAGCGACCCCGCCGCGGCGTCGAACGAGCCGCCGCCGAGACGCGCGCCTTTCAGCCAGTTGTCTTCGATAAAGCGCGGCACAGACGCCAAAGAAGTATGCGTGTGGCTGACGTAATTGGTCTTGGCGAAGGGCGAGACGACAATGAACGGCTGGCGCGTGCCGGGGCCGCAGCGGCCGTTGACCGGCTTGCCCTCGACCCCCGGCTTGGGCGCACCGGCGCCGCATTTGCCCGGGCCGTTGAGCTGGTCAGCCTGATCGGCGGACGCGCTTGTCACAGGGGCGAAGGCATGGTCGTACCAGCCGTCGGAATCGTCGTAGGTGATGACGATCGCGGTGTCCTTCCAGCCGGGCTGCTGCTCGATGAAGTTGACGAGATCGACGACCGCCGCCTGCTCGTCGAGCGGATCGGAATAGCCGGCATGGCCGTCCTGATAGGCCGGCGCCTTGATGTAGGAGATTGCGGGGAAGTTGCCGGCCTTCAGGGCGTCGTAGAAATCCTTCAGGTCGTATTCGTGGTTGGCCGGGTCGCGGGTCGTGCCGTCATGCTCGAAGCTGGAGCCGATCGCCGCCAGCGAGCTCGCCTTGTCGTGCTTGGGATTGGCGGTCGAGGCGTAATACTGGAACCAGTTGTGGTGCGCGATGTAGTCGACGACATCGCTGCCGACGATCGTCGAATGCGTGCTGCGCTTGCAGCCGGTGCTGCCGTTGGCGTTGGTCGCGTCGAACGCGAAGCCCCCCATAAAGCCGCCCCAGCTGACGCTGCCGGCGTTGAGCAGGTCGCCGATATTCTTGCCCGACATCATCGCCTGGTCCTTGGGCACGGAGCAGACATCGCCGCCGGGGTCGACATCGTTGACCATGGTGAAGCCGCCCTGCCCGTCCTCGACGTAATAGCCCACCGCCGAGACGGTCGACGGGTTCTTGGTCGAGATCACGATCTTCATACCGTTGGTCTGGCCCGAGACGACATTGAGCGCGCCCGGGGTCGAGGGGCCGTAGCTGTCGGCGAACATGTTGTCGCTCATCGCGAAATGCTGCGCGTATTGCCACAGCGCGCCGACCGTGTTGCCGTCGAAATAGCCCATCACCTGACCCTTGGTGCCAAACGCGCCGACCCCGCCCGGCGTGCCCTTGCCGGTGTATTTCGGGAAGAGGTCGTTCTTGCCGGCGTCATAGGCCTGCTGCTCGGCGGAGTAGGCGTGGTTCTGGTCGGCAGTGGCGGCCTGGGTGCGGTCGAGGCGGAAGGGCTCGGCGGCATCGGCGCCATTGGCCTTGTTGATGAAATTGGGGTTGTTCTTGAGCAGATTGGCCTTGGCGAGATTATTCACGGCCGGCGTGTTGGGAGCGGCGGCAAAGGCCGGCTCGCCCGGCGGGTTGGTCGCGTTCGGATAGGTCGCGAAGTAATGGTCGAAAGAGACGTTTTCCTGGAAGATCACCACCAGATGCTTGATCGGCGTCGCGGTCGCGGCGCTTTCGGCGGCATCGCTCGACGGGGCTGCCGGCGCGACAGCACCCTGCGACGGCTCGGCGGCGGGAGCCGGCACGGCGAGCGGCGCGAGCAGCGCGATAGCGGCGGCCGAGAGCAGAACCTGGCGCGAGCTCATGGGTAACCTCGGGTTCAGGGGCGGGCGCGCCATCTACCGTAGGTAACATGACGGGATTGTGACAAGGCCAGGGCCGCAATGTCGCGGCCCCGCAGGATTTCGCCGGCGCTATGCCGGCCGCGGCGCTTGGGCCAGCCAGGGCGTCACGTCATCTTCCAGCCCGATTTGGGCGAGCCCGAAGGCGACCGACTGGAAATTCTCGCCATCGGCAAGGCGCTGTAAGCCGAACCGGTCGGCGAAGACGCGGCGGACGGCCGGGATGAACGAGCTGCCGCCGGTCAGGAACACGCTGTCGATATCGCCGGTCGACACGCCATGCTCGGCGAGCATCGCGTCGACCGTCTGTTCGATCCGGGTGATGTCGTCGCTGATCCAGTCTTCGAAATCGGCGCGGCTGATCTCCTGCTCGATCGCCAGATCGCCAAGCCTGAGGGCGAAGGTCGCGCTGGGCGCAGACGACAGGCGAATTTTCGCGTCGGACACCGCGCGGTAGATGTTGAACCCCCAGTCGTTACGGATCACCGCGAGGAACTGCGCGATCTTGTCCGGCGCCAGCGAGGCCCGCTGGAGCCTATCGAGCTCGCGCAGATGCTCCGGGGTCTTCAGCATCGCGAGCTGGTGCCAATGCGCGAAGCTCGCATGGTAGTGCTGCGGGATCGGCAGGATCTTGTCGAACGAGCGGAACAGCGTGCCCTTGCCGAGATGCGGCGAGACCACAGCGTTGATGATCCGGTAGTCGAAATTATCGCCGGCGAGACCGAGCCCCGAATGCGCCAGCGGGGTCGCGGCGAAGCCTCGCCCGCGCCGCTCGAAGCGGATCAGCGAAAAATCGCTGGTGCCGCCGCCAAAATCGCAGACCAGCACAAGCGCGTCGGATTTGAGCCGCTGCGCGTAGTAGTAAGCCGCGCCGACCGGCTCGTAGACATAGGCGGGGTCGGCGACGCCAAGCCGGCGATAGGCCGCGTCATAGCGCTCGATGGCGAGCGCCTCGTCGGGTGCGCCACCGACAAAGGCGACGGGCCGCCCGGACACGACACGCCCGGGAAAGCGGTCGAGCGCGCCACCCGCATCGGCAGCCGCCAGGCGAAAGAACTCGCCGAGCAAATCCTCAAAGCGGTAGCGTCGCTCGAAGACCCGCGTTTCCTCAAAGGCGGCGCTGGCGACATGGCTCTTGAATGACTGGATGAAGCGCGTCTCGGCGGCCGATTCGAGATAAGCCCGGATGGCCTTGATCCCGGCATGCGCCTCGATGCCAAAACGGTCGGGCGGCAACGCCTTCTCGAAGCAGAGCACGGAGCGGTAGATGTCGGTCGTTTCATCGTCATCGTGAAAGGTCACCGAGCGCACGGGCTCGCCGGGGCGCGCGATCGCGACGACGGTGTTCGTCGTGCCGAAATCGATGCCGATCGAGACTTTATCGGACACGTCTTCAGTTCCTCGTCATGCCCGGACTTGTTCCGGGCATCCACGAAAAGAATTCGGGGGGTGGGTTAAACGTGGATGGCCGGGTCAAGCCCGGCCATGACGGTGAAAATACAACCGGCGTTCGCCCAATCCTAGACCGATCACTCGACCGTAACGCTTTTCGCCAAATTGCGCGGCTGGTCGACATCGGTGCCCTTGAGCACCGCGGTGTGGTAGGCGAGG
>DATMLO010000201.1:0-27331 GCA_035570495.1 Allostellaceae bacterium | reverse complement strand
GAAGCTGTCGTTCGCCAAGGCTTTGACGATGATCTGCGCTGCCTCTACAAAGCGCGGTCGCGCCTCGCCCATTGGGATGCGGAAGCCTTCATACTCGACGCTTGCCGCACCGCGGCCAAAGCCGAACACGCAACGCCCGCCGCACAGAATGTCCAACAGCGCGATCTGCTCGGCGACGCGGACGGGGTCGTGCCACGGCAGCACGATGACCGCGGTGCCGAGCTGAATGCGCTTCGTCCGGCCGGCGTAATACGACAGCAGCTGGGTCGGCGCCGGCGACATCGCGTAGCCGGTGAAATGATGCTCGAGCGCGAACAGGCTGTCGAAGCCCAGGGGTTCGGCGAGGTCGCCCATCGCCAGATGCTCGCCGACCACCGAGGCGTCCGAGCGCCCTTCCTGGCACAGCATGTTGAGCGCGATGCCGACTTTCATGGCGTCCTCCCTATCTGCTGGCGCGAAGGTTCGGCCGATCCGATGCCGGGGTCAATCACCTGGCTTGCCGTCAGTGCGTGTCTCGCGCCATTAGCCAACGTTGAGTGATCTGGGCCCACTGACGAATGGGCTGCCCCGAAGATAAAATCGGAGGAGGCGGTCCGCGTCCCGTGTGATGCCGATCCGGGTGCTCTGTCCGATGTCACCGGGTTCGCTGTCAGCGCCGCTCAGCCATAGAGGGCCTTCGCGGCAAAGATCGATCCCGTCGAGCCGGAGGTCGATCCGCAACGCCGCGGCGAGCCTTCCGGGTCCTCGCGCCAGGTCGCGCAAGCGCTCGATGCCGCGATTGCGCTGCATGATCGCGATGCCTTCGAACGGTTCGAGCGCCCTGATCAGCACCCCGGCCCCGATCCCGGGCATCTCGCTCGAAACATTCATCATGTACGAGATGCCATAGGCAAGATGAACGTAGGCATGCCCGCGCTCGAGAAATAACGAACGGTTGCGCCGGGTCTGCCCCCGATAGGCATGCCCGGCGGCGTCGCCGACGACATACGCCTCGGTCTCGACAATACGGCCGCTGACGATGCCTTCCGGCAATTTCCGCAGCAATATCTTGCCGATGAGCTGGCGGGCGAGGGCGGCCGTATCGCTCGGTAGATTGACGCGAGCGAGCGGCGGGTGGTCAGCCTGAGGGTGGTCCGGCTTCATGACCGCGTCGGCAAAGAGCGCGCGCAACCGCAGCCCGTCCTTAGCCGTACTATCCTCGCGAAAACGGTTAGGATAGCCAGTGTCTTTGGCGGTGGCTCGCCTGTCGCACGAAGTGAGTGGCACATGAAGCGGATAATCCTTGCTGGCGTCTTGGCGCTTTTCCCCTTTGCCGCATCGGCCGACGATGGGATCGGGCGATATCAGGCGATTGCAGTTCCAGAGAGCGGCAGCGCCGCCGCTGGGCGGGTTTTATTTCTCGATACCCGTGACGGTCATGTCTGGGAATGGCGCAACGCGCCGACAATGGCCAATAACTTCAGCGGCGAGGGCTTTACTTATATCGGCAAGCTGACTCCCGGCGTCGCACCATCCGCCCAGCTGACTCCACAGCCGCAGGTCGGGAAGTGCTTTACCTTCAACGGAAAGCAGTTCTGCGAATAGCTCCCAGAGCTAAGGTGCGCGATCAAATCGGCGGCGCGGGCGGGAAATTGGGCCGGCGCTTTTCGAGATGCGAGGCGAGGCCCTCCTTCACATCCGGGCCGCCAAACCCGAAGAACTCCAGCGCCAGCGACGCGTCGAAAGTCGGGCCCATCGCCCGCAGCCAGTTGTTGAGGGCGCTTTTCGTCCAGCGGATCGCGCTTTGCGCGCCCTCGGCTAGCTTGGTCGCGACCTCGAGCGCTTTCGCCTCAAGCTGATCGTCGTCGACCGCGAACGTTATCAACCCGATACGCTCGGCTTCCTCACCCAAAAGCTGATCGCAGGTCAGCAGATAATATTTGGCCCTGGCCATGCCGCAGAGCAGCGGCCAGACGATCGCCGCGTGGTCGCCCGCGGCGACCCCGAGCCTCGTATGGCCGTCGATAATCCGGCAGTCCTTGGTGGCGATCGACACGTCGGCGAGGATGCCGCAAACAAGCCCGGCGCCGACCGCGACCCCGCGCATGGCGCTCACCACTGGCTTGTTGCAGTTGATGACGCCGTAGACCATCTCGCGCGCTTCTTTCCATTGCCGGGCGCGCGCGTTGAAATCCTCGGTGGCGCTCTTGATCATGTTGAAGTCGCCGCCGGCGGAGAACACCTTTCCGGCGCCGGTGAAGATCGCGACGTTGACGCTGTCGTCGCGGTCGACGTCATGCCAGATGTCGGCGAGCTCGGCGTGCATCGCGTCGTCGGCGGTGTTCATCCGGCCGTTATCCATCGTCACCCGAAGCACCTTCGGGTGCGGCCGGTCGAACTTGAGGCGCGTGTAGCGGGCATAACGGTCGGTCATGACGGCATTCTCCTGCGGCCGGTTGCTTTCGCGGCGGATTTGCGGAACCGTGCCGCCAGCCATTCGCGCTGTCAAATCGGCGCGCGCCACTCGGGGAGAAACGCCATGCCCGCAAGTTCCGCTGGCGAAGCCAAGGAATATCCGCGTCCACTGCCGAAGCCCGAATGGCTCGGCAAGCTGACCGAAGACATCCTTGAGCCCGAGCTGCCGATTGTCGACCCGCACCATCATCTGTGGGACCATCCCGGCAGCCGCTATCTGCTCGACGAGCTGCTCGCCGACTGCAATTCGGGCCATAACGTCGTGGCAACTGTCTTTATCCAGTGCGGCTCCGGCTATCGCACCAGCGGCCCCGAGGAGCTTCGCTGCGTCGGCGAGAGCGAATTTGTCCGCGCGATCGCCGAGGAAGGCGATCGGCGGGGCAGCAAGACCAAGATCTGCGCCGGCATCGTCAGTTTCGCCGATCTGCGGCTCGACAATGTCGACGCCGTGCTCGACGCGCAGATCGCCGCGGCGGGCGGGCGGTTTCGCGGCATCCGCCAGATCGCGGCCTATGACCCTGCGATCGTCAGCGGCTCGTCCTATGTGCCGAGCGCCGGGCTGATGGACGAGCCGGCGTTCCGCCGGGGCATGAAGCGGCTGCCCGCGCATAACCTCACCTTCGAGGCGTGGATCTATCACCCGCAAATTCCCACGCTGACCGCGGTCGCGCGTGAGTGCCCCGAAACCAAGATCGTGCTTAACCATTTTGGCGGGCCGCTCGGTGTCCCGCCCTACAAGCGCGGCGACGTATTCCCGGCGTGGCGCGCCGCGATCAAGGAGCTGTCGCGCTGCCCCAACGTCTATGTGAAGCTCGGGGGGCTGGCGATGATCGTCAACGCGTTCGATTTCCATCTCGCGCCGCTGCCGCCGTCATCGGGCGAGATGGCGAACGCCTGGCGGCCCTATGTCGAGGCGTGCATCGAGGATTTCGGCGCCAACCGTTGCATGTTTGAAAGTAACTTCCCGGTCGACAAGGGCGCGTGCGGCTATCCGGTGCTGTTCAACGCGTTCAAGCGGCTGGCGTCGGGCGCGTCGGCGTCGGAGAAGGTTGATCTGTTTGCCGGCACCGCGTCGCGGTTTTACCGGCTGAGCCTTTAGCTCAGGCGGTCCACGGCTGACCAAACGCCGGTGCGTGCGGCGGATCCGGCCGCTGTAGCGCTGCGTTGAGCGCGCTCTGGAACGGGGGGACGCGGACGGGTTCGTGGATCGGCTGGGCCATGTTGCGCCGCGCCTCGTCGAGCGCCCGGCGCAGATCGTCATTCTCGCCGCGCAAACCGCCGGAAATCCGCCCGTAAGCGCCCTGAAACTCCGCGAGCCGCCGTTGCGCGATCTCGGCGCGGTGCTCGGCGGCGAGCAATTCCTCGCTGATTTCCTGCGCCCGCTGCTCCGATTCCTGCCGCTCACGCAACGCGGCGAGCCGGTCCGCCTCGATCTCTTCGATGCTGCGGCGCAGAGCGAGGTTGGCGCGATTGAGCTGGTCGAGACGCGCTAGCAGGTGTTCCGGCACGCCGCCCGTGATTTCGGCGACCGGCGTCCTGCCGGCCGTTCGCCGGAAGCCGCGGATCGCGGCGAGGACTTCTTCATCGCTGGTGTTGGGGTGAACGGCGATCTCCAGGCAGCGGAGCGCGGTCTCCCGTCGATTGCGTTCCATCGCGCGTCGCCCCCATACCCTTCGATAGAGACGAACCGTTCCGGATTTTGTTGCAGGAAATTTTGCTCAGCGCACCGCGAAAAGCTGACGGATATTGTCGAACAGCCGTGGCTGCTGCCGGCTTTCCATCAGCGCCGCCAGGAACGATTCCGCCCAGCGATCGATGTCGTGCGCCGCGAGGTGGCGATACATGCGGCGGTGGCGTGCCTGGCGTTCGCCAAGCGGCATCTGCAGCGCCGTATCGATCGCCGCGGCGATTCCCTCGGGTTCGTGCGGGTTGATGAGGATCGCCCCGTCGAGTTCCTCGGCGGCGCCCGCGAATTGCGACAGCACCAGCACGCCGGGATTTTCCGGGTCCTGCGCCGCGACATATTCCTTGGCGACAAGGTTCATGCCGTCACGCAGAGGGGTCACCAGCCCAACCCGCGCCATACGGTAGAGCGCGGCCAGCGAGGCGCGCGAGTAGGCGCGATTGACATAGCGGATCGGTGTCCAGGCCGGCTCGCCAAAGCGGCCGTTGATCTGGCCGATCAGCGTGTTCACGGTCTGGTTGATGTCGGCATATTCCGGCACATCCGAGCGCGATTGTGGGGTCACCTGCAGATAGGTGATCTGCCCGCGCCAGCGGGGGAATTTTTCGAGGAGCTGGTCAAAGCCCTGGATGCGGTGCGGGATGCCCTTCGAATAGTCGAGCCGGTCAACGCCGAGGATCAGACTCCGTCCGTTGAGGCTGTCGCGCACCTCGTTGGCGAAATCCGAGCGGATCGCGCTGCGCGCGGTGCGGGCATAGACGCGCGTCGCGATCGCCACCGGGAAGGCGCGCAGATGCACACGGCGGCCGTCGAGATCGAAATGGCTGCGGTTACGGCCGCCGAACTGACCGCCTTGCAGCTCGAAATACTGGCGCAAATTCTCAGCGTCGTGCTGGGTCTGCGTGCCGACTAGGTCGTAGTGGCTGAGCGCGCCAACGGTATCCAGATGTTGCGGCAAGGCGAGAAGGATGTCGGGCGGCGGGCAGGGGATGTGCAGGAAGAAGCCGATCGGGTTGTCGTGGCCGCGCGCGCGCAGCTCCTTCGCCAGCGGCAGCAGGTGATAATCATGCACCCAGATCCAATCGTCAGGGCGAATAAAGCGCGTCAGCGCGTCGGCGAAGCGGGCGTTGACGCGTAGATAACCGGAAAGATCGACCGAGGTGAATTCGGCGAGGTCGACCCGGTAATGCAGGATCGGCCACAGCACCCGGTTGGCGAAGCCGTTGTAGTATTCCTGGAAGTCGTTTTCGGTAAGATCGATCGTGACAAAGCTGCGCTGGCGGCGCTCGACGATGGCCGGCGGGGTGTTGGTCTCGCCTTGGCTGATCTGACCGCTCCAGCCGAACCAAAGCCCTTCGCGATGCTTGAGCGCGGCGTTCACCGCGACGGCAAGCCCGCCGGCGAGGCGCGGCCCCTCGGGGTCGGGCACTGCAACGCGGTTGGAGACTACAACAAGACGCGGCACCAGACGTCCTCCCACTTCTCAGACAAACGCGTCGCCGCGTTGATGATGCCGGCCATCGAATAGGTCTGCGGGAAATTGCCCCACAGCGCCCCGGTGGCGGGGTGGATGTCCTCGGACAGCAGACCATAGGAATTGCGGCGGTCGAGCAGGTCGACAAACAGTTCGCGCGCCTCGTCGCGCCGGCCGATGCCGGCGAGCGCCTCGATGTACCAGAAGTTGCAGGCGAGAAACGCCGTCTCCGGCGCGCCGAAATCGTCATCGGCGGTGTAGCGCATGATCCGGCCATTGCGCTTCAAACGCTGGCCGATGGCGTTGCAAGTGGCCACAAAGCGCGGATCGGCCTGCGGGATCAGGCCGATCTCGCCGATGCGCAGCACGCTCGCGTCGAGCTCGGTGTCGTCGAGCGCGCCGACAAAAGCGCCTTTCTTCTCGTTCCAGGCGCGGCGGAGAATCTCTTTGCGCAGCCGGTTCGCCCGGCGCGACCAGAAGCGTGCGCGGGCGGGGATGCCAAGATAGTCGGCGATCTGGCCGAGCCGGTCGCAAGCGGCCCAGCATAGCGCTGCGGAATAGGTGTGGATGCGTTCGCGGCCGCGATACTCCCAGATGCCGGCATCGGGCTTGAGCGCCGTGTCGAAGGCGAGCTCGCCGATCTGCTCCAAGCGCCGGAACAGCGACTCGTCACCCATTCGCGGCAGGCGCTCATCGACAAACATCTGCGTCGCGGCCAATACGACGCTGCCGTAGACGTCGTGCTGCACCTGGATGGCGGCATTGTTGCCGACCCTGACCGGCCCCATGCCGAGAAAACCCGGCAGCCCTTCGGCGACAACCTCCTGGAGCGTTTCGCCCGGAACAATCGAATAGACCGGCCCGAGCGGCGCATGGAGCTGGGCCGCGACGGTGGTCACATAGTTGAGATAGGATTCCATCGTCCGGGTGTTGCTGAGCTGATTGAGCGCCTGGACCACGAAATACGCGTCACGCAGCCAGCAATAGCGGTAGTCCCAATTCCGTCCGCTTTTGGGGGCTTCGGGGATCGAGGTGGTATGTGCGGCGACGATGCCGCCGGTCTCCTCGAAGCTGCACATTTGCAGCGTGATTGCCGCGCGGATCACCTCGCGCTGCCATTCAAAGGGCAGCGCCAAGGTGCGCACCCACGACTGCCAGTAATGGCGCGTATGCACCTCGAATTCGCCCGCCGTCTGCTCGATCGCCCCTTCAAACGGCTCGTCTGCCCCGAACACCATGGCGAATGGGCGCATCAGCGGGAACACCGTCTCCTGGGTGATGTAGGAAAGCGGGGCATCGGTGCTGAGCCGCAGCACCTCGCCGCCGCCGCGATAGCGGATATGATTTGAGCCGATCGAATGCGACGTCGTTGGCCGGCCGTAATCGTGGGTCGGGCGGACGCGGATCTGGATGCGTGGCAGCCCCGCCAGCGGCTCGATCCGGCGAACGAGCTGCGGCGGCCGGAATATCCGCTCGAAATTGAGAAAACGGGGCGCAAAATCGGTGATGCGGATGCGGCCGCCATGCGCGTCTTCGAGCTCGGTGACGAGGATTGCCGTGTTGCGCACGTACGACGAAGTCGACTTCACCATGTCGGCGAGCAAGATGTCGCTGAAGCCTTTCTCCTCCCCGCCGGCCAAGAGGCGTGAGAACACCGGATCGGAATCGAAGCGCGGGAAACACCACCAGACGATGCGGCCGGTGGGGTTGACCAGCGCGGCGATCCGGCAGTTTCCGATCAGCGCAAGATCAAGCGCTTGCTCCTCAATCGGCGGGGCCGATGGCGCGACTTTCGCTCGCGACAGCGGCGCGGTGAGCGCGCCGTACCGCTGTCGCTGGGTCTTTCGGCTGCGTTTTGCCGGTTTTGCCTTGCTTGCGGGCGCTGCCAGCGCGGTCGGGGCTCTCATCGGCCGAGCTCATGGAGCCAGGCGCGCACCGCCCCGGGGTTGGCGAACTTGCCCGATACGCCCGGCATATCGATGCCGACCGCATAGGCCAAGCCCCCCAGCTTTACCGCAGCCTCGAATCCGGCCTGATCGATCTTGTCGTCGCCGATAAAGACCGGCCGGCGCCCGGAGAACGGCTTCTCCTTCATAAAGCGGCGGATTGCCCGGCCCTTGTCAAAGCCGTGCAACTGCATCTCGAACACCGCATGGCCGGCGATCAGTTTCAGGCGCTCGCCGGGTTTGGCGACGCTCTCCATCAAGGAGAGCAGCGCTCGCTTGACGCGATGGCTGTCAGTGCCGGGAGGGTAGTGCACGGCGAAGCTGACCCCCTTGTTCTCCGCGTAGCTGCCCGGGAATTCCGCGAGCAGCTCTGAAAGCGCGTTCCATGCGTCGTCACCCAGCCGGCCGTCGGCCAGCAGGGTGATTGGTCCGCCCGGCTGGCGCCGCAGCTCGGCGCCGTGAACGCCGCTCGCCGCTAGGCACAGCGGCGTAAACAGCCGGTCGAGCTCCGTGATCGGCCGGCCGCTAACCAGCGCCAGCGCGCCGTCGAGCGCGGTCTCCGCGGCAGCGAGGTCACGCAACAGCTGTGCGGTGACCTCAACCGCCTCGGGACGCGGCGCGATGTCGAGCAGGGTTCCGTCGACGTCGAGAAATAGGCCGATTGTTCCGGGGTTCAGCTTCTCCGGCATTCGTTGCATCGGCTTTGTCGCCGTCATTCAATTCCCATTGCTGCCCGACACCCGCTGTGCCAACACGACAGCCAACCGGAGGTTCCGCGTCGCGACCGAAACGGTTTGCCTAAAGCGCGAGCACCGCCGAAAATGATCCCGCCTCCGGATCAACAAAAACACGTGCTTGGGAGAGGAATGCCGACATGACGCCCGACCTCAAAATTCTCGTTTGGACCATCGCACTGGCCTTTATCGAGGTCGTGGTCGCGGTGCTGTTGGCCATGGGGCAGGTCGGTCTCGGGATGCTCGCCGGCAACCGCGAAGGGCTCGGCGAACTGACGAGCTTCGCCGGCCGCGCCAAGCGCGCCCATTGGAACATGATCGAGAGCCTGCCGCTGTTCATCGCGCTTGTGCTGGTCGCGCAGATTGCCGGCAAGGCCAATGGTGCGACGCACGCCGGCTGCGTGCTGTTCTTCTGGGGCCGGCTCGCCCACTTTGTGATCTACGTGATCGGCGTGCCCTGGCTGCGGACGATCGCCTGGGTCATTTCGGTGATCGGGCTGATTATGATTTTTGGGCAGGTGGTGTAATCACCCCGTCACGGCGACCCCGATCAGCCGGCCGACCCCATAGGTGATCGCTGCGGCGGCGAGCCCGCCGCCGAGCTGGCGCATCGCTGAATAGGCGAACGAGCGCCCGGTGAAGAGCGAGGTGCCGGCGCCGATTGCCATCAGCGCCAACCCGCTCAGCACGATGCTGGCGGTGACCGCCTGGAGCCCGTCGAGCCAGAAGAACGGCGCGACCGGAAAGATCGCGCCGGTCGCGAACAGCGAGAAGGACGACCCCGCCGCCGCCCAGGGTGAGCCGCCGAGTTCGTCGGGGTCGATCCCGAGCTCCTCCCGCGCTAGCGTGTCGAGCGCGGTATCCTTGTTGGCCATCAGGCTGTCGGCGAGGGCGCGCGCCTGCGTCTCGTCGAGCCCCTTGGCCTGATAGATCAGGACAAGCTCTTCCTTTTCCTCTTCGGGCGCATGGGCCAACTCGTCGGCCTCGATCTCGATCTGGCGCTGCGCGAGTTCCCGCGAGCTGGTGACCGACAGCCACTCGCCGATCGCCATCGAGCACGCGCCGGCGATCAGTCCGGCGAGCCCGGTGAGCAGGATGGTCTTGCCGGCGATCTCGGCGCCGGCGACGCCCATCACCAGGCTGAAATTGGAGACGAGCCCGTCATTGGCGCCGAGAACGGCGGCGCGCAGCGCGTTGCCGCCGGCGCGGTGCCGGCCCTCGACCTTGGCCAGCGTGCCGCCCGCGGCGCCGCCGGGAAACGACGACGCGAGCGCCTGCACAATGCGGTTGTGCGAGCGCTCGGCCGCCGGCAGGCCGCCCGCTACGGCCTCAGGCTGGCTGTCGTAGCTGCCGACATCGCGCTGCTCCAGGGTGCCGAGCGTCGGCAGCACGAATTGCGGCCCGAACCAGCGCGCCAGACGCACCAGCGCACGCGTCCGCCAACCCGGGCGCAACTGACCGCCAGCCTTGGCCCCGATCCTCGCCAGCTCGCCGCGCCAAAACTCGGCATGCGCCTCCTCGACCGCGCCGAGCCGTCGGTAGATCTCGCTGATCTTGGGGTCGGCCTCGGCCTCGGCCATGGCGCGATAGAGCCGCGCGCCGTCGACCTCGCCCTGCAGGTTCGCCTGATAGCGCTTGGCCGAGTCAGAGGCGGGCATCGTGATCGATCGCACTCATCGTGGCCTCCGCTATGGTTGCGGCGACTCTAGGAGGGATGCGCGAGGACGGCAACGCGCGTCGGCCCTCCTCAGCCTTGTCATCGCCACGGCGAACACGCACTCTCGGCCGTCCAGCTGCGAGGCGACCCCCCATGGCTAACATCCCCGAAGATATTTACACCGAGTCCGACTTCTCGCCGGATACGCTGGCCAATCTCGGCCCGCTGCGTCGCCTGGCTGGCGAATGGCGCTCCGATCACGGAGTTGACGTCAGCCCCAAGCCCGAAGGCCCCGAGCGGCGCGTCTTCAGCGAACACATTCGGATGGAGCCGATCGACGCGCAGAATAACGGCCCACAGCTCCTCTATGGGTTGCGCTATCACATCCACATCAACACGGCCGAGGAGGCCATCACCTTTCACGACCAGGTCGGCTACTGGCTGTGGGAGCCGGCGACGGGGCTGATCATGCAAAGCATCGCCATTCCACGCGGGCAGGTCGTGCTCGCCGGCGGCACCGCAAAGCCGGACGACGAGCGCATTTCGGTAGAGGCGCGGCGTGGCGACACCCGCTTCGGAATTTGCTCAACCGGCTTTCTCGAAGAGGCGTTCCGCACCGACTATTACCGGGTCGACATCACCTTCAACGCCGACGGCAGCTGGACCTATGTGACGCGCACGGACCTCGCGGTGCGCGGCAAGACGCCGGCGTTCAACCATAACGACACCAACACCCTGCGCCGGGTCGCGCCGGCGACGCCGAACCCGCTCGTCGCTCCGCAAAGCGGGCTCGGCATCGGCACGCTGCGTTAGCCCGTCACGCCGCCATCCGCATCCTGCCGCGCACCATGTCGGCGAGCTTTTCGCCGATCATGATCGTCGCGGCGTTGGTGTTGCCGGAGATGACCGTCGGCATCACCGAGGCGTCGGCGACGCGCAGCCCCTCGACGCCGTGCACCCTGAGCTCCGGGTCGACCACCGCCATCGGCCCGGTGCCCATCGTGCAGGTGCTGGTCGGGTGATAGACTGTGCCGCCGCGCTGCCGCGCGTAGTCGAGCAGCTGGATGTCGCTCGCGATCCCGGGGCCGGGCTGAAACTCCTCAGCGACGTATTGCTGCAATGACGGGTGGGTGAGGACGCGCCGGCACAGTTTCAGCCCGTCGACGATGGTCTGCTGATCCACGGGATCGGCCAGATAGTTGGGGATCATCGCCGGCGGATCGGCGGGGTTAGCGCTCTTCAGCCTGATCTCGCCGCGGCTCTCCGGCCGCAGCTGATAGGCGATCATCGTAAAGCCGGAGAATTTGTGCAGCCCGTCCTGCGGTCGGTCGGCGCTGAACGGCGAGATCGAGCATTTGATATCCGGCGTCGCGAGCTCCGGCCGGGTCTTGGCGAAGAGCGCGGCCGGCGAAGAGATCATCGCCAGCGGGCCCGTGCGCATCGTGTAGTACTGCAGCCCGACCTTGAGCTTCCGGAAATTGCTCAGCATCACGTCGTTGACCGTGATCGGCAGCTTGGCCTTGAGCTTGATTGGTGCCGAGTAATGGTCCTGCAAATTCTGCCCGACCCCAGGCAGATCATGCGCCACGGTGATGCCGTGCTGCGTGAGCTGTGCCGCCGGGCCGATGCCCGACAGCATCAGGAGTTGCGGCGAGTTGATCGCGCCGCCGCAGAGGATGATCTCGCGCCCGGCGCGCGCCGTCTTGAGCTGGCCGTGCTGGCGGAACTGCACCGCGACCGCGCGCTTGCCCTCTACGACAATCTTCTCCGACAGCGCATTGATCTCGACCACGAGGTTGCCGCGCCGACGCGCCGGGCTCAGATAACCGACTGCGGTCGAGCAGCGCTTGCCGTTGCGCGTCGTTGTCTGGTGATAGCCGACGCCGTCCTGACCGGCGCCATTGAAATCGTCGTTGCGCGGAAAGCCGAGCGCCATCGATGCCTCGATAAAGGCTTCGGCGATCGGGTGCTTTTCGACATCGCTGACGGCAAGCGGCCCGCTGGCGCCGCGATATTCGTCGCCACCGCGCACATTGCTCTCGGCGCGTTTGAAATAGGGCAGCACATCGTCAAACGACCAGCCGGCATTGCCCAGCTGCCGCCAATGGTCGAAATCCTCGTGCTGGCCCCGGATGTAAACCATGCCGTTGATTGACGATGAGCCGCCGAGCACCTTGCCGCGCGGCCAGAAGACCTTGCGTCCGGCGGCGTCGGCTTCGGTCTCGTAGCACCAGTTGACGGACGGGTCGGCGAAGGTCTTGCCGAAGCCCAGCGGGATGTGGATCCAACGATTGGTGTCCTCGCCGCCCGCTTCGAGCAGCAGCACGCGGGTCGCCGGGTCTTCGCTAAGCCGAGCCGCGATCGCGCACCCGGCCGAGCCGGCGCCGATGACGATAAAATCGGCTTCGATGCTGTCCTGCCCTGCGGCCATCTTTTCCTCCCCCGAGCGCTTGTGGGAGGAATGATGGCGGCTCGCCGCCGGGGCGTCCAGAGCTAGGCGGGCATCGCCCCGCGCGCGACCGGCGCCTCGCGGATCGGCAGGTTGATGAGTGCGGCGAAAGCAGCGAGCGCGGCGTCGGCATAGAACATGCCGTTGTAATTGCCAAAATGCGCGACCGCGATGCCGCCGAACCAGGCGCCGTAAAACGCGCCCAGTTGATGCGACAGCATCGTCAACCCGATCAGCGTCGCCAGATAGCGCGTACCGAACAGCTTGCCGACAAGCCCCGCGGTGGGCGGCAGCGTCGCAAGCCAGGTGATGCCGAGCGCCGTCGCGAAGATATAGAAGGTCAGCGCGGTCTTGGGCGCCATCATGAAGCAGAGGATCGCCGCGGCGCGGGTGCCGTAGACCCAGAACAGCAGATGCTTCATCCGAAAGCGTGTCCCGAGCCAGCCGGCGCCAAGGCTCCCCGCGACATTGGCGAGGCCAATGATCGCGATCGAATTGGCCGAGATCACCGGCGACAGGCCGCACAGCCTCACCTCGCCGGGTAGATGCGTCACCAGAAATGCAACGTGGAAGCCGCAGGTGAAGAAGCCGAGATGGAGCCACCAGTAGCTGCGCTCGGCGGCGGCCTCGCGTAGCTGCTGGCGCAAGGTGAGTATCGGCGCCTCTGACGCCGCGGCGGCTCGCGCCGCGCTGTCGCCGCGGCGGCGCATCATAAAGGCAAGCGGTAGGGTCAGTAGCGCTGAGCAGGCGACTCCCATCATCGCGCCGACCCAGCCAAAGCCAAAAATCGCCGCTTGCACCAGCGGCGCGAAGACGAACTGCCCGAGCGATCCGCCGGCATTGATGACGCCGGCCGCCAACGAGCGCCGCTCGCCGGTGACGCGCTGCATGATCGAGCCGATAAGGATCGACAGGCTGCCGGCGCCGGCGCCAAAGGCGCTGATCACGCCAAGCGTCGCGACGAGCTGCCACTCGGCATGGACAAAGGGTGTCAGCGCGGTGCCTATCGTCATCATGATGGCGCCGAAGGCGATTACGCGACCTGGCCCGTAACGGTCAGCGACGGCGCCAAAGATCGGCTGCGCGAAGCCCCAGATAAACTGGCCAATCGCCACCGCGAGGCTGATCGAGACGATGCCGAGCCCGGTCGCGGTGTCGAGCGGGGCGATAAAGAGGCCGATCGTCTGCCGCGCGCCCATCGTGATCAGCAGGATCAGCGCGGCGAACATGACGAGCGGCCACGGAAATCTTGCAGCCCGCGTGACTGGTTCCAATGGAGACCCCTGGTTTTGTCGCGGAATGACTTTTGCGCGCAGCAACGCCTATCTGGGAGTGCGCGGAGCGAAAACAACCCGCGCCATAGCCGGTACAATAGCCGCGACGGCGTCCGTCTTAAATGACATTGTTCCCTCGAATTATGCCAAGCGAGCTACATTGCTTCCGGCAGCGCATCGAGGATCAGCTGACCGAACATGACCATTTCCGGGCTGGTCGTCGCATAGCCCGCGATCGCGTTGAGGACGCGCGGGACGATTTCCGGCGCGGGTGGCGGCAGTGCGGGAAGGCCGGGCAGCCGCGCGACGATCGCCGGCGCTGAGCCCCATGAGGCGTCGCGGAAGTCGGCGCGCGCCTTCTCCGTTTCCGCCGCGGTGAAACGAGTCCCTAGCTCGGTCGCGATCCAAGCCAGGAAAGCCGGCCAATGCGCGAGCTGGCGATAGAGCGCCGGAACAAATGGCTTGCCGTCCATCGCGGTGCCGAGCTGCATGAGCACCGCGCGCGCGTCCGCCGGCAAGGCCGCCAGATCGGCATTGCCCGGCATTGGCGCGAGCATCGTCGGCGGCGTCCAGCCGCCGTCAAAGCCGGTGCCCGCCGGCGGTGCGCTGGTCAGCAACAGCCGCAGGCAGGCGCCGGTCATCAGATTGACCGGCGACACACGCACGAAGTTCGCGGCGATGTTGCGGATCGCTTCCAGCCCGGCCGCGTCGACGCCCCACACCCGCAGCACTGGCGCCGACGCCTTGGGCAGCGGCGAAATCCGTACCTCGCGGGCAAGCCGCCAACCGGTTTCCTGGATCACGCCGGAAATCAGCGCCGGCCGCACCTCCCCCCACGCCCATTCGAGCACCCCCGGCATCGTCGCGAGATAGCGCTGCAGCGACGAGACGTAAGGCACGCCGGAAAACCGCCGCACCTCGTCGTAGATCACGGCGATTTCGCCGGTCGCCTGATGTTCGAGCAATTCGCCGAGCAGGGTGGCGCCGCTCTCGCTGGTCATTCAGTGATGCTCCGTCTTAAGCTTGCCGTACGATTTCACAGCTCTTGCGATGTGGGAACCCTGCCGGAATGACGCCCGAAGCCATCCTCGCCCACGAGCCGCGCGTGCTGAGCCAGGCGCAGCGCGAGCGATATTTCGCGACCGGCTTTCTCAGCGCCGAAGGGCTGATCCCCGACGCATGGCTGGCGCTGCTGCGGTCGCGGTCGGCCGAGTTCATCGAGCGGAGCCGCGGCGTCGCGAAGTCGAGCGACGAATATGATATCGGCCCTGCGCACCGGCCCGACCATCCGCATGTCCGCCGGCTCAAGGCGCTGGTCGACCGTCACCCCGACTTCTGGCGCATCTGCGCCGAATCGCCGCTCGCCGACATCGCTGCAGACCTCGTCGGCCCCGACGTCAAGTTCCACTCGTCAAAGCTCAATTACAAATACCCGGGCTCTGGCGAGATCGTCGATTGGCACCAGGACATCCCGGCCTGGCCGCACACCAACTACAGCCCGGTGACCCTGGGGATTTACCTTGAGGACGTGCCGGTCGAACAGGGGCCGCTCACCTGCATTCCCGGCAGCCACCAAGGCCCGATCTTCGTGCATCGCGATGACGACCAGAAATGGACCGGCGCGATCCGCAAAGCCGACCATGCCAAGATCGACATGGCCGCTGCCGAGGACCTGACCGGCTCGGCCGGCACGGTAATCGCGATCAACTGCCGCACCGTGCACGGCTCGCGCGCCAACGCGACCAACCGGGTACGGCCGGTGGCGCTGTTTGTCTACAGCTCGGCCGACGCCTTCACCTGGATGCCGACCCCGACGCCGACCCGCTACACCGGCGAGATCGTACGGGGCGAGCCGGCGACGGTCGCGCATCTCGACCCCTATCCGTGCCCGGTGCCGCCCGACTGGTCAAAGCAGGGTTATGGCTCGATCTTCACCGCGCAAAAGGCGGAAATGTAGCTTCTGAAGGGCCCGTTCGACTCAGCTCGCCTGGATCGGATACTGGGCAAAGATATCCTCGATCCGCTTGAATGCCTTGGCCGTGGCGTCCTCGGGCTTCATCCCGTTGCGGGTGACGTCGGCGACCGCGAGCTGAAGCACGTGCTCGGAATCGACCTGCGCCGCGGCCGGACTATAGGCTCCGTAGAACGGAAATCCCGGGCCGACCATCGTCTCGGTGATGTAGGCCAGGCGATGCGGATCGCCGGAATTGAGCCAGAACGGGTCGCTTTTGATAACGCTCGGATAGGGAATGGCCCAGCGGCCGAGCCCGCCCTTCAAGTACTCGTTGAGCACCTCGGGCTGGATTGAGTACTTCACAAACTCCTTGCCGACGTCGACATTCTTGGCGCCCTTGGGAATTACCACGCCGAACTCGCCGATCTGCGCCGGTAGCGGTTTGCCGTCATTGCCGTTCGGTATCATGTGGGTGATCTGATCGTTGTAGGCGTCCATGTCGGCGATCTGCGCGAGTTCGATCGACATCGAGCCGTTGAAGCAGTTGATGACCACCTTGGCGTGGAACGCGTTGTTGTTGTCCTGGTCGTTCCAATTGACCGCGCTGCTCGGGACATAACCACCCTTGAAGAGACTGGCGTAGCGGTTCAGCGTCTTGATAACCGCCTCTTTGACCTGCGGATCGTCGGTGTGCACCTTGCCGTCCGGCGTCACCAGATCCTTGCCGCCATAGGCGATCATGTAGGAGTTGAGCGTGGCGATCGGGTCGTTGCCCTGCGTGCTGCACTCGAGGCTCATTGCGCAAGCGTTGCGCATGCCCTGGTCGCGCAGCTTGGCCTGCATCGGCAGGAAGAAATCGATATAGGCGTCCCAGGTGTTCGGAATGTCGGAGACCTTGTACCCGGCTTTTTCAACCAGCGATGTCCAGACATGGAACGTTGTTGATGCCGCCTTCATCGGCACGCCGAAATAGCTGCGCTGCTTCGTCACTCCGTTGTAATTCCGCCGGCCCAGCAGCACGACTTCGGCGTATTGGGCTTTTTGCGTTTCGATGACGTCGGTGAGGTCGAGGAGCTTGTCCTGCCAGGCGGTGAGCGGGGTGAAATAGAGATCGGCGTCTTCCATGACGTCCGGAACATCGCCGCTGGTCACCGCCGCGATCTCTTTCTGGCGCAGCGCGACGAACGGGATGATGCTGAGGTCGATTTTGTTGCCGCTCTGCTTTTCGTAATCATCGCACAGCTTGCGCAGCGCTGTGTCCTCGCTCGGGATAAAGCCTTGGGCAAACCACACCGTCGCGGTCACCGCCGCGGCGTTGGCGATATAGGGACGCGCCAGCGCGGTGGCAGCCACCAAACCCGCGGATTTACGGAGCAGCGAACGCCGAGTGAGCTGTGTCATAGCGGCCTCCCATGTTCAGCGCGCCGCATGTGACCGTTGTATCCGGTCTACCGACGGCGTCGTGTCGCCGTGCCCCTACGCATTGAGGAGGCATCGGCTGTTGCCATGGAGTTTGCCTTAAGAGGGGCGATTGCCGCTATGGGCGTTCTTCCCGGATACGGGGAAAAATCATCCCAGTAATGAGAATTTGATAGTCCGCGACCTTGCGTCGCGTCTCGCTTCTCGTTTGGCCCGCTATGCGCGGGTCACGCCCATTCGATGGGGTACTTCGCGAAGATCGCCTCGACCCATTTGAACGCCTTCTCCCCGGCTTCTTGGGGTGTCATGCCGTTCTGGATGATGTCGGCCCAGGCGGTGCCCCAGACGTGCTGGTTGCGGACCTCGGCGTAAGCGGGGTTGTAGACAAACCATTCCGCTTCGATCGGCCCCAAGAGGCAGTGCTCAACATAGGTCTTGCGATGCGGATCGGCGGTCCACCACGGGTCGTCCTCGACGATCGACGTCATCGCCGGGAGGTTGCGGCCGAGCCCAATCTTGAGATACTCCCCAGCAACCTTGGGCTGGATCAGATATTTCAGGAAATCCTTGGCGACCTCGAGGTTCTTCGCGCCCTTCGGGATCACCCCGCAATTCGCGGTCACCTGGTTTGAAATGGGCTGGCTATTGTTGTCGAGGGGCAGTCCCATCGTGACGATATCGTCGTAATCCTGCTTGTTGTCGATGATGGCGACCTCGGTCGAGATCGTGCCGTCGATATCCATCACGATCTGCTTGGCGTGGAATGCGTTGTTGTTATCGGAATCATTCCAACTGGTCGCGCTCGACGGTATAAACCCGTCCTTATAGGCATTCGTCGTATACGCGATCGATCTGAAAACTCCCTCGCGGACCTTAGGATCGTCGAGGTGCAGCTTGCCGTCCTTGGTGACAATATCGCTGCCGCCATTGGCGATGAGGAAATAGTTGAACTGATTATTTGAGTCATTACCGGTCGTGCTCAGGGTGAAGCCGAGACCGAATACATTGCGCATGCCCTGCGCGCGCAGCGGCTTCTGCAAACCCTTGAAGAAATCGTAGTAGTTGTCCCAGGTCTTCGGGACGTCGTCCATCTTGAAGCCGGCTTTTTCCACCAGCGGGCGCCAGACATGGTTGACCAGGCCGGCTAGCGAATAGGGCGCCCCATAATACGCGCGCCGTTTTTCGACGCCGTTATAGGTGTAGGCGAATTTGAGCGCCGCGTCGGTGTACTGACTCCGTTGTGTTTCGACGACGTCGGTCAGGTCGACGAGTTGGTCTTTCCAGGCTTCCAGCGCAAGCGCCTCAACCGGGGTATTCTGGAAGACGTCCGGCACCTCTTCGCTGGTCAAAGCGGAGACGATTTTCTGGCGCAGTGGCGCGTAGGGAATGATGCTGTAATCGATGACGTTGCCGCTGGCTTTCTGGTAGCCCTCGACGATCTGGCGGAACCCGATATCCTCCTGCTGCGCAAAGCCCTGCGCCCACCAGACGACGGCCGTTTTGGCCGCGGCATTGGCGATGTAAGGCCGCGCCAACGACGCGCCGGCGAGGAGGCTGACCGATCTGCGCAACAGCGAGCGGCGGGTCATGCTGGACATCGGCGGCGGTTCCCTCTTTGAAAATGTTCGTCAAATAGCCCGCCTCAGCCGCCCGATTTATGGGCGCTGTCGGCCGTGTAGGTGGTGAAGCATTGATCCAGCCATTTCATCTCGGCGATGGCGGCGTCCTGCGTGGCGCCGGCGGCCACGAGTTGCTGGCGGATTTGGGTTTCATAGGCGTCGGCCGGTAGGCCCGGGACGACCCCGAAGAAGTAGGCGAGCGCGGCCACCGCTGCTTTCGGCGACGGTGGTATCCACACGCATTTGCCGAAGATCATCGCGAAGCCGTTCATTCGTTCAAAACTTTCATAAGCAACAATGGCGATAGCCTCAGTAATTAGTATATACGGTGGCGCTTAGCTGCAAGATGAAGATAATAATTTCAAAATACTCCCGATAACTTGAAAATACGTTCCCAGGTTTGGTGGGAAATTTTCCTATGTTCAAAACCGGGGGCGATCGGAAGCAGTCAAGCGGTCGTGATAGCCAAAGATTGGCGATGGAGTCTCAGCCGGTGAAGCTGCTGATCGTCGATGATCATCCGGTCGTTCGCTCGGGGCTGCGTCGGCTGCTGTCAGCCGAATTTGACGCGGAGATTACCGAGTGCGCGGACGGAGAGAGCGCAGTCGCTACTTTTAGTGAACTGCTGCCCGACCTTGTCATCCTTGACCTGGGCCTGCCTGGACTTAGCGGGCTAGGTGTGATGGGCCAGATCAGACACGAGCATCCCGACGCCTGCATTCTGGCGCTCAGCATGTACGACCATCCCCTCTACGTCGCTCGCGTGCTTGCAGCCGGTGCTCGCGGCTATGTCAGCAAGGGCGCGCCCCCAGAACAACTCCTTCAAGCGGTCAGACAAACCGTGGCTGGCGCGCCTTACATTGATCCTGAGACAGCACAGGAAGTGGCGGCGTGGCATGTTCAAGAGGCCTCGCACCCGCAAGGACAACTGTCGCCGCGCGAAGTCGAGATTTTGCGGCTGTTGGCAGACGGCAACGGCCTTACCGAAATCGCCCGAGCTCTCGATATTAGCTATAAGACGGCTGCCAATCAGTGCAGCCTGTTAAAAGCCAAGCTTGGGGCACCGCGCACCGTGGATTTGATCCGGCTGGCCATCGCGTCGCGGTTTGGCCGTGAGGATCGCGGGTTGTCGACGTTTGAGCCTCAGTGGGCTCAGATGCCATGAACATATCAGCCTCGCGGCAAAGAGGCGATCACGCGCCCTTGAACATGTCGGCGGCGATCTCGTCGCGCACTGTGTCGAGGTCGAGGCCGTGCGCGGCGATGAGATCGGACGTGTCGGCGACGATCTGGTCGATGTCGCCCAGCATCCGCAGGCGCTTGTAGAGGTCGGGGATGCGGATGCCCATCGCCTCGCCGATCAGCTCCATGAAGTTTAAGAGCTCGAATGTCACATTCTGCTGATAGGCGATCAGGTCGCGGTGGCAGGCATGGAAGATCGACGCGATCGTCGTCACCCCGGCCGCGGCCGCGGCCGCGAACTCGCGCTGGCGCACCTCTTCCTTGAACTGCGGCAGCACCGTCAAGTGGCTCGCCTGGGTGCTGACGACCGGCACGTCGAGCTCGACGAGGTCGAGGCCGGGGATCGCGCGCAGCACCGTCTTCACCGCCTGCTGGATGCTCGGTACCGCGGCGCGCTCCTGGATCGCGACGCGCTTTTCGACACGGTGGGTGAAGAGCCTTTGCAAATCGTCGATGCGCTCGGCGAACAGCTCGGCCAAAGGCGCGATCTCGAACGGCATCGCCTGGCCTGTGGAGGTGGCATAGGCCGGCCCTGCCACCTCGTCGATCTGGATAAAGCAGCTCGGGCACCACGATACGACCTTTGACGCGCCCGGCCGCGCCAGTCGCTCGATCGTGTTGAAGCCGATCCGCCCCGCCACCTTGGCGTCGCCGCGCTTGAACTGCTGGATGCCGCAGCACGCCGCCGTGCCGCCCATCACCTCGTAGCTGACCTCGAGTGCGTCGAGCACCTCGAGCACCAAGAGGGCGATGTGTGGCGTCTTGATCACGTTGCAGCCGGTGTAGAAGACGATGTCGGGCGTCGTCTCGTATTCGTCGGAGGCGCGCAGCACCGGCGCCACCCGCGCCAGCACCTCGGGCGCAAGCTGCAGCCGGGCGATGGTGCGGGTGCTGCGGCCCATCGAATTGAAATATTGCTGCGCGCCGCGCCGCACTTCGGCTTCGCCTTTGCGCAGATTCATGCTGGCGATGCGCGCCATGTTGACCATGAAGCGCGGGTTGACGCCGTAATCGCAGGCCGGGCTGCACTTGCCGCTATTGGTGCAGACCTGCGCCCAGCGCTCCGCATCCGGCGTGCCCTCGCCGCCCTTGAGCAGGTCGATCGTCCCTTCGGCGATCGCGACGGCATTGGCCGGGTCGAGTCCGGCCGGCACGGCCATCGGGCAGGCCTCGACGCATTTGCCGCAGCGCGTGCAGGCGTCGACGGTCGCCGCGACCCGCGCCTCGACCGCCGTCATGAACCCGCCGCCATCCGCCACTGTCAGCTCCTCGCTACAGCCATCGAAAGCGTAACGCAGTTCAAACGCTTCCCCAAATTGTCATTCCCGCGAAAGCGGGAACCCATGGACACGGGCTTTACCCAACTCGGTAAGGTCCGTGTTCATGGGTTCCGGGTTCCGGCTTCGCCAGCCCCGGAATGACGTAGGAAGGATTATACCGCCTTGACCCCCCGACGACGGGATGGCCCGATACACTCAAAGACACGGAGGAATGCCATGCCCGACAAGCGCATCGAACGCTTCGACCCGGCACTCGACCGGATCATCGACGCCAGCGAGACGATCCACGACCTCGCCGACGGCTATGGCGGTGACCAAGGCCCGGCAGAGGGGCCGTTATGGTGGAAGGAGAGCGGCCACCTGCTCTTCAGTGACATCCACAACAACAAGCGGATGAAATACGACCCGGCGACAAAACAGGCGTCGCTGTTCCTCGACGGCACCAACCGCGCCAACGGCCTGACGCGCGATCTGCACGGCCGGCTGATCGCCTGCGAGCATGACAGCCGCCGCGTGACCAGGCTGGAGCTCGACGGCTCGCTCACCGTTATCTGCAACAGCTTTCAGGGGCGTCAGCTCAACCGGCCCAACGATGTCGTGGTGAAATCCGACGGCTGCATCTACTTCACCGACCCGTGGACCAGTCCCAATGCGCCGAACCAGTGGGATCTGACCTTCTCCGGCGTCTACCGGCTGACTCCCGATCTCGGCACGCTGAGCCTGCTTGTCGACGATTTTACGCTGCCGAACGGGCTGGCCTTCTCCCCCGACGAGAGTGTGCTCTACATCAACGACACACGGCGCGGGCATATCCGCGCCTTCGACATGATGCCGAGCGGCATGATCGCGAGAGCGAGTGATCGCGTGTTCGTCGATCTTCGCGGGCCCGAGCCGGGCGTCCGGACGGGATGAAGGTCGATGTCGAGGGCAATGTCTATTGCGGCGGCGCCGGCGGCATCCACGTGATGGACAAGACCGGCAAGAAGCTCGGCCGCATCGTCCATGGCGCTACCGCGACCACCAACATCGCCTTTGGCGGGGACGACTGGAAGACGCTCTACTTCACCAGCCGCAATCACCTCGGCATGACTAAGGTCAGAATCCCCGGCATCCCGGTGCCGGTGGGGAAAAAGTAAGGGGTTGCGGGCTTTACTGAGGTCTTCGGCGGGTGAGGCGCGGGATGGTTAGTGTCGTTGTCGCGGCGTTTTTCGGTGTCGTTCTGGGTGCCTCCGGCGTCTGGGCGCAAGGCCCGGCGCAGCCCGATATACGGCCTAACATCGCCTACGGCTCCGACCCGGCGCAGCGTCTCGACTTGTGCGTGCCGACATGGGCCGCGCCGGCGGGTGGCCGGCCGGCCGTGGTGATGATACATGGCGGCTACTGGGAGTTCGGTGACAAGAGCGCCTACGCCGAGGCCTGCAAAGGGGCGGCGGGCGAGGGCATCGTCGCCGCGACGATCGAGTACCGGCTCGCCAATGGCGACCCGCGCCATCGCTGGCCGGCGCAGGCGGTCGACGCGCAGCTCGCGGTGCGCTGGATGCGCTCGCACGCCGCCGAATTCAACATCGATCCGGCGCATATTTGCGTGCTTGGCGACTCTGCCGGCGCGCAGATCGCGCTGTTCATCGCCGCCACCGGCCACACGATGCCGGGTGACGAAGCCAGCGAACTGCCGGGCGTCTCGTCGGCCGTCGCCTGCGTCGTCGACAATTTCGGCCCCACCGATATCAGCTCCGATGCGATGTGGCCGCCCGATCAGCAGCTCTTTGGCAGCGACGGCAAGACGCGGCCAACCGATCAGGAGCGCGCCGCCTCGCCGCTGTTTCTGGTCAAGGCGGGCATGCCGCCGGTCATGATCGCGCACGGCCGCGACGACAAGGCGGTCCATCTCGACCAGTCGACCCAGCTGCTCGCCGCGCTGAAGCAAGACCATGTCCCTGCCCGCATGACCGTCTTCAATGGCGGGCATGAGTTCGAAGGGCTCACCCCGCAGCAAGTCGGGGCCATCATGCAAACCGAACTCGACTTCATCAAAGACCCGCGCGCCCCATAGCGGTGCGTTCTCGCCGCCGCGCCCGCCTCAAAAGCTGCCCTTTTTGAGGCGGAAGATGTCAGGATCGTGCGCGTCGAGGATGTAGGAGAGCGACAGCGTCGCCATCTCGACCGGCGCCCCCGGCTTGCCGTCCTTGTCGGGTGGGCTGACGTTTCCCGTCGCCAGGCGCAACAAGGTCGAGTGCTTGTCGGCGTCCTGGCCCTCGAACACCACGATCGAGCCATCCGCCATCTTGGTGTTGGCGACGACGGTCTTCGGGTCGTAGCCGGACGCGAGAAATAGCGCGCGGAGCTGGTCCGCCGCCGCCACGATCTTCTGCGGGGTCGATTGCGGATCGAGCGCGGTGCCCCACAACACGTTGACCTGGATCAGTTCTTTTGTCGAAAAGCCGAAGATATAAGAGGTCTGCGCATTGCCGGCGCCCTCCAACAGGTCGGGCACCACGGTCGTCAGCACCTCGGTCTTCTCAGCCAGGTTCTCGCTGCTCTTGAGCTTGTCTTCCGCGATGTTGAAATCGGCGCGGATCGCAGCCTTCACCTGCGCCTCGGTCATGCCCCATTTGGCCGAGCGGAACCCGTCGACATGGGCCGTGGCGGCGGCTGGCTGCGCCGGTGCGGGTGTCGTCTGAGGTGCGGGCGTTGTTTGTGGTGTGGGCGTCGTCTGCGGTGTGGCCGTCGTTTGGGCGCTGGCGGGGCTGACGAGAGCCAGCAACAAGGCGCCGACGATACCCGCGCGAAAACCGATCGGCATGTTGTGATCCTTTGAACGGTGACGCGCTTTTGAGCACGAACCCGGGGGCGATGCAACGTGACGCCATCGCTGGTATTCGGCCCTCTGCGGAGGGCGAAGCCGAATGGCGGATGGGGTGGGATTCGAACCCACGATACGGTTTCCCGTATACACACTTTCCAGGCGTGCGCCTTCGACCGCTCGGCCACCCATCCGTCATGCCGCGCGCGGCATCGGGCCGCGGAGACTAGAGCAGAATTGGCCGCCGGAAAACCAGCCGCGCTGACGCTCTCGCCTCGCATCGCCGAGATCACTAAACTCACGGTAGAAAGGGGGTTCGCTCGGGAATGACGGCGCGCATCCGCACGGTGGCGTTTCACGGCGTCGACGTTGTCGACGTCGAGACCCAGGTGACCCTCACCCCGGGCATCCCCGCTTTTGCCGTGGTCGGCCTGCCCGACAAGGCCGTCGCCGAATCCCGCGAGCGGGTGAGGGGAGCCTTGGCCGCGCTCGGCCTCGCATTGCCGCCGCGCCACATCACGGTCAATCTCGCACCGGCCGACGTGGTCAAGGAAGGCAGTCATTTCGATCTACCGATCGCGCTGGGCCTGCTCGCCGCGATGGAGGTGCTGCCGCAGGACGAGATCGGCGGCTACCTCGCGGTCGGTGAACTGGCGCTCGACGGTTCGCTGACCCCGGTCGCCGGCGTACTGCTTGCCGCGCTCTCCGCCGCCGGGCGGCAGATCGGCATCATCTGCCCGCAGGCCTGCGGCGGCGAGGCCGCGTGGGCCGGCGAGGTGGAGATCGTCGCCGCGCCCAGCCTTCTCGCGGTCGTCAACCATTTCAAGGGCACGCAGCTTTTGCCGCCGCCGGTCGCAAAGCTCGCACCGCCCATGGCCGCGGCGCTCGATTTCCGCGACGTCAAAGGCCAGGAAAGCGCCAAGCGGGCGCTCGAGATCGCCGCGGGAGGCGCCCATAACCTCCTGATGGTCGGCCCGCCCGGCGCCGGCAAATCGATGCTCGCCGCGCGGCTTCCCGGCATCCTGCCGCCGCTGGAGCCGGCCGAAGCGCCGGACTTATCTATCAAACACAGCCAGTCGATCGGATCGGTTGTCCCGCGAGCCATAGCGGGCAAGATGATGGCAACAACCCAAAGCCGCCGCAACCGTGGGTGTTTCTGCTAGATAAGATCGGAAGCGCTGGAGCTGGGCATGATCCAGTCGGCCTCGGGCGGCTTGCGCGGCGGCGCGCTGCTGCGCGAGCGGCCGTTCCGCGATCCGCATCATTCCGCCTCGCTGCCCGCGCTGGTCGGCGGCGGCATCCGCCCGCGCCCCGGCGAGATCAGCCTGGCGCACCAGGGCGTGCTCTTCCTGGATGAACTGCCGGAGTTCAACCGCGCCGCTTTGGAGGCGCTGCGCCAGCCGCTCGAAACCGGCCGTATCAGCATCGCGCGCGCCCATGGCCATGTGACCTTTCCGGCACGCATCCAGCTGATCGCCGCGATGAACCCGTGCCGCTGCGGTTATCTCGCGGAGCCGGGTCGTGCTTGCGGCCGCGCGCCGCGTTGCGCCGAGGAATACCAGTCGAAGCTGTCGGGGCCGTTGCTCGATCGCATCGACCTACACATCGACGTGCCGCCGGTCGCCGCGAGCGATCTGGCGCTGCCGCCGCCCGCCGAGGCGAGCGCCGATATCGCCGAGCGCGTCCACGCGGCGCGCGCCCGGCAGACTCAGCGCTACGCCGGGCTGCCCGCCGATCGCCGCGTCCGCACCAACGCCGAGGCCGACGGCTCGCTGCTCGACGAGATCGCGACCCCCGAGGAAGCCGGCCGCACGCTGCTGACCAGCGCCGCCGAGCGCCTCAAGCTTTCGGCGCGCGGTTATCACCGGGTGTTGCGCGTCGCCCGCACCCTCGCCGACCTCGACGGCGCCGAGGTCGTCGGCCGCCGCCATATCGCCGAGGCGCTCAGCTACCGCCGGGGCCTCGCCGCCGGCATGGGATGATCGATAAACGGGTTTCTGCCATCCGCCGCTAGCCGAAAAATTGCATCGAGCGGGCGGTGAAGCTATTATCTCGTTAGGCGGACAAGCCGCGTCCTGAAGCACAGACGGAAGGACAAGTAGGACGGGGAGGGGAGCATGTTGAATAGCGGCATTCTCGACTTCGCGGTCGGTATCGTTTTCATGTTCCTCGCGATGAGCCTCGCCGCCGGCGCGGCAACCGAGGCGGTCTCGTCGTTTCTCAGAACACGCTCGCAAACGCTGCTGGAAGGCATCAAGAATCTCGTCAACGACCCGGACCTGAAAGGTCTGGCGGGAGAACTCTATAAAGATGTGCTGATCAACCCTCTTGTCGACGGGACGAAACCGCCGAACCGTAAGACCAACCCGACTTATATAGATCCCGATCACTTTGCGGTCGCGCTGACCGACGCGGTGAAGCGAGTGGCAAATCAAGGAGTGCAACCGCCGGCGTCGGGTAACCCGTTGGCGGATTTCGTCACCGCCATCGGCAACCTGCCGGACGGCCAAATCAAACGGTTTCTCACCGGAATCATCGACCGCGCGAAAGGTGACGAGCAGGCGGTGCACGACGCCTTGGCGAAGTGGTTTGACGCCGCGATGGATCGCGTCAGCGGCGTCTATAAGCGCTGGACGCAAGCGATATCGTTTGGACTCGCGTTTCTGATTGCTGCGCTCCTCAACGTCAGTACGATCGACGTGGCGCAGCAACTCTGGAAGCAACCGCTTGACGATAAGGTAATTACGGCGATCGGCAAGGTGCCCGACGACGCTTCGAAGCCGGACTATCTCAAGACGCTGGAAATGATGCCTATCGGCTGGCCGTCAAAAAAAGCCGTATCGGGTGCCACCCAGCCGCTCGACCCGGCGGATACGGCCACGAACTTGTGGTATTTTCTCGGGGCGTTCTCTTTGGCTTGGCCGTGGTGGTCGCACATTTTTGGCTGGCTGATCACCGCCTTCGCTACGCTGTTCGGCGCGCCTTTCTGGTTCGACGCGTTGCAGCAGATCGTCCGGCTGAAGGGCTCGGGGCCGAGCCCGTCGGACAAGAAGTCCGACCCATCCAGCAACACCGCGGCGGCCGCGGCGGCGGGCGCCGCAGCCGGAGCTGCGGCAGCGGCAGCGGCCAAGCCATAGGAGCTGGCCCCGTCGGACGCCGCTAAAATCGCCATAATCGGGCGGTAGCGTTCGATCGTTGAAGGGGAACAGCGCCTACTTTTTCCGGCAGGAACGGGTGCCCGCATACCGCCTCCGCGGGAAAGCGCTTGCGGGAACGGGGCGCAATCGCCGACGATCGTCGGCAAAGGTGATCTCCCTCAAAGGAACCCAGGCATGACCGAGC
>DATMLO010000200.1:0-10745 GCA_035570495.1 Allostellaceae bacterium | reverse complement strand
ATTGGTTGGCGGGAAGGCCGGACCAGATCGTCGTCGCCTTGTCGAACGAAGATTTTGTGTCGTTTACGATGCGCTGGGGCGAGACGGGACTGGCCGCGATCAAAAACCTGAGTTCGCCACCCCTTACGTTGCCCAATGTCGCGCGCAACGTAATCGCGCATGAAATCGGTCATGCGATCTGCCTCGGCCACAACAGCGACCCGAGCCTATTGATGTGCGGCCGGCCGGCGTCATGTCGGCCGGCGGCATTCCAATCGGCGACGGACCGCTTCTTCCCGCTGGCGGATGATGAAAAGGCGCTGCTGCTGCGCTTTTACCCGGCCGATTGGCGGCCGCGATAGCCTATCCCCGTCCCGGATCGCGCGGATCGAAGCGTTGCAACAACGCGTCGCCCAGAAGGTTACAGGCGATCACCGTCAGAAAGATCATCGTCCCGGGATAGACCGCGAGGAGCGGCGACGAGGTGATCAGCTCCTCGGCGTTCGACAGCATGCTCCCCCAGCTCGCGAGTGGCGGCTGCACCCCAAGCCCCAGAAAGCTCAGCACCGACTCCAGGAGAATGATGTCGCCGACCGAGAGGGTCGTCGCCACCACCAGCGGCGCCATGACATTGGGCAGGATGTGGCGCCACAAAATATGCGGCACGCCGGCGCCGAGGCTCTGCGCGGCGCGTACGAAATCGCGGCTCTTGGTGACCAGCGTCGCGCCACGAACGAGCCGCGCCGCGGTCGTCCACACCACCAGCACCGCCAGCACGACGATACGCACGAGGCTCATCCCCGGCGAATCCGCGAATCCGCGCGAAATCCCGATCTTGTGCAGGTCGAGCGCCGCCAGCACGATCAGCAGCGGCAGCAGCGGCAGCGCGATCACCCCATCGGTGAGACGCATCAGCACCCGGTCGGTCCAGCCGCCGAGATAACCGGCGCAGAGCCCGACCGCCGTGCCGACCGCCGCCGCGGCGATCGCCGCGGCGATGCCGATCGTCAGCGATATCCGCCCGCCTTCCATCAGCCGTAGCAGCATGTCGCGGCCGAGTTCGTCGGTGCCGAGCGGGTGCGTCATCGATGGTCCCGCGGAGCGGTGCAGCAGATCGATCATCGTCGGGTCGACACCCATCATGTATGCGACGCCCGGCCCCGCGAGCGACCCCACGGCGATCACCGCAAGCAGCAACGCGGGCAATCTCACGGGCGCTTCACCACCGGCGGCTCACCGGTAGCTCACTCTGGGGTCGAGCCAGGCATAAGCGAGGTCGGCGGCGAGATTGCCGAGCATCGTCACCGCGCTCGCCAGGAGCAGCGCGGCCAGCGCGAGGTTGTAGTCGTTGCCCATTACCGCGTCGAAGATCAGCTTCCCCATGCCGGGATAGGCGAACATCTCCTCGGTCACCAGCGCGCCTGAAACGAGTGCACCGAACGACAGCGCGAGGATCGTCGCGACCGGCACCATCGCGCTGCGCAGCGCGTGCCGCCAGACCACGCGCGCCTCGCTCGCCCCCTTGGCGCGCGCGGTGCGGATGTGATCCTGCCCGAGCGCGTCGCGCATCGCGGCGCGGATATAGCGGGTGTAGCCGCCGATACTGGCTATCGCCAGCGTCGTTACCGGCAGCACGAGGTGGCGCAGCCGCTCGGCGAGATCGCCGGATTCGCCGCCACCCGTGCCACTCGCCGGGAGCCAGCCAAGCCCCTCGGCGAAGACCAGGATCAGGATCAGCGCCAGCCAGAAAGTCGGCATCGAGACCCCGGCAAAACAGGCCAGATTGATCGCGCCGTCGATCCGGCTGCGCGGACGGCGCGCGGCGGCGACACCGAGGCCGAGCGAGGCGGCGAAAGCGATCACAAAGCTCGACCCCATGAGGATCAGCGAATTGCCGAGCCGCGGCGGCAGGGCCGCCGCCACCGGTGTCAGGAATAGCCGCGAGTAGCCCAGGTTCCCGTGGAACGCGGCCTGCGCCCAGGCGAAGTAGCGCTCGATGAGCGGCCGGTCGACGCCGTAAAGCACTTTGAGCCGCGCGACATCGGCCGACGTCAGATGCGGGTCGGCGCCGAGCATCAGGTCGATCGGGTCGCCCGGCATCAGCCCGATCAGCGCATAGATCACAAACGACATCAGCACCAGCATCGCGGCGATCTCGATGAGCCGGATGGCGGTGAAGCGGATCATTTGTTCGGCTTGCCGCCCGTCACTGCTTCTCGCCCCAGTCGGTCGACCACAGCGTTGTCGGGGACTGGTTGCCGGTCGGCTGAACCCCGGTTAGCCATTTCGGCAGGATGAACGCATCCGAGCGGAAATAGAGCGGCAGCGACGGCAGGTCGGTGGCGTAAAGCTTTTGCGCCTCGGCCCACAACGCCTTGCGTTTGCCCGCGTCGAGCTCGACCTCGAGCGCATCGATTAGCCGGTCCATCTCCGGGTTCTTGTAATCGGTGAGGTTTTGGCCAGCGTAATTATTGGACTCGGTCGGCACTTCGTCGGAACGGAAAATCGAGCGCGGCGAATTTTCCGGCGCGCTGAGCCAGGCATACATCGCCAGGTCGAAATGGCGGTGCGGCAAGGTCTCGCCAAACAGCACCCGCGCCGGCTCGTTATGGATGCGGATGTCGACGCCGATCTCCTTCCACTGGCTTTGCAGGATCTGCTCGACCAGCTCGCGCGAGCGGTTGCCCGCGGTCGTCGTCAGCTCGAACGACAGCGATTTGCCGTCAGCGTTCTTTCGCGTCCCGTCGGATTGTGCGTGCCAGCCGGCGTCTTCGAGCAGTTGCTTGGCTCGCGCCGGGTCGTAGGGGTATTTCGGGACGTCGTCGGTGTAGCCGGCGTCGAGCGGCTCGACAAAGCTGTCGGCGGCTGCCTGCTTTCCGGCGAACAGCGTCTTGACCAGCGTCGCGCGATCGAGGCCGACGAGCAGCGCCTCGCGCACCCGGCGGTCGGCGAGCACCGGGTTGTCGAGATTGCAGTCGACATGCTCAAAGGTCAGCCCGGGCTTGTAGATGATGTTGTAGTCGCCGCCATGGCGCTGCGCGAAGGCCAGCGCCTCGTCGAGCGGCAGCCCGATCTCCCCTGCGATCATGTCGATCGTGCCCGAGAGCAGATTGGCCTCGAGCGCGGCGGTATTCTCGATCGCACGGATCGTGATTCGCTTGAAATAGGGTGGCGCGCCTGCCCAGTGCGGGTTCGGTTCGAGCACGATATGCGAGCCGGACGCGAACTCGGCGATCCGATAAGGGCCGTTATACAGCCCGGCATTGGTCGGGTCTGTGGCGTAGAGCGTGCGCACCTTGTATTGCGCCGGATCGGTGAAGGCCTGGCGCTCCAGATGCGCTGGCAGCAGCACGAAATCGTCGATCGCCGCGTAATTGTAGCTGAGCCGGTCCCAGTGCAGCGTGAAGGTCTTGTCGTCCTTGACGTCGATGCCGAGGATCTCGCGGTACATCTCGGCACTGGCGACGGCGCTCTCTTTGTTGCGGCCGAATTCATAGGTGAATTTGACGTCGTCCGTGGTCACGGGCACGCCGTCTGCCCACGTCGCATCGGGTCGAATCGTATAGGTGAGATCGATGCCGGTCTTGCCGCCGGGCAGCTCGGTCTTGACCGCGCGCCCGTTCTCGAATGTCGGCAGTTCGGTGCACAACAGGCAGACGGGTTTCCAGCTGGCGTCGAATGTCGTGAACGGCCGCAGCGCAAAGCCCAGCACATAGCTTTTCGCCGCGACGGCTTCGAGATCGGGGTTGAGCGCCGGTGGAAACTGAACAATACCGATCGTGAGTTGATCGTGAGCGGCGGCCGACGCCCACGGCCAAGTCAGCAGGAAAAGCGCCAGCGCGAACCACCGCGGCGAGCCCACGCGACGCGCGTTCGCCTGCCCGTATTCGCCAAATACGTCAGTTGCGTGCATCGGCCGCGCCCCAAGTGCTTGAAACTTGGTTATTACGGGTCATAATATCGGTGACCGGCGGGATCGGATACGCGACACGAATGGTTGCGTGTTCAGCGGAACGAAGCAACGGTTGCGTTGTTTCAACCGAAGGCTCGCCGCAAGAAGAGCACGCCGTAGCCGTTGAGTCGAACCCAGAACTGCCATAGAGGACAACAAGCATGAAACATCTCTTGACTGGCGTCGCCATGGCCGCGGCCCTCGCGATCGCCGCCCCGGTTTGGGCGCAAAGCACTCCGCCAGCTGCCCCGGCGAAGCCTGCCGCCGCTCCGGCGACGCCGGCGGCCGCGAAGCCGATGGCCATGAAGAAGCCTATGCATCATTGGCATCACCGGATGAGCGCGGGCGATTCGGTCACCGAGCAGCTGAATGCGCAAGAACTGCAGCGCATCCAGGGTGGCGCTCCCGCGCCGGCTCCCGCGCCGATGTCGCCCGGTGGCAATAACCCGACCAGCGGCAGCGCTGGCCCGTTCGCGCCCAAGTAAGCCTGACATCCAGGCGTCTCGCGCAAGGGGGCTTCGGCCCCCTTGTTGCTTTTGTGGAGAGCATTCCTCGCCGAATTCGACGAGTGAAAGTACGATAAAGGCGATTAGATAGTTCTATTAATAATAAATTTACTGCACTGGCTTCATTTTTAGAAAATTACGAGCAGAATTATTAATCTTTTTTAAAGCAAGATTTTCGGGGTATTGCGGCTAATAGCGCTTGTCGGAGTGTCGCTGTTCACTCTCCTTTAATTCGCCAGGCAATACGCTGCGGCTAATGTCTGGAAACCACTACTAGTCGTCATGGCCCCAAAGACCATCCCCGACCCGGAAGCCCCCGTTCCGGAGTGGATAACGCGGTTTATCGCCGACATCCCGTCCGCCGTCGCGCTGTTCGACCGCGAGATGCGCTATGTCGCTGCGAACACTCGCTGGCTCAACGCCTTTGGCGTGGTTGGCGAGGGGGTGATCGGCCAATGCCACGAGCAAGTCGACTCTGCCAGCGCGAACCTGTTGACGAGTTTGCATCGGCGTGCGCTCGCCGGCGCGACGGCCGAGGCTTCCCTCAACGACGATGACGAGCTGACCGAGGGCGCCAGCCACCGCATTGTCAGCGTCCGGCCGCATCATGGCCGCGATGGCGCGGTTCTCGGTGTCGTCGCGACCCTGCACGAGGCGATGGCGATCGCCACCGAACGGTCGTTACAATACGCGACTGATGCGTTGACCGGTCTCGCGGGCCGCCATTGCTTCATGAAACGGGTGCGCGGCGCGGTCGCTCCCGAGACCGGACCTCGCCGGCCGGCGGCGATCTTCCTGCTCGACATCGACAATTTCAAAGGCGTCAACGATCTGCACGGCGCCAGCACCGGCGACGAAGTGCTGCGAGTGATCGCCAACCGTCTGCTTGCCAGCACCCGGTCGCGGCCGACACCGTCGGCGCGGCCCGGAAAGCCGGCGGCGACGCAGCGCTCCGACATGGTGGCGCGGCTCGGCGCCGATGAATTCGCGATTATCCTCGGCAACCCTGCACCGGGGCTCAGCGATGCCGACGCCTTTGCGCGGCGCCTGCTGCAGCTCGTGGTGAGCCCGGTGCTGATCGGCGACCAGCGCGTCCGGCTGTCCGCCAATCTCGGCTATATCGTCACCACCGATGCGCACCGCAGCGAAGACGACGCGATGCGCGATCTCGACGCCGCGCTGCAGGAAGCGAAGCAGCGTGGGCCGAATACCGCGAAGTCATGGGAGCCGGCGTTGACCAGCACCGTCGGGCGCCGCCTGGCGCTCCTCGATCAGCTACGCCAGGCGCTCGACGAAGGACAATTCGTGCTGCACTACCAGCCGATCCTGCGGCTTGAGGACGGCCATGTCGTCGGCGCCGAGGCGCTGTTGCGCTGGAACCACCCGAGCGATGGTCTCGTTCCGCCGGCTGCCTTTTTGCCGGTGCTCGAGGAAACCGGGCTGATCGTGCCAGTCGGCTGCTGGGTGCTACGCGAGACGGTGCGGCAGATGCAGGTCTGGCAGATGCTCTACGGCCGCGATCTGTTGGATTGGGTCAGCGTCAATGTCTCGGCGCGCCAGTTCAACGACCCGTCGGTGCTGCTGGCGACGCTGGCCGAGATTCGCGATAGCGGTTTCCCGCTGTCACGGCTCAAGATTGAGATCACCGAGTCGGCCGTGATGCGCAACCCCGAGGTCACACGCTCGGTGCTGAACGAGCTCCAGGAACTCGGCATCCGCATCGCCATTGACGATTTCGGCACGGGTTACTCGGCGCTTGGCGCGTTGCGCGATTACCAGGTCGACACGATCAAGATCGATCGCGGCTTTACCGGCGCGATCGACACGCCCGACGGTAAGGAACTGGTGCTGGCGATGCTCAAGATCGCCCGCATCTATGGCGCCGATGTCGTCGCCGAAGGGGTCGAGACCGTCGTACAACGCGACATCCTACGGCGTAACGGCTGCGGTTACGCGCAGGGCTACTTGTTCGCCAAGCCGATGGACGGCAGCTTCTTTGGCGCTTTCGCGCTCACCCACCTGGTCGAGACCGGTGACGCCGCCGGAACCAACGCCGCGTGATCTAGGCGCCTGCGTCGACGTTGCGGCGGCGGGCGACGCGGTCCATTTCGTCGAGCAGGTCGTGCAATACCTGATCGGCCGTGTACGACATCCTGGCAAAGGCGCGCATGAAATTGTCGGTGCGCGGCAGCTGAAACAGGGTCTCGTCGCCGTCGCTGCGGCTTGTCGCGGCAATCGACATCACCGCCTCGTGGGGCTGGATCACCAGCTCCTTTAGGGTCTTCCCCGGCCCGGTCACGTATTCGACGACACGGCAGCGGCCGCCCTCGACGGTCGGTGACACGATCGTCATGCGATAGGCGGCGCGGGTTGTCGCGGCTTCGACCAGCGCGCGGGTAAACGGCCGCAAAAAGCTTTCGTCAAATCCCAATAGGGCGGTCGGTCGATCGCCGTTGACCCCCGAGCGCATCTCCAGCGTCGTCCACAGCGACGCGCGACCCTGAAAATAATCAGCTGAGGCGAGGTCGAGGTTGATCGCATCGATCGGCATCGGCGCCGCGGCCGACTTTGCCGATAGAAACGCGAAACACGCGGGCTCGCGCTTCAGGGAGATGTTGGTCGAGGCCTCGAGGTTGCGATCGCTTATCGCGGGGCTGTCGGTCAAGGCGGCCTCCTCGAGGGGACGGGGGCGCAGCGCGCCACACCACGAGAGTTACGCATTGTTACGGGCCGGTTACTTTCTGTCAAAAGCGGGTTTGGAATGGCCGTATGCATGCGGCCTTTGGCCGCGCGAATGATACGCAAGCTGCGGCGGCGCGGTTCAACCCCGCGCTGAACGCTCGATCGCCTCCTCGGCGGCGAGCCATTGCGCCTCGGCCTCGGCGATTCGACGAACAAGATCGGCGCGTCGCTTCAACGCCTCCGCAAGCGCCGGGCCGCCACCGCCAAAGGCTTTCGGCACGGCGAGCTCGCGGTCGAGCGCCTGCTGCTCGGCGGTCAGCTTGGCGGCGGCCTGTTCCGCCTGTCGCGACTGGCGACGGAGCGGTTCGAGCGCAAGCCGCGCCTGCGCCGCCTCGCGCCGCGCGAGGCGCTTGGGGTCGCGCTCTGCGGACCGCGAGGCGCGTTCCTCTTCCGTAGCGTCCTTTTCTTCGAGCCGAGCGCGATAGGCGTCGAGATCGCCGTCGAATGGTTTGACGGTGCCGTTCTCGACCAGCCACAGCCGGTCTGCGACCAGTTCGACCAGGTGCCAGTCGTGGCTGACCAACACGACTGCCCCGGGATACTCGGCCAGCGCTGCGACCAGGCTTTCGCGTGTTTCCATGTCGAGATGGTTGGTCGGCTCGTCGAGGATCAGCAGCGCCGGCGCGTCATGCGTCACCAGCGCCAGATTGAGCCGCGCCCGCTCGCCGCCCGACAGCGACGTGACCGGCACGAACGCCTTCTCCTGGCCAAAGCCGAACGCCCCAAGCCGGGCGCGGACCGCTTCTTCGTTCGCGGTCGGCATCAGCGCCGCGAGATGGTCGTAGGCCGACTCGTCGGGCCGCATCTCCTCGATCTGATGCTGCGCGAAATAGCCGGTGACAAGCTTTGATGGCCGGGTCACGTGGCCCGACATCGCCGGCAAGCGGCCGGCGAGCAGTCTTGCGAAGGTGGTCTTGCCGTTGCCGTTGGCGCCCAAGAGCGCTACCCGGTCGTCGGGGTCGAGCCGCAAGTCGAGGCCGGAGAGTACGGGCCTGTCTTCCGCGTAGCCGACGCTGGCTTTTTCGAGGCCGATGAGCGGTGGGCGGAGCTCGGCCGGCTCGGGCAGGCGCAATTCGATCGGTGGCGCCTCGGCGATCATGGCGACCGGCTCAAGCTTGGCCAAGGCCTTCAGCCGGCTTTGCGCCTGACGCGCTTTCGACGCCTTGTAGCGGAAGCGGTCGACAAATTCCTGCATGTGGCGGCGCTGCTGATCCTGGCGGTGGGCGAGCGCCGCCTGCCGCGCCTTGGCCGCGCCGCGGGCGCGCAGATAGGCGTCGAAATTGCCGGAGTACAGCGTGAGCTTGCCCGCCTCGAGGTGAAGGATCGAGGTCGTTGCCGCGTTCAAAAGCTGCCGGTCGTGACTGACCAGCATGAAACTGTGGCGGTAGCGCCGGAGATACCGCTCGAGCCAGAGCGAGGCTTCCATGTCGAGATGGTTGGTCGGCTCGTCGAGCAGCAGGAGGTCGGGTTCGGCGAACAACACCGCGGCGAGCGCGACGCGCATCCGCCAGCCGCCGGACAATTCGTCGATCGGGCTTTCCTGCATCGCCGCGTCAAAGCCGAGCCCGGCGAGGATGCGCGCGGCGCGCGCCGGGGCGGCGCGGGCGCCGATCTCGCCGAGCCGCGCCTCGATCTCGGCGATGCGCTCGGGCGCGGGGTCGCGGTCGAGCTCGGCCATGAGCCGCGCGCGCTCGCGGTCGGCGCTGAGCACCGTGGCGAGCGGCGTGGCGTTGCCGCTCGGCGCCTCCTGCGCCAGAAAGCCGATGCGTCGGTCGCGCGGCAGGATGATGTCGCCGTCATCGGGCAGCAGCCTGCCGCGGATCAGATCAAGCAGCGTCGACTTGCCGATGCCGTTGCGGCCGACCAGACCGAGCTTCACCCCCTCCGGGATCTGCGCGTTGGCGTGGTCGAGCAGCGCCCGCCCGCGCTTCCCGCCGACGCGGTAGGTGACGTCCGAAATGGTCAGCATGCGAACCGTTTTATCACAAAGGCGCCGCCGCGGTGGATTGCCGCCCCCGCACGGCAGGGTCACTATCGCGGGAAATACAACGAGGGAGGATCGTCATGACGCATCGCGACTTGTCGCGGCGTACCCTGATTTCCGGCGCGGCGGGCCTTGCCGGCGCCGCGGCGCTCACCCGCGGCGCGCTTGCCCAGACACCGTCGCCGTCGCCGAGCGCGACGCTCGGCACGCCGCCGAGCACGATGACCCAGCCGCCGCGCGACTGGAGCCCCGGCCATCCGGCGATCTATCCCGACCCCGACATCGTTGTTGTCGACCCGGCGTTCCGTCAGTTGTTTGTCGGCAACGCCGGGATTCACCGGTTGTGGACCGGGGCGTTCTGGGCCGAGGGCCCGGCGTGGTCGAGCCAGGGGCATTACCTGGTGTTCAGCGACGTGCAGGCGAACATCCAGTACCGCTACATCTGGGACGACGGACGGGTGACGCCGTTTCGCGACCCGTCGCACAACAGCAACGGCAACAGCTTCGACTTCCAGGGACGGCAGCTCTCCTGCGAGGATTTTCACCGCCGCGTCGTGCGCTGGGAGAACGACGGGTCGATGACGGTGATCGCGGACAACTTCGAGGGCAAGGCGCTCAACTCGCCCAACGATATCGTCCCGCATCCCGACGGCAGCATCTGGTTTACCGACCCGCCTTATGGCGACCGGCTGAGCGAGGGCCATCCCGACGAAGCGGGCGGCTCGGCGAACCCGCAGGGGCTCATCAAGCCGGCGATCGGCGAGCCGGATTACGGGGCGATCGGCGGCAAGAAACGCGAGCTGCCGACCGCGGTCTACCGCTGGGATCCGAGCGGCAAGCTCGACCGGGTGGTCGAGGAGTCGCAGCTTCCCGACCCGAACGGGCTGTGTTTTTCGCCCGACTACAAAACGCTTTACGTGATCAGCACCGGCGCCGGCCCCGGCGATAGCGGCCCCGGCGGCAAGCGCGACATCTATCAGTTCGACGTGCAGGGGCAGAAGCTCGCCAATATGCGGCCGTTCACCGACATGATGGTCGATGGCGTCAAATGCGGGCCCGACGGGATGCGCGCCGATGTCGCCGGCAATCTATGGATCAGCTCGAACGCGCCGCTCGGCTATGCCGGGATGGTGGTGATGGACCCGAAGGGCAAGCTCCTCGGCCGCATTCGTCTGCCCGAAGTGTGCGCCAACCTCGCCTTTGGCGGACCAAAGCGCGACCGCGTCTTCATGTGCGCGAGCCAGTCGCTCTACGTGCTGCAGGTCGGCATCCAGGGCGCCGCGCCGGGCTAGGGCGCGAGCTGCCGCGGTGCGCACTTCGCTTGTCATTCCCGCGAAAGCGGGAACCCATGAACACAAGCCTCCGCCAAACTGGCTCAGTCCGTGTTCATGGGTTCCGGGTTCTGGCTTCGCCAGCCCCGGAATGACAAGGCAAAGCGAACGGTGTCCGCCTGCCTCAATTCTTATTCACTGCCTACTTCACGGTTTGCCGGGTTGCTTCTGAGCGCGTTGCAGGGGCGTGGTTCGGGCCTCTTCTTGTTGTTATGAGCCCGACGGCACCAGGTTTTTGTTGGTCTTTGCTG
>DATMLO010000199.1:0-2315 GCA_035570495.1 Allostellaceae bacterium | reverse complement strand
CACCTTCAGCCCGGAAAACTGCGCGTAAGTCTCGCAGACCTCGCGGTAATGCGGGTGCAAACCGCCCGACAGCATCGCCTTGCCGCGCCTGGTGATGCGATGCGCCATCGCCACCGCCTCGGCGCAGGCGGTGGCGCCGTCGTAAAGCGAGGCATTGGCGACCTCCATGCCGGTCAACAGCGCGACCTGGGTTTGGAACTCGAACAGCGCCTGCAAGGTCCCTTGCGCCAGCTCGGGCTGGTAAGGCGTGTATGAGGTCAAAAACTCCCCGCGCTGGATCAGGTGATCGACCGCGGCCGGCACGTGATGGCGATACGCTCCACCGCCGATAAAAAACGGCACGGCGCCGGCGGCCGTATTCTTCGCCGCCATTCTCGACAGCGCCCTCTCGACCTCAATCTCCCCTTGCGCCAGCGGCAGGTCGACCAGCCCCGCGCGCCGCGCCGCCGGCGGCACGTCGGCAAACAGATCGTCGATCGAGGTGACGCCGATCGAAGCCAGCATTTCGGCGCGATCGGCCGGCGTCAGCGGCAGATAGCGCATCAACCCTGCTCCGCGACGAATTTCTGGTAGGCCGTCTCGTCCATCATTGCGTCGAGCGCTTTGGGGTCGTCGAGCTTGACGATGAGAAACCAGCCGTCGCCCATCGGGTCCGCATTGACCTTGGCCGGGTCGTCGGCGATCGCCCCGTTGACCGCGACGACCTCGCCCGAGACGGGGGCGTAAACCTCGCTCGCGGCTTTCGCCGACTCGACGACTGCGGCTTCCTTGCCAGCCTCGACCCGGCCGCCCGGCGACGGCAGCTCGACATAGACAATGTCACCCAGTTGCTGCTGAGCGTAGTCGGTGATGCCGATCACCGCGTTGTCGCCGTCGAGACGGACCCACTCATGGTCTGTTGTAAAGCGCAATGTCGGCATCCTCTTTTTCTCCTAGTGACCGCGGTAGTAGCGGGTCGGGACAAACGGCAGCGGCGACACCCGGGCGAGCCGCGCGACATCACGCACCACCACGGCAAGCGCCGTGCCGGGGTCGGAATAGGACCGGGCGACATAGCCCATCGCGATCGGTGCGTTGAGCGACGGACCAAAGCCGCCGCTCGTCACCTCGCCGATTAGATTACCGGCCGGGTCGACGATGGCGCTGCCCTCACGTGCCGGCGCGCGTCCGTCGGGGCGGATGCCGACCCGGCGGCGCGCCGGAGGATCAGCCAGCTCCTTCAAGATGCGCAGAGCGCCGGGGAAGCCTCCCTCCTCGCGGCGACGCTTGGCGATCGTCCAAGCAAGCCCGGCGGCAATCGGAGTTGTCGTCTCGTCGATATCGTGGCCGTAAAGACAAAGCCCGGCTTCGAGGCGCAGCGTATCGCGCGCGCCGAGGCCGATCGGCAGCACCTCCCGCTGAGCAAGCAGCAACTCGGCCAGCTCGACCGCCCGCTCGGCGGCGACCGAAATCTCAAACCCGTCCTCGCCGGTATAGCCGGAGCGGGTGACGAACAGGGTCATGCCGGGTCGCTCGACGAGCGCGCAAGAGAGAAACGGCATCGTCTCGACCCCAGGCGCGAGGCGCGCCAGCACGGCGGCCGCATGCGGTCCCTGCAGCGCGAGCAACGCACGGTCGTCCAGCAGCTCGACCCTGCTCCCGGCACCAAGCCCGGCGCGCAGATGCGCGACGTCGCCGTCCTTGGTCGCGGCGTTCACGACCAGCCGCAGACCGCCGGCGAAGCGGATTGCCATCAAATCATCGATGATCCCGCCATCGTCGTTAAGCAGCAGCGTGTAGCGCATTCGCGCATCGGGCAGTGCCTCGATATCGCCGGGCACCAGGGCTTCGAGCGCCCCGGCCGTCACCCCATGCAGCAGCACCTGCCCCATATGGGAGACATCAAACAGGCCGGCCTGGGTACGGGTATGCAGATGCTCGGCGATGATGCCGGTCGGGTATTGCACCGGCATCTCATAGCCGGCGAACGGCACCATCTTCGCGCCCCGCGCGACATGCAACGCATGAAGCGGCGTGCGACGCAAATCCGTCGGCTGGTCCGAATCGGTCGACAAGACCATTGGGCGCACCTCCGTCGCGACGGGCGCAACACGCCCGTCAAGAGATGCCCCCTCTGTCGCTTCCCCTGAGAGATTCACCGGGCGCTGCCTGCCCGGCTTACTCCTTCGGTGAGCGGCGGCTACACGAGCCGGCCGCTGCTTTCCAGAGAGCCCTTACACCCGCAGTCCTTTTGCCTGAGAGTTTCCGGGGCGGTTGCTCCTTCGGCGCCGCGCCGCCGGTTTATCGTGGCGGCGTGGGCTCTCCTGCGGGCGTGC
>DATMLO010000198.1:0-35112 GCA_035570495.1 Allostellaceae bacterium | reverse complement strand
CGTATCGCGCGCCGGTCTATGCCGCGTTGGGCCTTTATCTCGCCGCCCACGTCTCGATCATGACCATGCTGCACCCGGACGAGTACGTCTATTACAACGCCTTTGTCGGCGGCGTGCCGGGCGCCGAAAATCGCTTCAAGCTCGATTATTGGGCCAATTCATTCGCCGAGGCGGTGCGCGATCTCGAAGACCGGCTGCACGCGCAATACGGCGCCGGTTTCGCGAACCGCAAATTCACCATCGCCGTGCAAGGGCCGGTCGTCTCGGCGCGCTATTACTTTCCGCCCAATTTCCGCTCTGTCATCTACCCGCAGAACGCCGATTTCGTGATCGGCTTCTCGGTGCATGACGCCGACCACGCCTTGACCGATCGGCCGATCTTCAAGGTGACCCGAATGGGCGCGCTGCTGTCGGTGGTCGTCGATCACCGCGAGGCGCTGGCCGCCGAGCGCCTGCGGGCGAAGCCGCCGATCGCTAGAGCCGCGCTGCTGCCGCCCAACCCCGCCGCATATCAGTGAGCGCCGCGGAATAGCCGTTACGTCGTCGGCGTTCTCACCCGCCACTGACCCCAGGGAGCGCGCGCTGGAACGCGTCGAGTACGAAAAGCTTCGCCAAGTCGAAGACCGGCTGTGGTGGTTCGCCGCAGTCCACGCGAACCTGGCGATGCTTTACCGGCAGGCAAAGGCATCCGCCCCCCTTACAGGTAGACTGCTTGACGCCGGCTGCGGTACCGGCGGATTTCTGGCCCAACTCGCGCAGCTGATGCCGGAGAGCGATACGTTCGGCCTCGACGCCGACGAAACCGCGAGCCGCTGGGCGACGGAGAAGAGTGCGCGGCCGATCTGCACCGGGTCGGTCAATGCGCTGCCCTTCGCCAACGGTGCCTTTGCCGCGATCTTCAGCGTCGACGTGCTGTGTCACCGCGATGTCGATGAGGCAAGCGCGCTCGGGCAGTTCCATCGCTGCTTGGCGGCGGGTGGATTGTTGATCCTCAACCTGCCTGCCTATCGCTGGCTGATGTCGCGTCACGACAGCGCCGTCTACAATGCGCGCCGCTATACGCGACGGGGGGTCGTACGATTGCTGCGAGCGGCTGGATTCCGCCCTATTTTCGCGGGTTATTGGAACATGGTCTTGTTTCCTCTTATGGTCGCGACACGCAAGCTGCTGCCTGGCGGCGCGGATAGCGACGTCAAGCTGCAGCCGCGGCTTGTCGATGCGACGTGCCGGGCCGCGACGTCATTCGAGCGCGGCCTGATGCGTGCGGGCATTCGCTTGCCGTTCGGCGGCTCGGTTCTCGCCATCGCCGTAAAGTCAGAGAGCGTCCATGTCTGATACCGCGAGCGCCCCTGCGCTTTCGATCGTCATCCCGGTCTACAACGGCGCTGAGAGCATCGGCGAGCTTATCGCCGCGCTCGAGGCGTTGGAGATCCCCGGCGGGCTCGAGATCGTGCTGGTGGTCGACGGGAGCCCCGATAACAGCCTCGATATCTGCCGCGAGTTGGTCGCGCGGGCACGCGTACCCATCACCTTGATCGACCACGCGCGTAATTTCGGCGAGCACAACGCGGTGATGACGGGGCTTCGCCATGCGCGCGGCGCGCATGTTATCAATATGGATGACGACCTGCAGAACCCGCCCGAAGAGGTCTCCCGGCTGCTCGCGCATGCGCAGCAAACCGGCGCCGACGTCGTCTACACCTATTACGAAGAGAGCAAGCACGCCGCGTGGCGCAATCTCGGCAGCCGTTTCACCAATTGGATCGCCGGTTTTGTGCTCGACAAGCCGGACGGACTTTACCTGTCGAGCTTTCGCTGCATGAGCGCGTTCGTGGTGCGCGAGATCACCCACTACGAAGGCCCCTTCCCTTATATCGACGGCCTTATCCTGCAGGTGACGCAAAAGATCGACCGGCTCCTGGTGCGCCATTTGCCGCGCGCGGTCGGCCGCAGCAACTACACGATGCGCCGGCTGCTGCGGCTGTGGATGAGCATGTTCGTCAATTTCTCGGTCATGCCGCTGCGGATCAGCACGCTGACCGGCTTTGCGCTAAGCGTGCTCGGCGGGCTCGGCGGATTGGCGGCGATCATCGAGGCGCTGTTTTTCTCGCCGCCCGCCGGGTGGGCGTCCTTGTTTGTCGCGGTGCTGCTGCTGTCGGGAGTGCAACTGATGATACTCGGCATTGTCGGCGAGTATCTCGGCCGGCTCTATTTGACCGCAAACCGCAAACCGCAATCGGTGGTGCGCAGCGTGACCCGCTCCGGCGAGGCCGCGGATGCAGCGCCCGCGCCGTCGCCGGTGCGGTTGCGGCGGCAGGGCTGACGATGTCGACCACTGTCGCTTATCTCGCGCTTGCCGCATCGATCCTGCTCGGCATCGCCGGGCAGATCGTCCTCAAATCGGGCGCGGTCGGCGCGCCGAGCTTTGTCGCGCAGCTGCTCAACCCGATGACCATCGCGGGGCTTACGATCTATGCGCTGGCCTCGATCGGGTATATCGCCGCACTCAATCGCATTCCGGTGTCGGTCGCTTTCCCCTCCGTCGCGTTGAGCTACGCGATCATCGCGGTGCTCGCGCATGTGCTGTGGCGCGAACCGCTCGGCTGGCAGCAATTTGCCGGCATCGTGCTGATCGGCGGTGGGATCCTTCTCATCCACCAGCACTAAAGAAAAAACCGGCGGGTCTCCGCGATCACCCGGCCGACAGCGTCATCCGTAAGCTGCGGGAACATCGGCAGGCTGAGGATTTCGCGCGCCGCCGCCTCGCTGCGGCAAAGCCCGGTCGGGCCAACCGGCACACGCGCGCGATAGGCGGGATGCAGATGCACCGGCAAGGGGTAGTGGATGCCGGTGCCGATCTGCCCCTGACGCAAATGCTCGCGCAGCCCGCCTCGTTTTTTTGTCCGCACGACATACTGGTGAAAGACATGCGTCGTGCTGTTGCGTCGCCGCGGCAGCGCAAGCGGCAAATCGGCAAGCTCCGCATCGTAACGCGCCGCGATCGCCTGCCGCCGCGCATTGTCGGCCTCCAGCGTGTCCAGTTTGACACTGAGGATCGCCGCCTGGATTGGATCGAGCCGAGAGTTGATGCCGGCCACGGCGCTGACATAACGGTCGCGCCAGCCGTACTCTCGGATTTCGCGCGCCGCGGCGGCAAGCTCGTCATCGCCGGTGACAACCGCGCCGGCATCGCCGAACGCGCCCAGGTTTTTGGTCGGGTAAAAGCTGTAGCAGCCAAAATCGCCGATCGAGCCGGTGGTGATGCCCTGGTAGCGCGCGCCGTGGCTCTGCGCGCAGTCCTCGATGACGCGCAACCCGTGCGCCCGCGCCAACGCGACGATCTCGACCATCGCCGCCGGCTCGCCATAGAGATGTACCGGAATCACCGCGGCAGGGCGGCCCTTGGGCGGCGCCTCAAGCGCCGCCTCCAACCCGGCCGGGTCCATGCAGTATCCGCCCTCCTCGATATCGATAAGGACAGCGGTTGCACCGGTGCCCTCGATCGCCGCCACGGTCGCGACCGCCGTGTGCGATACGGTGAAGACCAGGTCGCCCTGCCCAACGCCGCAGGCACGCAGCGCCAGCGCGAGCGCATCGGTACCGTTGCCACAGCCGATCGCGTGGCCGACGCCGATCAGCCCGGCGAAGCCGGCCTCGAACAGCTCGGCCTCGCGCCCTAGGATGTACCAGCCGCTGTCGAGCACCCGCGCCACGGCGGCATCGATCTCTGCCTTGTGTTCGAGGTAGCTGGCGCGCGGATCGGTTTGCGGAATGGGCGTCATGTGTCTCTCAAAGGTAGTCGGCGAGATGGGCACGATAATAGTCGACGCAGCGCCGCAGCCCTTCGGCGAGCGCGGTGCGCGGCGCCCAGTCGGCCAGCGCGCGGAACTGGCGATCGTCGGTGACGAAATCGCCGATGTCGATGCGCTTGCGCTCGGGCGGAAACTCCTTGAGCTCATAGCGGCCGCCGCCATTGGCGGCGATTATCGCGGCGGCGATCTCGGCAAGGTTATAGGGCGCGTCACCGCCGATATTCAGCGCCGCGCCACGGGTTTCCGGGGTCATCGCGGCGGCGAGAAACGCCTCCGCCGCATCATCGACAAACACCATATCGCGCCGCTGCTCGCCGCCCCAGACCTCGAAAGCGTCGCCCTCGATGACCCGTCTCAGCCAGATACCGAGAAAGTTCTGCCGTGCGTCTTTGATCCGCATGCCCGGCCCGTAGACATTGGTCAGCCGCAGCGAGCGCGTATCCAGGCCGTAGGCGCTGTGGAACATCAGGTGGAAGGCCTCGCCCGCCATCTTATTGACGCCGTTGACATCGGTCGGATTCAAGGGATGTGCCTCGTCGACCGGCAGGTAACGCGGCCGGCCGTAAATCTGTCGCGTCCCGGCATGGACGATGACGATGGCCGGCGCCACCTCGCGGCAGGTTTCGAGCAGTTGCAGCTGCGCCGTGGCGTTGATCGCCAAGTCGTCAAACGGCGCTCTCATCGAGTCGAGATGGCTGGTTTGCGCCGCCAAGTCGAAAAGAAAATCCCGCCCGGCGATCAGCGAACGCATCGCCTCGGCGTCGCGGATATCGACGATCTTGACCTCTACCCGGTCGCGGATCGCCGCGATATTGGCGGGATTGGCGCCACCCTCCGGCATCATGTTGTCGATGAGCAGAACGTCCGCGCCAAGCTCGACGAGGTGTCGCGCCAGCGCGGAGCCAATCAGCCCAAGCCCACCCGTCACCGCGACCCGCGCGCCGCGAAACGCCTCAAAACGCGAATCTGAACCCGTCTTCACCATTCTCTGCCTGCGCGGATGATCGGGATACCACGGCCACCCAGTTCTCGTAGCATATTGATCGAATAAGACTTTCTTCGGGCGAGCTGCGAGCAATTCGAGGCCGCATTGACCCCGGCCGGCAACCGGCTAGAGCAGAGAACGACTATTGCCGACGCGTATTCCAGGTGACATGCTTGCTGCTCCGCGCGCTGCTGCTTGTCTTTGTGATTGCCGCGCTGTCCGGGTGCGGTCAAGCACCGCCACCGCTCGAGAGCGGCGGCGTGTGTAGCGCCACGCTCAATACACACGGGGTCACTTTTGAGCCGGTTATGATGAGCGGCGGCGATCCGCGTTGCCATGTCGCGGAGCCGGTCAAGGTCAGCCAGATCGAGGCGCCGTTCAGCCGTCCGGTGGTGATGAGCTGTCTGCTCGCCGACCGTTTCGCGCTGTTCGAGCACAGTGCCGCACAGAAGCTGGCGATGCAGACGCTGGGGCACTACATCGTGCGCATCGATCATCTCGGCGCATACGCGTGCCGCGCGAGCACCGGTCATCGCGACCGGCTCAGCGAGCATGCCTATGGGCTTGCTATCGATATCTCGGGCTTCCAGCTGTCCGACGGCACGCTTGTCAATGTCGAGCGCGACTGGTCGCAGCCGGGTCCGAAAAGCGCCTTCCTGCACGAGGTGGCGCGCGCCGCCTGCGGCTATTTCTCGGTCGTGCTGACGCCCGACAGCAACGCCGACCACTTCAACCACATGCATTTCGATCTCGGTCCCGACCGGCTTTGCTCGGTCTAATCGTCGTCCGCAAGCAGTGGTTCCCAGACCGGCGCGAGATCGGCGCGACGCGGCGTGTCGGTTTCCCGGAACAAGGTCTGCGCCTCCGTAGCCGGGCCACGGCGTGTTCCGAGCGCCAGAACCTCGACGGTGCGCTGCCAGCTTCCTTGCGGCAGCGTCACAATGTCGCCGGGCCGGACCGCGTGATTGGGCTTGGCGACGGCTGCCCCGTTGACGTCGACGGCGCCCGAGACACAGAGCCGCGCGGCGATCGACCGGCTCTTGGCAAAACGCGCGAACCACAACCATTGATCGAGCCGCCGGCTCGCTTTGTCGAGGGCGTTCTCGTCCCGCTCGCTCACGCGAAATTCAGCTGCTTCAGTTTCGCGAAGGGATGACCATCCTGCGCCACAACACGCCCCTGCGCGCGCCGCGGCGGCCCGTTGAGCCGGCGGGGACGCGCGACGAACAGCTCCGTGCCGTCACGGATCAGCGCGCGATAGCCAAGCCCCAACAGCAGACGCCGCAGATCGCCGGCGGCAACCCCAGCCAGCGATGCGAGCTCGGGATCGGCGGCAAATGGGCCGGTCTTGCCGCGCTCGCGCGCCGCCGCCGAGAGGCGCTCGAGCCGGTCTGGACGCAGCGCCAAACCGTCGATAATCCGCCGCCCGAGCGCGCCATAAAACGACACCGGCAAGTCGGGGACCACTGGCAACGCCTTGCCCATCGCCCGAGCGCCGGGGAGCGGCGGCGGCGTCCTGCCCTCTCGCACCGCCCAGAGCAGCGCCCGAAACCGCGTCGAGTCCGGGCCGAGCAGCGGTTCGATGTAAAGGCTCTCGGTGCCAAACCGCACCCCCGCCCGGCCGAGCGCGCGCCGGCTGGCGCGGTCGAGCGTGCGGAGCTGCTCCGCCGCCGCCTCGGTCGGCAGGCAACCAAGCGCATCGACAAGCTGGTACGCGAGGCCGCGCGCGACACCGCCGAGCGCCAGGTCGCGCAGCACAAAGAGCGGCTTCAGCCGGCGCTCGATCTCGCCCCTGGCAAAGGTTTGCAGCCGCTGCCGAACACCCTCGCGTGCCGCACCTCCAAGAAAATCGCCGGCCGTTACATCGATCCGTGGCGCCAGCGGCCCGTCGCCGGCGGTCAACCGCCCGACAAGTCCACCCCGCCAGATCAGATTGCCCATCGGGTCGAGCACAAACGCCTCGTCGCCATCCGCCGCCAGCTGACGAGCGCGCTGGGTGATCTCGCCACGCAGCACGCGATTGGCGGCGGTCGCGAGCATGCGGCTCTCGGCGCCGTCGATGGCGTCGGGAATAAAGCGGAAACCGTCGAGCCGGCCGACATAGCTGCCCTCGACCAGTACCTCACCAGCCTTGTCGACCGAGGCGAGCAACTCACCGTCGGACGCAAGATGGCGCACCAGAAGCGCCGAACGACGATCGACAAAGCGCTGGGTGATGCTTTCATGCAGCGCGTCGCTGAGCCGGTCTTCGATGCTGCGGGCGCGCTCCTGCCAATCAGCGGCGCCATCGACCCAGTCGGGGCGATGCGTGATGTAGGTCCAGGTTCGGATATGCGCGATGCGCATCATCAGCGTGTCGATATCGCCGTCGACCCGGTCGAGCTGCGCGATCTGGCTGGCGATCCACGGCGTCGGCAGACGCTCGCCGGGGCCCGCGAGCTGCAGGAAGCACTGCCCGAGAAACCGGGCATGGCTGTCGCTCATCATCTTGCGGAAGTCGGGGATCTGACAGACCTCCCAGAGCAGCCGCACCGCGGCGGGGTTGGCGGCCAACGTCATGACGTCGGCGTTACGCGAAAGCGCGCGCAGGACCTGATGGTCGTCGGCGCTACGGGTCTGGATAAGCCCCTGCGCGGCAGGAGGCGCTTCGAGGCTGTTGAGCAGGCCGCCGACAGTCTTGAAGTCGAGCGCGGTGTTGCGCCAATGGATCCGGGTCAGCGGCTCGAATTTATGCGCCTCGACGGCGCCGACGATCTCGGGCTCGAGCGGGCGCTCGTCGGCGGTCGTGCCGAATGTGCCGTCATTCATGTGGCGGCCGGCGCGGCCGGCGATCTGGCCGATCTCGGCGGCCGACAGACGCCGCATGCCGCGCCCGTCAAACTTGGCGAGCCGGGCGAACGCGACATGGTGCAAATCCATGTTGAGGCCCATGCCGATCGCGTCGGTCGCCACCAGGTAGTCGACCTCGCCGGCCTGGAACATGCCGACCTGCGCGTTGCGCGCGCGTGGGCTCAAGGCGCCGAGCACAACCGCCGTACCACCGCGCTGACGGCGCACCAGCTCGGCCAGCGAAAACACGTCGGAAATCGAGAACGCGATGACCCCCGACCGCGGCGGCAGCCGCGTTACCTTTTTGTGGCCGGTGTAGGAGAGCGTCGAAAAACGCGGCCGGCTGATGTACTCGGCATCGGGTAGCAGCCGTCGCATCAACGGACGGATCGTGTCTGCGCCAAGGAACATCGTCTCCCTGAGGCCGCGCGCGTGCAGCAGCCGCGCGGTGAAGACGTGGCCACGCTCGCGATCGGCGCAAAGCTGGATCTCGTCGATCGCGAGAAAATCCACCATCCGGTCGAGCGGCATCGCCTCGACGGTGCAGACAAAATAGGACGGATTGGGCGGGAGGATTTTTTCTTCGCCGGTGATCAGCGCCACCGCGCGAGCCCCCTTGAGCCGCACGATCCGGTCGTAATTTTCGCGAGCCAGCAGACGCAGCGGAAACCCGATCATCCCGCTCCGGTGATCGAGCATCCGCTCTATCGCCAGATGGGTCTTGCCGGTATTCGTCGGCCCCAGGATCGCGACTAGGCGCGAAGCGGCGCTCAGCGTTGCCATAAGAGAAAGGTGCGGGTGCGGGCGCGGGAGGGCAAGGGGAAACGTGGCGCGCCTAGGCGCCACGTCGCCGCTGCGGCAGTGTTACACACGCCGCGTCCTTCATCCGCCGAATCGAATTTATCTCCGCCACGTAAGCGTTCCTTAGGAAACCCGCGATAAAGCTAAGGGCAGAAAACGGCTCGACGAGACCCCCGGTTCGATGCGGCGTCCCCCCACCTCCCTGCTCGACGACTATTGCCTGCAGCTAGGCTCGCTGCTCGACCGTCGGCATACCGAACGCGCGCTGACCGGCGCCCGGCAGAAGGCCGAGCAGGCCGCCGTGCTCGCCGAGGAAGCCATGGTCCAGGCGCAGGCGGCGGACCGCGCCAAGACCAATTTCCTCGCCAATGTGACGCACGAGCTGCGCACGCCACTGAACGCGATCATCGGTTTCTCGGAGATCATCCAGGCCGGCGGCGCGACGGGAGACCACGCGGCCTATGGCAAATACATTCACGAAGCCGGCTCACGGCTCCTCGCGATGGTCAACGACGTGCTGACGCTGGCGCGCATCGAGGCCGGCAAGGTCGAGCTCGACGAGCAGACCGTCACGCTCAGCGAGGTGATCGGCGCCTCGATCCGGCCGGTCGCGAACGAAGCCGCGAGCAAGTCGATCTCGATTGTCGATGACGGCGGCGGCGATGTCCTGGTGCGGCTCGACCCCAACCGCATGAAGCAGGTTTTGGTGAACCTGCTGTCGAACGCGGTGAAATTCAATCGGCAAGGCGGCAGCATTCGGGTCTCGGCGGCGCTCGAGGCCGCTGGCACGCCGGTCATCCACGTGCGCGATACCGGGAACGGGATTCCGCCCGACCATCTCGGCCGCGTGTTTGAACCGTTCAGCCAGGTCGAAGACCATCTGACGCGCGAGAACGAAGGCATTGGCCTCGGTCTGCCGCTTGCGCGCGCGATGGTTCGACTGCACGGCGGCGACCTGACGCTGACCAGTCAGGTCGGCATCGGCACGCTGGCCGAAATCACCCTACCCGCCTCCCGCCTCAGCTCAACCTCAGCCGGATGACCGCAATGACGCATGTAGTGATCCCGATGACCGAACCCGCCGAGCCGATCGGCCGCGTTATTGCTGTCTCGGCGGCACAGATCGTCGTGCTGTTGCAGCCACGCGGGCTCGGCGCGCCACCGCGCGAACCGCTCGCCATGGCGGCTCTGGTCAAGATCCGCACGCGGGGATCGATCGTCTTCGGCATGATCGGCGGGCTGCGCGTGCCGCTGCCCTCGGTCGCGACCCCGGAAGAAGATTTGAAAATCGTCGAGATCGAGTTGATCGGCGAAACCTGCCTCAAGCCGTCGGGCGACACCGACGGTTTCCGCCGCGGCGTTTCGATCTTTCCGGCGCTTGAGGATCAGGTTTACCTCGCGACCCCGGAGGATCTGGCGCAAGTCTATGCGCCACCGCGCGAGGCCTCGGTTCCCGTCGGCTCGATCCACCAGGACGCCGACGTTCCCGCCTACCTGCTGGTCGATGACTTGCTCGGCAAGCATTTCAGCATCGTCGGCACGACCGGTTCGGGCAAATCCTGTGCGGTGGCGACGATCTTGCGTTCGGTGATCGAGAAAAACCCGCACGCCCACGTCGTGCTGCTGGACCCGCATTGCGAGTACGCCCACGCGTTTCCGGATGAGGCTATCGTGCTGAGCCCCGGTGACGGGCTGCACCTCCCCTACTGGCTGTTCAATTTCGACGAGCTGGCCGAGGTCGTGCTGGGGACGACCAGTCACCGCGCCGAGCAATGGAAAATCCTCAGCGACGCGGTGCTGAGCGCCAAGATCGCTTACATGGGCAAAACCGACCGTCATTGCAGTATCGATACGCCGATGCCGTATCGCATGTCGGACCTGGTTCGCTTCCTCGACAATGCGATGGGCTCGCTGAACCGGCCCGAGAGCGTCGCCGCGTACCAGCTGGTCAAGACCCGTTTGCTGGGGCTGCAGAACGACGTTCGCTTCGCTTTCATGTTCGGCAGCAGCCTGTCGCTGCGCGACGAGATGGCGGAAATCCTGGCCCAGCTCTTCCGCATCCCGGTCGACGGCAAGCCGATCACCATTCTCGACCTGTCGGGTGTGCCGTCCGAGGTGCTGAACGTCGTGGTCTCGGTGGTCTGCCGGTTGACCTTCGACTTCTCGATTTGGAGCGACACGCAGATCCCGATCACCATCGTCTGCGAGGAGGCGCACCGCTACGCACCAGCCGACAAGGACGCCGGGTTCGAGCCGGTCAAGCGCGCGCTGTCGCGCATCGCCAAGGAAGGCCGCAAATACGGCGTGTCGCTGTGTGTCGTCAGCCAGCGCCCGTCGGATCTCGCGCCGAGCCTCCTGTCCGAGTGCAACACGCTCTTCGCGCTGCGCATGACCAGCCAGGAAGACCAGGACATCATCCGCGGCGCTTTGCCCGAAGCCTCGCACGGGCTGATGAAGTTCCTCCCCGCACTGCGCAACGGCGAGGCGATCGTCGTCGGCGAAGGCGTGTCGATGCCGATGCGCATCTGCTTCGAGCCGCTGCCCGACCATCACCGCCCGCGCAGCTCGACGGCTTCCTTCAGCGCCGCCTGGGCGAAGGATGTCGATGATCGCTCGGAGGTCGATAACACTATCGACCGCTGGCGCCGCGGCGTCCGGCACGCGGCGTAAGCCCGCGCGCCACGCCTCCCGCGCTCAGAGGCGCGGGATCGCCGAATTGCGCGCCAGCCGCGCTTGCGCCCCGAGCCGGATCGGCGCGTTCGCCGCGCCATAGCCCCTATAGGATCGGCGCTCGACGATCTCGAAGAAGAAGCCACCCGGCTGCGTCTTTGTATAGACGTGGAAAAATTCGGTATCGCCGTCGCGGTCGTAGAGGATATTGCCCGCGCGCAGCCGGTCGAGCAGCGCCGCGCCGAGATCGAACCGCGCCTCCAGGTCGTCATAATAATTTTCGGGGATCGGCAAGAGCGCGATGCCGTTAAAGCCGAGCCGCTCGACGGTGGCGAAGATGTCATTGCAGGCAAGCGCGATCTGCTGCACGCCCGAGCCGAAGAAATCGTCGAGAAAGCGCGACGCCAAGGTCTGCCGACTCTGCGAGGCGTTGAGCACCAGGCGGATTTCGGCTCCCGGCGACTCCACCGCCTGGCTTTGCACCACCCCGCCGGGATCGAGCACGTCCTGTACCGGTGCCTTCCGGAAATCGAACAGCGACGTATAGAACAGGAGCCAGGCCAGCATCTCCTCGTACTGCATCGACTGCGAGACATGGTCGAACCGCGTCAGCCCGACACCGGTTCCATTCCGTGCTGTGACCGGCTCGAAATCGACGTCCCATAACCGGCCCAGCTCGGTCTTGCCGTCGACAAAGTAAAGCAGGCTGCCGCCGACCCCGCGCACCGCCGGGATGTTGAGCTCGCCCGGCCCCACCGCTTGGCGAAACGGCTGATCAAGCAGCCGTTGTGCGCGCTCGACCGTGGCCGCGGCGTCGCCCACACGCAGCGCCATCGCGCAGACCGACGGCCCGTGCGCGATGTTGAAGGAATGCGCGAACCCTTCCTTCTCGCGGTTGACGACAAGATTGATGTCGCCCTGCCGCCAATGCACGACCTCCTTCGACTTGTGAATTCCGGCGCGGGCAAAGCCGAGCCCTTCGAGCACGGTCTCGAACGCCCCGGCCGAGGCGTCATCCATCGCGAACTCGAGGAATTCGATCCCGTCCACCGGTGAGGCCGGCGGCAGCGGCCTGATACCACGCACCGCGCTCCCCGTCGCGCGGCGCAGGTTATCGAGCATGAAAAACAGCGAGCGCTGCCCGTCGATCGCGACACTGCGCGCCGAGCCGGCGCGGAATCTGTCACTGAAGATTTCGAGTGACAACAGCCCGTCGAACCCCGTGGCCTGCAGCGCCGCCATAAACTGGTCGAGCGCCAGATCGCCCTGGCCCGGGAAGCAGCGGTAGTGCCGACTCCACGACAGGTAATCCATGTCGAGCAGCGGCGCGTCGGCGATCTGCACGAGGAAAATGCGATCCTTCGGGATCGCGCGGATCGGGTTGAGATCGGTGCCGCGCACCTGGATATGGAAATTATCGAGCACCAGCCCGACCGCCGGATGGTCGGCGCGACGCACGACTTCCCAGGAATCGCGGTAGTCGTTGACGTGGCGCCCCCAAGCCAACGCCTCGAAAGCCACCCTGAGGCCGCGCTTGGCGACGCGCTCGCCGAGCTGATGAAAATCGGCGGCCAGACGATCGATCCCGCCGAGCGCATCCGGCGACACGTTGCTGCACACCAGCAGAAGGTCGCAGCCCAGCTCCTGCATCAGGTCGAACTTACGCTCGGCGCGGGCGAAGTTCCGCTCGCGGCGCGGCTCGGGCATGCCCTCGAAATCGCGGAACGGCTGGAAGGTGATGGTCTTGAGCCCGAGATCGTCGATCATCCGCCGCACTTCCGCCGGCGTGCCGTTAAATGACAAGAGGTCGTTCTCGAAGATTTCGACCCCGCGGAACTTGGCTGCGGCGATCGCTGTCAGCTTTTCATCGAGCGTCCCAGGCAACGACACCGTGGCGATCGCGGTCTGCATTGCGCCCTCCCCTGCGGACACCCTTCTTAATACGAAATCTTCGCGACCTCGCGTAGCTCTTCCGGCGTGGTCGTGCCGTAGCCAAAAAATTCGAGATAGGCCGGGATCTGCTCGAACAGCATGTCGGTGCCGACAAGATAGCGGCAACCCCGCGCCGCGGCGGCTTCGAGCAGCGGCGTCATCTCCGTCTTGAGCACGACCTCGCCGACAAACGTCTCGGGTGCGAGCCGCGACGGATCGAACGGCAGCGGATCGGCCGCCTGCATGCCCAAAGGGGTCGCGTTGACGACGAGGTGATAGCCGGCCGGATCATTATCGCGCAGTTCGACCTTGAGGCCGGAGTAATGCCGGCCGAGGCGTTCGGCGAGCCCCTTCACGGCATCGGCGCGCGTGTCATAGAGCGCCAGAAGGCGCGGCCCCTCGGCGGCGATCGACGCCGCGATCGCCGAGCCGACCCCGCCGGCCCCGACCACGAGACAGTCCGCGCCGGCGAAATCGAAGCCCTTGCGCTTGGCGCCGCGGGTGAACCCCTCGCCATCGAACATGTCGCCATGCAGCGTACCGTCCGGGCGGCGCAGGATCGCGTTGCACGACCCCGCCACCTGCACCGCGACGCTCGCCGTGCTGAGCATGCCGACCGTCGTCACCTTGTGCGGCATCGTCACCAATGCGCCATGAATATTGCTAAGGCGGAACAGCGCGCCGAGGAATGTCGCATAATCCTCGGTCATCACGCCCATCGGCACGACGACCGCATCGATCCCGCGGCTTTCGAACCACGGGTTGTAGATCATCGGCGCCTTGAAAGTTTCGGTGGGATAGCCGAGATGGGCGATCAGTGTCGTGCGGCCGCTGATCATCTGGTTGTCTCCGTGTTCCGAACTCTTGCGATGCTTGTTTCAGCGCCACATATTGCGACTAAAGCCCAGCAACCCAGCCCCGATTGACATGCCCCAGGAAACCCGGACCTTCCAGGCCGAAGTCAGCCGCCTGCTCGATATCGTCGCGCACTCGCTCTATAGCGAGAAGGAAATCTTCCTGCGCGAATTGATCTCCAACGCCTCGGACGCTTGCGACCGGCTGCGCTACGCGGCGATCACCGAGCCAAGCTTGATCGAAGGCGACGCCAATTACCGGGTCGTGCTGACCCCGGTCAAATCGTCAAAGACGCTGACGATCGCCGATAACGGCATCGGCATGAACCATGACGAGCTGGTTGAGAACCTCGGCACGATCGCCCGCTCCGGCACCGCCGCCTTCATGAAGGAGCTGTCCGGCGACGAAAAAAAGGACATGAGCCTCATCGGCCAGTTCGGCGTCGGCTTCTATTCGGCCTTCATGGTCGCCAGTCAGGTCGAGGTGCTGAGCCGCAAGGCCGGCGAGGAACAGGGCTGGCGCTGGACCAGCGACGGCAAGGGCGAGTTCACCATCGAGCCCGAGCCCAATTTGAAGCGCGGCACGCGCATCACCCTCTCCATCCGCGACGGCGATGAGGAATACCTCGAGCCGCATCGCATCACTCAGATCGTCAAGACCTATTCGGACCATATCGCGCTGCCGATCGTGCTCGCCGACGGCAACAAGGAAGACACGATCAACACCGCCTCGGCGCTGTGGACGCGGCCGCGCGGCGAGATCACCGAAGAGCAATATAAGGAATTCTACCACCATGTTGGCCACGGCTTTGACGCGCCGTGGCTGACCCTGCACGCCCGCGCCGAGGGGGTCGTCGAGTACACATATCTGCTCTTTATGCCGGAGACAAAACCGTTCGACCTCTTCGAGCCCGAGCGCAAGACGCAGGTGAAGCTCTATGTCCGCCGCGTCTTCATCACCGATGACGGCGAGATGGTGCCGTCCTACCTGCGTTTCCTGCGCGGGGTCGTCGACAGCGAGGATCTGCCGCTCAACATCAGCCGCGAGATGCTGCAGTCAAACCCGATGGTCGCGCGCATGCGCCGCCAGCTGACCGGCCGGGTGCTCTCGGAATTGCAGAAAAAAGCGACCGACGCGATCGAGGAATACGAGAAGTTCTGGGACAATTTTGGCGCGGTTTTGAAAGAGGGTCTCTACGAGGATCGCGACCAGCGCGACACGCTGTTGGGCCTCGCCCGCTTCCGCTCGACGACGCGTGACGGCTGGGTCTCGCTCGACGACTATGTCGCGGCGATGAAGCCGGGCCAGGAGGCGATCTACACGATCACCGGCGACAATCTCGACCTCCTGCGCCAAAGCCCGCAGCTCGAAGGCTTCCGCGCGCGCGGCGTCGAAGTGCTGCTGATGACCGACCCGATCGACGAGTTCTGGGTCAATGCCATCCCCAATTTCAAGGAAAAGCCGTTCAAGTCGGCGACGCGCGGCGGGGTCGATCTCGACAAGATCGCCGCACCCGAGGACAAGCCGGAGGAGAAGAAAAAGCCCGAGCCGGCCAAGCTCGGCAGCCTCATCGCGATCTTCAAGCTGGCGCTCGGCGACGCGGTCAAGGATGTGCGCAGCTCGGCGCGGCTCACCGACAGCGCGGTCTGCCTCGTCGCCGACGAGGGCGACATGGACATGCATCTCGAACGCCTGTTGAAGGCGCACCGGCAGCTCGACACGGCATCGAAGCGCATCCTCGAGGTCAACCCAAACCACCGGCTGATCGAACGCCTTGCGGCGACAGTCGGCGAGACCGGCGCTTCCGACCAGCTTGGTGAGTTTGCCTGGCTGCTGCTCGATCAGGCGCGCATCATCGAGGGCGAACAGCTTCCCGACCCACCGGCTTTCGCCCGTCGACTGGCGATGCTGCTGGAGCGCGGCCTGCCGGCTGCCTAGACGGCAATTGCTCGCTCAGATCGAGACTTCGCGGCCGATCTCGACGACGGAGCCGGTCGGCAGCTTGAAATAGTCGCTCACATGGGTCGAGTTGCGCTGCATCACCGAAAAGAGCGCCTCGATCCAACGCGGCAGCGCCTTTTCATCTTCGGCCGGTAGCACGGTTTCATGTCGGACGTAATACGTCACGTCGGATAGGTCGATCGTGCACCCGCGCTCGTGCGCCTGCCGGAGCAGCGCCGGAACATCGGGCCGTTCCATAAACCCGAAGCGGGCCGCGGCGCGCCAGAAGTTCGGCGCGATTTCGCTGATGGCGAGACGCTCGCCATCGGCGACCCATGGCACGGACTCGGTGGTCCCCGTCAACACGAAGAGCGTCTCGTGCAAGGCGCGATTGTGCTTCACATGCCACAACAAGACCGGTGGTACGTCGTGCTTCGTGCGGGTCAAAAACACCGCGGCGCCGGGCACCCGCGGGACTGACCGCTCCGCGACCATCGCCATGAACGCATCGACGGGTACGGCTGCCTCTTGCAGCCGAGCGGCGACCGCCTGAGCACCCAGATGCCAGACCACCATGACGCTGTAAACGAGCGCCGCCAGGAGGAGCGGCACCCAGCCGCCATCCAGCACCTTGGCGAAATTGGCGACAAAGAACCCGGCATCGACCACGAGAAACAGTCCGGCGACCGCCGCGGCGACAACGAGACTCCAGTTCAGGATCTCGCGCATGGCGATAAACAACAGCACCGAGGTCATCAGCATCGTCGCCGAGACCGCGATCCCGTAAGCCGACGCCAGATTGTCGGATTTGCCGAAGCCGACGGCCAGCCCCAGGGTCACCAGCATCAACAGCCAGTTGACCGCGCCGACATAAATCTGCCCGTAGCCCTCGGCCGAGGTCTGGGTGATCCGCATGCGCGGCAGCCAGCCGAGCTGGATGGCCTGCCGCGTCATCGAAAACGCGCCGGTGATGATCGACTGGCTCGCGATGACCGTGGCGATCGTCGCCAGCACGACGAAAGGCGGCAGCAGCATCGCGGGGCAGAGCTGGTAGAAGATATTGTCGCTGATCGATCCACCGGCGAGGACAAACGCGCCCTGCCCGGCGTAATTGAGTACCAGGCTGGGGAACACCACCGCCGACCAGGCAAAGCGGATAGGCCGGGCGCCAAAATGGCCCATATCGGCATAAAGCGCCTCGGCGCCGGTAACGCATAAAAACACGCCGCCGAGCACTAGAAACGCCCCCGCACCGCCGGCGAGCAGGTAGCGCGCTCCATAGAGCGGATTGATCGCGACGAGGACGCCTGGATTGGCGGCGACGCCCCAAACCCCGAGCGCGGCGATCGCGATAAACCACACCAGCATGAACGGCCCGAACATCCGCCCTATACTCGACGTGCCCCGCGGCTGGATCGCGAAAAGCAGCACAAGGATCACCACCGTCCCGGGCAGAACATAGTTCGCCGACGCCGGCCACAGCAGATTGAGGCCTTCCAGGGCAGAGAGCACCGATATCGCCGGGGTGATCGCGCCATCGCCGTAGATCAGCGCCGCGCCCAACAGGCCAAAGGCAATAATCGCCGGGCGCCGCGCCCGATTCACCCCCAAGAGCGCCATCAGCGCGAGGATGCCGCCCTCCCCGTCATTGTCGATCCGCATCGCGACGCTGACGTATTTGATCGTCGTCACGATGATCAGCGTCCAGATCAGCAGCGAGAGCACGCCGAGCACGGCGTCCCGGTCTGGCACGCCGCCGGACAGTGATAAGACCGTCTTGAGGGTGTAGAGCGGACTGGTCCCGATATCGCCAAAGACCACCCCGAGCGCCGCCAGGCCGAGTTTGTGGAGGCTCGACGCCGCCGCCGGCTGAGCCACGCTCACGCCGGGTTCACCATTGCTCGGGATTGGCGGCGGGCGCCTGAGGTCATGAAAAATACGGCGCCTGGCCCGGCGGGAGCGCCACCTCGAACACGTTGAGCGCGTTGCCGATCGCGGTGTAGTAGCCGATGATCGTGCCGAGCTCGACAACGCCCTGCTCGCCAAATGCGGCGATACCCTCGGCAAAGCTCGCATCGCTGAGGCGCTTGGTATCGATCAGCTCGCTGACGAGTTTGTAGACGAGCGCCTGATCCTTCGCCTGGAATTGCGGTGCCGCGCCGGTGCGGATCGCCTCGATCGCCGCGGCCGGCACACCGCCCTCAATGGCGAGCGGCGCATGCGCGTGCCACTCGTAATTCGCGCGAATGTGGCGCGCGGTCAGGCAGATCGCCAGCTCCGACAGCGCCGCCGATAGCGAGCTGCCCCAGCGCAGATACTCGCCGAGCCGCGACAGGTGTTTGCAGACCTCCGGCGAGCGCAGGAGAATCTCGAACGGGCCGCCGAACCGCCCGCGCTTTCCGGAGACGATCTCGTCGACCACCGCCTTCTGCGCGGCGTTCATCGTGGCGGGATCTAGCTTCGTATAGCGGGCCATGGTCGCTCCTTGCTGAAGGGGTCGCCTCAATCGGTCGGCCGACAGGTTACAGCGAATTCATTCTCTCGAAAGCGGGCTGTTAGCTTCAAAGGCCACTTTAGGCGTTGAACAGCTTAGAGCGGCGGTCTCGCGCTTGGGCGAACCGGCCAACGGACCACAACTTGTCAGGAGACAACGGACCATGACTTTCAAGTCAAAGCCGCGCGGTGCGGTGCTGGCGGGCGTGGGGCTCGCCTCCGTTCTCGCACTTTGCGCGGACGTCTGGGCGCAAGCGCCAGCGTCGAGCACCGCGACGCCGAACGTGCCGGCGCCGGGCGTCATGATGCAGCAGGAGAGCTTCGCGCCGCTGGTAAAGCGCGTGCTGCCGGCGGTGGTCAACATCTCGGTGACCGAGAACCAGAAGGCCTCGCCAATGGCCGATCAGGAAAGCGAAGGCGACGACCAGGGCCAAAATTTCCGCCAGTCGCCGTTTGACGAGATGCTGCGGCGCTTCTTCGACCAGCAGGGCCAGAACAACCCCTTCGACGAAGGTCAGGGCGATGAAGGCGGCGGTGCCGTCAAGCGCATCGCGCTCGGCTCGGGCTTTATCATCGATGCCGACGGCCACATCGTGACCAACAAGCACGTCGTCGGCGATGCCAGCAAGGTTGAGGTCACCTTGCAGGACGGCGACAAATATACCGCCAAGATCATCGGCACCGATGCGCGCACCGACCTCGCGGTACTCAAGATCGACGCCGGCAAGCCGCTGCCCTATGTGAGCTTCGGCGACAGCGACGCTGCGCAGATCGGCGATTGGGTCGTCGCGGTCGGCAATCCGTTCGGGCTCGGCGGCTCGGTGACGACCGGCATCATCTCGGCGCGCGGCCGCGACATCCATACCGGCCAGTTCGACGACTTCCTGCAGATCGATGCGCCAATCAACCGCGGCAACTCCGGCGGCCCGACCTTCAACCTCAACGGCCAGGTCATCGGCATCAACACCGCGATCTATTCGCCGAACGGCGGCAGCGTCGGCATCGGCTTCGCCGTGCCGTCGACCGTCGCCAAGCAGGTGGTCAGCGCGCTCGAGGACCACGGTAAGGTCGAGCGCGGTTGGCTCGGCGTGCAAATCCAGCCCGTTACGCCGGCAATCGCGTCGAGCCTTGGGCTTAAGGGCGATCACGGCGCGCTCGTCGCGGTTGTGACGCCGAACAGCCCGAGCGCGGCGGCCGGGCTGAAGCAAGGTGATGTGATCCTGGCTTTCAATGGCCAGGAGATCACCAAGCTGCGCGACCTGCCGCACGATGTCGCCGGCAGCGCGCCGGGCGCCAGCGCCTCGCTGACCGTGTGGCGCGACGGCAAGGAGCAGCAGGTCAGCGTCAAGCTCGGCGAGATGCCGAGCAACCCGCAGGTCGCTTCTGCCGACAATGGCAATAACGACCAAGGCCAGCCGGTGGAAAGCAGCGTCGGACCGCTGGGATTGCGCCTCGCGTCATTGACCAATGACTTCCGGCACGACTTGCATCTTGGGCGCGACGTGCACGGTGTCGTCATTACCCATGTCGAAAACGGCAGCGTCGCCGACAATATCGGCCTCGCCCGGGGCGATGTGATCATGTCGATCGACCAGCAGCCGGCCACCTCGCCGCAAGAGGCCGCCGATCGGCTGCAAGACATCTCCAAATCGCCAAACAAGAGCGCGCTGCTGCTGCTCAATCGCCACGGCGTGACGCAATATCTCGGCGTCGATTTGAGCAAGAACGCCGGATAACGCGACCGCCTCGACCGTCATCGAGGCAAAAGAAAAGGGCGCCCAACCGGGCGCCCTTTTGTCCGGAAGGACGAGCCCGCTACTGGCGATACCGCCAAGCCGCCGGGTCGGGCGCCGCGGCGGCGTCACGCGACGCAAGAGGCACTCGCGCTTCAAGCCGCTCCAGCTCGATGCGGGTGCGCGCACCGGCGCGGAGCAGCCGGTCGGTCGCCTCGCGCAAGCCAAAACGGCTTTCCTGCGTGTCAGCGGAGAGCGCCGCATCGAATGCCGCGAGAAACGCGGCGATGTCGCCATCGACGCGGCTGCGCAGTTCCTGGTCGATAAACGCGCCATTCTTGCCCACGGCATCGGTGTCGCGCGGCTGCTGAGCGTTCGGACGGCCCTCGGGCATCGCAAACGCCTCGCGGCCGTTGCGCCCGGCATCAAACGGCGGCGGATTGCGCGGCGGCGCCGAAAACGGCGGCGGCGACATCCGCTCGCCAAAGGCCTGTGCCTGCGCACGCGGCGCCGCAAAATCGGGACGCGCTGGCGCTTCGGGGCTCAGCCCGTTGCCATTGCTGTGCCCGTTCCCGTTGCTATGTCCGTTTCCGTTCATGCCCGCGTGACCATTGCCATTACCGGTGCCATTGCTATTGCCGCCGAGCGAAAGGTGAAGAGTGCGACGCTGGTCGGCATCCGCCGCCGCCCCATTGGTGGCCGGAAGCGGCGGCGGCTCCCGCCTTATGGCAACAGCGGGCGGTTTCACGATCGCGGTCGGTTCGACCGGAACCGAATCGTTCGACGTCGCGCCATTTGCGGCGGTCTTGACAAGCTGCGGCTCGACCGCCGGTTGCGGCGACTCTTCTATTGCCGGCTTTGCCTTGCTGCGGCTTACGATGTAGGAGATCGCCGGCGGCGAGCAGTCATAGGTTCGCGCAATACTGGACAGCGTTTCCCCCGCTTCGTAACGAGCCATGATGAGTGGCCAATCCGATTGCGGAATCTTCCCTCGTTTACCTGGCTTATCCATCCCCAACCCTTGCTTCAACGTCTTCACTCAGGATTCCTGCCGGCAGCGTTTGCACAATATTGTCGAATCATGAACACGCCATGACAGCCAGAAGAGCTAGACCCAAGATACGACATTAGGTTTTTCAGTGTGACCGGCCGGTTTCTGGCCGCGGCCTTGTCGGAGCAAGGCCAATCGGAATTAAGTTCTCGGCAGTACAATACCGCCAAGAAACCGATCAGTGAAGCGGTTTATTCATCGAAAAACGAGAAATTCAACCATGAAGTTCGCTGTGTACCCGTCTCGGTCACGAGCGAGATGGCTCAAATGCGAATAATCTTTCCCGGGTTCATCAGGTTCTCGGGATCGATCGCGCGCTTGATCGACGCCATCACATTGACGGCATCACCGTGCTCGGCGAACAGAAAGTCCATCTTTCCATAACCAATTCCATGCTCACCCGTACAAGTGCCGTCCATCGCCAACGCGCGTGTCACCATTCTGTCATTCAACCGACTTGCTTCCGCAATTTCTTCCGGACGATTGGGGTCGATCATGAAAATAAGGTGAAAATTACCATCGCCGACATGACCGGCGAGCGCGGACGGGATCGACGACTGGGCAAGATCGATCTTCGTCTCGGCAATGCATTCGGCGAGACGCGAGATCGGCACGCAGACATCTGTCGCCCAACCCTTCGATCCGGGGCGCAGCGCCAGCGCCGCGTAGTACGCGTCATGCCGCGCCTGCCATAGTTTCGAGCGCTCTTCCTGGCTCGTCGCCCAGCGAAAATCGTCGCCGCCATGCTCGGCCGCGATGTCCTTCACCAGCTCGACCTGCTCGGCCACCCCGGCGGCTGTCCCATGAAACTCGAAGAAGAGCGTCGGCGCGATCTTGTGGTCGAGCTTCGAATATTTGTTGATCGCCTCCATCTGCGGCTCGTCCAAGAGCTCGATGCGCGCCACCGGGATACCGCTCTGAATGATCAAGATCACCGTGTTGACCGCCGCATCGATCGTCGGAAACGCGCAAACCGCCGCCGAGATCGCTTCCGGAATGCCGTAGAGCCGCACCGTCACCTCGGTGATGACGCCGAGCGTCCCCTCCGAGCCGACAAACAGCCGGGTGAGGTCATAGCCCGCCGCCGATTTGCGCGGCCGGCGCGACGTGTGGATCACCTTCCCGTCGGGCAGTACGACGGTCAGCGCCAGCACGTTTTCGCGCATCGTGCCGTAGCGCACCGCGTTGGTGCCCGAGGCGCGTGTCGACGCCATGCCGCCGAGCGACGCATCGGCGCCCGGGTCGACCGGAAAGAACAGTCCGGTATCGCGCAGATATTCGTTCAATTGCTTGCGCGTCACCCCGGCCTCGACGGTCACGTCGAGATCTTCGGCGCCGACCCGCAGGATGCGGTTCATCTGCGACAGGTCGATGCAGACGCCGCCTTTGAGCGCGGCGACATGGCCCTCCAGCGAGGTGCCGGTGCCGAAGGGGATGATCGGCGTCTTGTATTGGGCGCAGAGCTTGACGACCTCGACGACCTCATCCGTGCTCTGCACAAACGCGACGGCGTCGGGCGCGTGCGGCTGATGGTAGGACTCGTCCTTGCCGTGCCGGTCGCACACCGCGGCCGATGTCGACAGGCGATCGCCGAGCCGCTGCCTTAACGCGGCGATCAGTTCCGGCCTTGCAGCCTCGCGGACGAGAACGGGCGCGCTCATGGGCCAGCCCTTTTGTTTAAAGAAAAATCGATGATCGAGCCTTACTCCTGCAAATCGCGCGCTGCAACGGCCCACGCAGCCGCAGATGACTGATATGCAATGGGTTCCGGCGAATTCGGCTCACGGGCGCCGACAATCCAGCCATATCAATCGAGCGCGAGAGCACGGGTTCAAAGAGAATCAAACCTGCGCTAGGGTGCCCCCAGAGGACATTGGAGGCCGCGATGCCGCTAGCGGCGGTCACGCTCGACGACAAATACGCGCTCGAAGAAGGTCGCGTCTATCTGACCGGAACGCAGGCGCTGGTGCGGCTGCCGATCATGCAGCGCCAGCGCGATGCCGCTTCCGGGCTTAATACGGGTTGCTTTATCGCCGGCTATCGCGGCTCGCCGCTTGGCGGCTTCGACCAGGCGCTGTGGGGCGCGCGGCGCTTTCTCGACAGCAACCACATCAAGTTTCAGCCGGCGATCAACGAGGAGATCGGCGCGACTTCGGTCTGGGGCTCGCAGCAGATCGGCCTCTTTCCCGGCGCCAAATACGACGGCGTCTTCGCGATCTGGTACGGCAAGGGACCCGGGGTCGACCGCAGCGGCGATCCCTTAAAGCATGGCAATTCTGCCGGCACCGCGCCGCATGGCGGCGTGCTCGCCATCGCCGGCGACGACCACACCTGCAAATCCTCGACGCTCGCGCACCAATCCGAACTTGCCTTTATCGACGCGGCGATCCCGATCCTCAATCCCGCGGGGGTCGAGGACATTCTCGATCTCGGCCTCTATGGCTGGGCGATGTCACGCTATTCGGGGTGCTGGGTCGGGTTCAAGACCGTCGCCGAGACGATGGACTCCTCCGCCTCGATCAACCTGCACCCCGACCGCGTCAGTATCGTCACACCGCAAGATTTCGTCATGCCGCCGGGCGGGCTCAGCATCCGCTGGCCCGACACGCCGCTCGACCAGGAGATGCGGCTGCATCGCTGGAAGCTCGACGCGGTGCGCGCCTTTGCCCGCGCCAACAAGCTCGACCGCATTGTCATCGACAGCCGCGAGCCGCGCTTCGGCATCGTCACCACCGGCAAATCCTATCTCGACGTCTGCCAGGCGCTTGACGATCTAGGCATCGACGCGGCGGAAGCCGAGGCGATCGGTCTCCGGGTCTACAAGGTGGCGATGGCCTGGCCGCTCGAGCCGCACGGCGTGCGCGCCTTTGCCGAGGGTTTGGAAGAAGTCCTTGTCGTCGAGGAAAAGCGCGCGGTCATCGAAACGCAGCTCAAGGAGCAGCTCTTCAACTGGCCGGTCAATTCGCGGCCGCGCGTCATCGGCAAGCATGACGAGACGGGCGAATGGATCCTCCCCTCGCCCGGCGAATTGTCGCCGGCGCAGATCGCCCGCGTCATCGCCAAGCGGCTCACCCGTTTCCGGCAGTCGCCGCGCATCGCCGAGCGGCTGGCATTTCTCGAAGAAAAGGAAAAGCAGCTCTCCGGCAATGTCGTGCCGTTTTTACGCACGCCGTATTTCTGCTCGGGCTGCCCGCACAACACCTCGACAAAGCTGCCCGAGGGCAGCCGCGCGCTCGCCGGCATCGGCTGTCACTACTTGTCGCAATTCATGGATCGCTCAACCGCGACCTTCAGCCAGATGGGCGGCGAAGGCGCGGCATGGATCGGCCAGTCGCCCTTTGTCGAGACGCCGCACGTCTTCGCCAATATCGGCGACGGCACCTACACGCATTCCGGCATCCTGGCGATCCGCGCCGCGGTCGCCGCCAAGGTCAACATGACCTACAAGGTGCTGTTCAACGACGCGGTGGCGATGACCGGCGGCCAGCCGCTCGATGGCAGTCTCACCGTGCCGCGGGTCGCGCGCCAGCTCGCCGCCGAGGGCGTCGCGCCGATCGTCATCGTCAGCGACGAACCGCAGAAATACCCGCCCGGCACCGATTTCCCGCCAGGCTCGACCGTGCGTCACCGCGACGATCTCGACGAGATTCAGCGCGACATCCGCGAGTTCAAGGGCGTCTCGGCGATCGTCTACGACCAGACCTGCGCCGCCGAGAAGCGCCGCCGCAGGAAGCGCGGCCGCTTCCCCGACCCGGCCAAGCGCGTCGTCATCAACGACCTCGTCTGCGAGGGCTGCGGCGATTGCTCGACGCAATCGAATTGCGTTTCGGTCGTCCCGGTCGAGACCGAATTCGGCCGGAAGCGCGCGATCGACCAATCGAGCTGCAACAAGGACTATTCGTGCCTCAAGGGGTTCTGCCCCAGCTTTGTGACAGTCGAGGGCGGCAACCTTAAGAAGCGCGAGGGCGGCGACGCCGGCGAGGCCGGGTTGCCCGACCTTCCCGAGCCTGCCCTCCCCGCGTTCACAGATCCCTATGGCATCCTCGTCACCGGGGTCGGCGGCACCGGCGTGGTGACGATCGGCGCGCTCCTCGGCATGGCGGCGCATCTCGAGGGCAAGGGCGTCACCGTGCTCGACATGACCGGCCTCGCGCAAAAGGGCGGCGCCGTGCTGAGCCATGTGCGGATCGCCGCAAGCCCGGAGGCGATCCACGCGGTGCGCATCGCCAATGGCGGCGCGCGGCTGCTGCTCGGTTGCGATCTCGTGGTGTCGGCGAGCGGCGAAGCCCTGTCAAAGCTGCGGCCGGGCGAGACGCACGCGATCATCAACAGCCACGAGACGATCACCGGCGATTTCACCCGCAACCCCGACCTCGCCTTCCCGCAGCGCGATTTGCGCCGCGCGGTGGAAAATGCGGTCGGCCAGGGCGGCGCCGAGTTTCTCGATGCGACAGGCCTCGCGACCGGGCTGCTCGGCGACTCGCTGGCGACCAATTTGTTCATGCTCGGCTTTGCTTATCAGCGCGGACTCGTGCCGGTCTCGGGCGAGGCGATCTTGCGCGCGATCGAGCTCAACGGCACCGCGGTCGAGTTCAATCGGCGCGCCTTCCGCTGGGGTCGCCGCGCGGCGCTCGACCAGGAGCTGGTCGCGTCGCGCGCGCAACCGGCCGACGCGGCGCCCGAAACGCACCGTCTGTCCGAGACACTCGACGAAATCATCGCGCGCCGAACGGCGTTCCTCACTGAATATCAAAACGCCACGTACGCGGCGCGCTACACGCAATGGATCGACCGGGTGCGCGCGACCGAAACCGCCGCGCTCGCCGGCAGCACGGCGCTCACCGATGCCGCCGCCCGCGCGCTCTTCAAGCTAATGGCCTACAAGGACGAGTACGAGGTCGCGCGGCTCTACACCGATACCGGCTTCGTGAAGCGGATCGGCGAGCAGTTCGAAGGCGACTACCGGCTCAAATTCCATCTCGCGCCGCCGCTCACCGCCGGGCGCGATCCCGTCAGCGGGCATCTCATCAAGCATGAATACGGGCCGTGGATGCTGACGGGCTTCCGCGTACTGGCGAAGCTCAAATTCCTGCGCGGCACGGTCTTCGACATTTTCGGCCGCACCGAAGAACGGCGCGCCGAGCGCACGGCGATCGCCGAATACGAGGCGCAACTCGGCGAGATCGTCGCCACGCTGACCGAAAGCAACCACGCCATCGCCACCGAGTTGGCGGCGCTGCCGCTCGAAATCCGTGGCTTCGGTCACATCAAGGAAGCGAATCGCCAGCGCGTCGCGCAAAAGTCCGAATCTCTTCTCGCCCGCTTCCGCGGCGCGGCCGACCCGCATGCGCTCGCCGCCGAGTAGGAAATCCGCCGCTTCGCCGCCCAGCCTCATTGCCCGCATCGCCGCAATTTGACGGCGCATCGACGCTCGACGACAATTTCGATGCCGGTAACGGGGAAGCCGGTAAAGGGGACGATCGTGGCGGGAAAATTTTTGTGCGTCGGATTGGCGGTGCTGTGCTGCGCGGCGAGCGCCGCGTCGGCGTGTCAGAAAACCACCAACCCGATCTTCGAGGACAATTTCAAAAACCCCGATCCCGGTTGGGGTCAGCCCGACAATATCGCCGCGTTTACGCCGGGCGGGCTGGTGTTGACGCCGCCGGCGAGTGGCAGCGCGTGGCGGTCGAACTCGAACTTGACCATGGCGCAGGGTGACTGGTGCATCCGGGAAATCAACCCGGCCACCCTCCCCAGCCCGGCCGACCAAAACGGCGTCGGCGCCGTCGGCGTCTGGTTTTGGGGCTCAGACCAGCAGAATTTCTACACCGCGACGATCACCCTCGACGGCAAAGCGTCCATCGACCGGCTGAACCACGGCATCTGGCAAGTCGTCGCGACGCCGGCGGCCGCACCCGCGGTCAACACCGCGCCCGGTGCCGCCAACGAGATCGAGATCGTCACCCAGGGCGATAAGGCGGCGTTCTACGTCAACGGCACCCTGATCTCCCAGGTCACCGGACATCCGCCGCAAAATGGCGGTGCGCCCGGCATCTATGGTGAGAGCGGTCCGAAAGGCACGCGCTGGGTATTCCCGCACGCCGGCCTTTACTGAGGCGCGTCGCGGTCAGCCTTCCGGGATGGGCAGCGTGACAAAGCGGTAATTCCCATCGCGCTCGACGCGGATCAGGATGTTCTTGCGCCCGGCGTGCTTCGCCGCGGCGATATGCTGCAGTACTTCGTCAGGGGTGTTGACCGGAGTTTCGCCCGCCGCCACGAGCAGGTCGCCGGCGCGCAGCCCCTGAGCCGAGCCGCCGCTGTTTTGCGGCACATCGACGATGACGATGCCGCGTGCGATGTCGGGCAAGCCAAAATACTTGCGCCATTCGGGCGTCAGCCGGGCGATCTTGAGGCCGATCATATCGATGGTCGGCGGCGGCTTGGGCTGCTCGGGCGCGGGGGGCTGCGGCTGCGGCCGGTTCGGGTCGTAGGCGACGACGGTCATCGTCTGCTCGGTTTCCTTGCCGTCACGCCAGATAGTCACCTTGACCGGCTTGTCGGGGACTGAATCGGCGACAAACCGCGGCAATTGCCGGCTGCGGTCGACGGGCTTGCCATCATAGGTCAGGATCACATCGCCCGGTTTGAGACCACCCTGCATCGCCGGGCTCGCCTGGTCGACCGACGCGACCAGCGCGCCACGCGCCTTGTCGAGACCGATGCTCTCGGCGATCTCGTCGGTTACCGGCTGGATCCGCGCGCCGATCCACCCTCGCTCGACTTTCCCGGTCGTCTTGAGCTGGTCGATGATCGGTTCGGCAAGCGCGGTCGGCACCGCGAAGCCGATCCCGATCGAGCCGCCGGACGGCGAGTAGATCGCCGTGTTGATGCCGATCACCTCGCCCTGGAGGTTGAACATTGGCCCGCCGGAATTGCCGCGATTGATCGACGCGTCGGTCTGCAGATAGTCGTCGTAGGGCCCGGAATGAATGTCGCGCGCGGTCGCCGAGATGATGCCCGCGGTCACCGTGCCGCCGAGCCCGAACGGGTTGCCGATCGCCAGCACCCAGTCACCGACCTTGGCCTTTGTTGAATCGCCCCAGCTCGCCGCCGGCAGCGGAGTCTTCACATCGACCTTGAGCAGCGCCAGATCGGTCACGCTATCGCGGCCGATCACCTTGGCCTGCAGCGCGGTGTCGTCACTGAGAGTCACGGTGATCTGGTCGGCATTGGCGATGACATGCGCGTTGGTGACGATTAGGCCCGACGGGTCAATGATAAAGCCCGAGCCGAGCGACGCCGCGCGCAACCCCGGTTGTCCCGGTGCACCCTTGTCGCCAAAGAAATCGCGGAACAAATCGTCGAGCGAGGCGCTCGGCGATTGCGGCGCGGTGTCCTGCGTCGCCTTCGCGGGCAGCGGCGCGGTCGTCGTCGAGATATTGACGACGACGCTCACCAGATGCCCCGCCAGATGCGAGAAAATCTCGGCGAACGGCGTCTCCGGCGGCGCGAGCGCTGGCTCGGCCGGCGCAGCGGCTGCCGCAGGCGCCCCGGGCGCAATCGGCGCCGGCGCGGGAACCGGAGCCGTCGGCTGTGGTTGCGGCGCGGGTGCGGGTGTCGGCGCGGGTTGCGGAATCGGCGCCGCGTTTTGAGCCACAACCGGCCCTGCGGGCGCCAGTCCCAGCGCCGCTAAGATCGCTGCGGCCATTGTCGTTCCGCCCCGGCGGCGCATCGTCACTCGGTCATCTCCACATCACTCGCCGCCGGCTGCGGCACCACGTCGCGCGGGTATCGCGCGGTCAGGCGGCCGCGCACGCCGATCTAGCGCTGGCCTTTCCGCCGCGCTCGATATGAAATGGCACGAGGATTGGCAAGACGGAATCGAGAATTGAACCCGCGCGATGGGGTCGCGCCCCAGGACTTTGCCCAAGATTTCGCGAGGAAATTCCTGCGCGGATTGTTTGACGCCGCCTTGGCGGCGGCCGATCCCTATCGGGCGATCGCGCCGGCGATGCCGGCGCCCGTGTCCGGCCGCACCGTGGTCGTCGGCGCCGGAAAGGCATCGGCGGCGATGGCGCGGGCCTTCGAGCAGCTCTGGCCGGGGAAGCTCGAAGGCCTTGTCGTGACGCGGCACGGTCATGCGGCGCCCTGCGACAGGATCGAGATCGTCGAGGCCAGCCATCCGGTCCCCGACGCCGCGGGGCAGCGCGCCGCGCAACGCATCCTCGACCTGGCGAGCGGCCTCGGCGCTGACGATCAGCTGGTGTTCCTCGTCTCGGGCGGCGGCTCGGCGCTCCTCGCCATGCCGGCGCCCGGCCTGACGCTCGAGGATAAACAAGCCGTGACGCGCGCGCTGCTGCGCTCGGGTGCGACGATCGGCGAGATCAACACGGTCCGAAAACATCTCTCGGCGATCAAGGGCGGCCGGCTCGCCGCCGCTGCTGCGCAGGGAAAGCCAAGGGCACGAATTGTGACCCTGGCGATATCCGATGTGCCGGGTGACGACCCGGCGGTCATTGCCTCGGGCCCTACCGTGCCCGACCCGACGACCTTCGCCGATGCGCGCGCCGTGCTAGCGAAATACCGCATCACCGAGCCGGCCTCGGTGATCGCGCACCTCGCCGCGGCAAAGGACGAGACGCCCAAACCCGGCGACGCGATCTTCGCCAGCGCACGCTACACGATGATCGCCAGCCCGCAGCAGGCGCTTAGCGCCGCCGCCGAGGCGGCACAAAGCGCGGGCGTCACGCCGATCGTGCTCAGCGACCGCATCGAGGGCGAGGCGCGCGATATCGGCCTCATGCATGCCGCAATTGCACTGCAACTTCGCAATGGCAGGTTGCGCGTCGGCGCCGGCCCCGTCCCCTTGCCCGCGGTGCTGCTGTCGGGCGGCGAGACGACGGTTACGGTGCGCGGTGAGGGACGCGGCGGTCGCAACAGCGAATTTCTGCTGTCGCTGGCGGCGGCCTTGGACGGCGCGCCGGGCATCGCCGCGATTGCGTGCGATACTGACGGAATCGACGGAACCGAGGACAATGCCGGAGCGATTTTATTGCCAGACAGCATCGCACGCGCCGCGGCGAACGGCGTTGCGATCAAGACGGCAATGGCCGAAAACGATGCCTGGGGGTTCTTCAATGCACTTGGCGATCTTGTCGTCACCGGGCCGACGCTGACCAATGTTAACGACTTTCGCGCCATCCTCGTCGTCGCTGACGCTGCCCGCTGAGCGGGCGCGCGGGCGACGGCCGGCGCCGCGCCGTCAGCGCAGCGCCAAGATCGTCGCGACGCTCGGCCCGGCGAGCTCGAGCCTCGCGGTGCTGCGCGCGCTGTTCGACGCCGGGGTCGACGTCTTCCGCTGCAATTTCAGCCACGGCACGCACGACGATCACAAAAAGCTGTTCGCGGCGATCCGCCAGGTGGAGCACGACACCGGGCGTCCGATCGGCATCCTCGCCGACATGCAGGGGCCAAAGCTGCGCCTGGGCAACTTCGCCAATGGCCGCGTCGAGCTGCCCGCCGGCACCGATTTCCGGCTCGATCTCGACGACAAGCTCGGCGACAAGGACCGCGCGCCGCTGCCGCACCCGGAAGTGTTCCGCGCACTGGAGCCCGGCAACGAACTCTTGATCGACGACGGCAAGGTGCGCCTTAGGGTCGTCGATTGCGGCCCCGATTTCGCCGAGACCGAATGTCTCGTCGGCGGCACCTTGTCAAACCACAAGGGCGTCAACGTCCCGCATTGCGTACTGCCGATCTCGGCGGTCACCGACAAGGACCGCGCCGATCTGTCGTTTGCGCTCGAAAACGGCGCCGACTGGATCGCCCTGTCTTTTGTGCAGCGCCCCGAGGATGTCGCCGAAGGCCGCAAGCTGATCGGCAACGCCGCGGGCCTGCTCGTCAAGCTCGAAAAGCCGTCAGCGATCCGCCGGCTGGGCGAGATCATCGACCTCGCCGATGCGCTGATGGTCGCGCGCGGCGATCTTGGCGTGGAAATGCCGCCAGAAGACGTCCCGACAGTGCAAAAGCAGGTCATCCACGCCTGCCGCCTCGCCGGCAAACCGGTCATCGTCGCGACGCAGATGCTCGAATCGATGATCAACGCGCCGACCCCGACCCGCGCCGAGGCCTCGGATGTCGCGACCGCGGTCTACGAAGGCGCCGACGCCGTCATGCTGTCGGCGGAAACCGCCGTCGGCGACTACCCGATCGAGGCGGTGACGATCATGGACCGCATCGCCCAGCGCGTGCAGGCCGACCCGCTCTATTTCCCGAGCCTGCAGACGGTCATGGAACACGAGCACACCGACCCGGACGCGATCAGCGCCGCGGCCTGCCAAGTCGCGGCGACCGTCGGTGCGGCGGCGATCGTCTCGTTCACCAGCTCCGGCGCGACCGCGCTGCGCGCCGCGCGCGAGCGCCCGGGCGTGCCGATCCTCGCGATGACGCCGCATATCGGCACCGCGCGGCGGATGGCGCTGCTATGGGGCGCGCATTGCGTCCACAGCGCCGACATCAAGAGCTTCTCGGACATGGTGCAAAAGGCGGTGCGCGCCGCCCATCGCGAAGGCATCGCCCAGCCGGGCCAGCGCGTCGTGATCACCGCCGGCGTCCCCTTCGGCACCCCCGGCGCCACCAACATCCTGCGCATCGCCTGGGTCGACCGGTAAACGTCGTAGCAGCATTCGAGACGCCCACTTCGTGGGCTCCTCAGGGTGACGCAGGTTTAAGCGGGCAAAGAAAATCGTCATCTTGGGGAGCGCCCTTCAGGGCGCGTCTCAAAGGACGCACAATGCCCCCACAGCAATACCCACCCGACATCGACCCCGACTCCGGCTGTCGGCTTCCCCTGCCCCGCCGCGACGAGCTCAGCGCCGAGGGGCAGGCCATCTATGACCGGCTGACCAGCACGTCATCGCAAAACCTGCGCGGGCTGCGCGGGCCGGGCGGCATCCAGCTGCACAGCCCGGACCTTTCCCGCGTGTCGCGCCCGCTCAACCATTATCTGCGGTTCGATTCCGGGCTTGGCGGCCGTCTGCGCGAGCTGGCGATCCTCGTCACCGCGCGCGAGCTCGACAGCCAGTTCGAATGGGCGGCGCACGAACCCGAAGCCTTGAAAGAAGGCATCGCGCCGGAGCTGATCGATATCGTCCGCCATCGCCACGCGCTCGACGGCATCGATGAGGCCGACGCCGCTGTCATCGTCCTCAGCCGCGAGATTTTCGGCGCGCGCCGAGTTTCGTCAGCGACCTATACCCGCGCCCTGGCGCAATTCGGCCGCCGCAAGCTGGTCGATCTCGTCGCGCTGATGGGCAATTACGCGGCGACGGCGGCGCTCCTCACCGCCTTTGACATGCAGCTCGACCCCGGCACCGAGCCGGGATTGCCGGCGCTCTAACGACAAAAGAAAACGGCCGGGCAAAACCCGGCCGTTTCGCGGAACGTTTGCGGGAGCTAGTTCAGCCCGTAGAGCCGCACCACGTTGTCGTGCACGATCTTCTTCTGCGTGCTGGCCGAGAACCCGGCGAGGTTCTGTTCGAGCGTCGCCCGCGAGTTCGGCCAGATGCAATCCGGGTGCGGGTAGTCGGCGCCCCAGATGATGTTGTCCTCGCCGATCAACGGGACGATCGGCTCGAGGTACTTGTCCTGCTGATAGGTCACAAAGCCCTGGCGGCGGAAATAGTCGCTCGGCTTCATCTTGAAGCCGAGCCTGCGCGCCCGGTCGTGATACTCGGTGTCGCAGCGGTCGAACACATAGGGCAGCCACGTAACGCCGCTCTCCCCGAGGACAAAGTTGAAGTCGGGGTATTTCTCGCAAGCGCCCGAAGCGAGGATCGAGGCCAATACCTCCATCGTGTCGAGCTGGAACAAGGTCGAGCGCACCAGCCGCCACTGCGTGAAGACCTCTTTTTCCATCTCGGGCGTGTCGGGCGCGCGCACCGCCTTGAACCCGGTCGAGTGGAACGAGATCGGGAATTTGCACTCAGCGGAGGCCTCGCACAGCGCGAACCAGTCGGGATGGTAGAGCGGCGGGGTCATCCGCTTGAACGCGAGGTCACCGCCCTTCAACCCCATCTTGGCGCAGCGCCGCACTTCGGCGGCCGCGGCCTTGGGATCGGTGTTGGGGATGATCGCCAACGGGAAGACGCGGTTCGCGTCGGAGCGCTTGGCGAAATCGGCGACCCAGTCATTGTACATCTGATCGACCCAAATACGCAGATCGGCGCTGTCGAGCAGATCGTTGACCATCAGACAGCCGTAGATGATCTCCTTTTCGAGACCATCGCGATCGAGGTCGGCGAGTCGCAGCTCCGGCGTGGTCGGCCGCGACACGCCGCCGGGGTACGAGTTCCACTCGAACCCGAGCGACTGCATTTCGTCGATATGATCGAACGCGCCCTTGGTGTACGGCAGAAAGCCGGGGCCGACGCCGTTCCACATGCCGCGGTCGATATCGTCGACAAACCAATGTTGGCCGTCGTTGCGCTCCTCGACGCGCGGCGCCAGCTTCTTCCACTTCTGCGGCGCCTGCGACGACCACAAATCGGCCGGGCAATAGGTCAGGTCGATATGGTTGTCGCCGGAAATGAGCTTGTGTCCGAACATCGATGGCTCCCTGTCTCTGCGCGGCACGGTCACGCGATTTGGCTTTGAAACCGTATCGCTATCTTACGAATGGCGGCAAGCCGCTGCTACAGCAAACCCGGCATGCGCCCATGGCGAAGACGCAGATCGGCGTGAGGCGGCATACATCGTAAGTCCGCCGCAGCGTTTGCCAGCGACGCCACGAGTGACGCCTTGGGTTGGAGACATCGATGCCCGATACGGGCGAGACCGCCGCGCCGTCGCCAGCGCCGACCACGATGACCAGCCGGAACATCCGCGCGATCTATGGTGCGCTGATGGTGGTGATGCTGCTCGCCTCGCTCGATCAGACGATCGTCGCGACCGCGCTGCCGACTATCGTCGGCGAGTTCGGCCAGCTCGCCCATCTGTCGTGGATCGTCACCGCCTATCTGCTCGCCACCACGATCGTCACCCCGCTCTACGGCAAGCTTGGTGACCTGTTCGGCCGCAAGATCGTGCTGCAATCGGCGATCCTGTTGTTCCTCGTCGGCTCGGTGCTGTGCGGCCTCAGCCAATCGATGGGCGCGTTGATCGTGTTCCGCGCGCTGCAGGGGCTCGGCGGCGGCGGGCTGATGGTGACCATCATGGCGGTGGTCGGCGACCTGTTCTCGCCGCGCGAGCGCGGTCGTTATCAGGGTGTCTTTGGCGGCATTTTCGGCCTCTCGACCGTGCTCGGCCCGCTGATCGGTGGCTTCTTTGTCGAGCAACTGAACTGGCGCTGGATTTTCTACATCAACCTGCCGCTCGGCCTGCTCGCGCTCGCGGTGATCGGCTGGGCCTTCAACGCCCCCGCGACACGCCGCCAGCCGCGCCTCGATCTCGGCGGCGCGGCTTTGCTCGGCGTGATGCTGACCGCGCTGATCCTCTTGACCAGCTTTGGCGGCAACACGCTCGACTGGCGCTCACCCGAGGCGCTGGCCCTCGCCGGCATCGCGCTCGCGGCGCTGCTCGGCTTTATCCTGGTCGAGCGCCTCGTGCCCGAGCCGCTCTTGCCGCTGCATCTCTTTGGCAATCGCATCTTCACGATCGCCTGCGCGATCGGCTTTATCGTCGGTCTGGCGCTGTTCGGCTCGATCACCTTTATGCCGCTCTATCTGCAGGTCGTGAAGGGCGTGACCCCGACCGAGGCCGGCATGGCGCTCACCCCGATGATGGCCGGCGTGCTCGCCACGTCCATCGCGACCGGCCGGCTCATCACCCGCCTCGGCCGCTACCGCTTGTTCCCCATCGTCGGCACCGGATTGATGACAATCGCCCTCGCGCTGCTCGCGACGCTGAGCACCGCGACGAGCGTGACCGCCGCGTGTCTCTACATGATCGTGCTCGGTCTCGGCCTCGGCATGGTGATGCAGGTGCTGGTGCTGGCGGCACAGAATGCCGTGC
>DATMLO010000197.1:0-2401 GCA_035570495.1 Allostellaceae bacterium | reverse complement strand
CATCTGCCCCTCAACATAAGAGGGATGTATGGCCCGGCCCACATCCTGGATCGCCGTATAGCGTACGATCTTGACATAGCCGGTCTCCGGGTCGACCTCGACATCGCAAATATGCGTCGTGAATCCGGGCGCCTGGCCTTGTGCATTGATCTGCACCTCTGCGCTGATCGGGCCGCCGGTGCGGGCAGATCGCGCAGCAATGGCGGCCAGATCGAGCGGCTCGAAGGTGCCGGCATTTAGACCAGCCGGATACACCTTGCCGTCCTTCCACTCGACCGCGTCTGCGCTGATGTCCCACATGAGCGCAGCGCGCCCTTTCAACTCCTCGATAACCTTCTCGGCCGCCTGCGTCACCGCCATGCCGCCGGCGAAGGTAACGCGGCTGCCGCCGGTGGAGGCGCTGAATCCGATCGCGGTCGTATCGCCAACGACCGGACGGACGTGCTCGAACGGGACGTGCAGCACCTCCGCGACCATCATAGCCATCGAGGCGCGCGAGCCGCCGATATCGGGATGGCCCTCGGTGACAGTGACTGTGCCGTCCTCGTTGATGTGCACCGCAGCGCTCGATTCGCCGCCAGCATTGTGCCAGTAGCCCGAGGCAATGCCGCGTCCCTGGTTGGGCTTCAGCGCGACCTTCATATGCTCGCTGGCACGCGCGGCCTCCAGCGTCTTTTGATAGCCGATATTGACCCAGGTGACGCCATGCGTCGACTGGGAGCCATCTTTGGCACCGTTGATTTCGCGCATCCGAAGCGGATCGATGCCCAATTCGCGCGCTAGTTCGTCGACGCAGCTTTCCAATGCGAACGACCCGATCGGTGCGCCCGGCGCGCGGTATGCCGCAACCTTCGGTCTGTTGCACACCACGTCGTAGCCGACGGTTACGGCGTTCGGGAAGTCGTAGACCGCCATCCCGCAGATGCAGCCCTGCTGCACCGGTGATCCAGCGAACGCACCGGCCTGGTATTTGAGGATACTTTGCGCCGCGATGATATGACCGTCCCTCTTGGCGCCGAGCTTGACTTCGACAACGGCACCAGAGGTCGGGCCAGTGGCGCGGAACACCTCTTCGCGGCTCATCACGATCTTGACCGGTCGCCCCGATTTCTTCGACAGCATATAGGCAAGCGGCTCGAGGTAGATGATCGTTTTGCCACCAAAGCCGCCGCCGATCTCGGCCGGGATGGCACGGATATTCGCGATATCAGCGCCGCAGATGCGTGAGGTATAGGCGCGCACCATGAACTGGCCCTGGCTCGAACTGTAGATGATCGTCTGGCCGTCAGGCCCGACCGAAACCAGACAGGCGTGCGGCTCGATATAGCCCTGGTGTACCGGCTTTGTCGTGTAGCGCCGTTCGATAACGACGTCGGCTTTCTTGAAGCCGGCCTCGACATCGCCCTTGGCGAACCGCACGACCTTTGTGATGTTCGATGGCTTCTCGGGCTTCGGCTCGATCCCCGCAGTGAAGATGTTGTCGTGCAGCAGCGGCGCGTCCTCGGCCATCGCCGCTTCGACATCCATCACGTGCGGCAGGACTTCATACTCAACCTCGATCAGGTCGAGCGCCTGCTCGGCGATCAGTTGCGAGGTCGCCGCGACCGCGGCCACCGGGTGGCCCTCGTAGAGAACTTTCCCTTTCGCCATGCAATTCAGTGACATGTCGTGCAGATTATGCGGCGCGGCGCCAATATGCGCGCGCTCGGGCGTGATGTCGGGAAAATCGGCGCGGGTGATGACCGCCCTTACTCCGGGCAGGGCCCGCGCCTTTTCGGTATTGATCGATACGATTCGGGCGTGAGCATGGGGGCTGCGCTTGATCCGGCCCCACAGCATCCCCGGCATCGTCATGTCGGCGCCGAAATTGGCCCGGCCCGTGACCTTGTCGACGCCGTCAGGGCGGATCGGCCGGGTGCCGACTACCTTTAGCGCGGTCTTGTCGAGATAGCTCATCTGCACCCTCCCTAGCCGCGTGTAAGACGCCGCACATGGCACTGGAAACCGTCGCTCCGCAGGTTCTCGGGACGCTTGCTCGGCCGCGAATGGTCTCCCACCCCGCTTATAAGGCTCATCAATAAAAATCAAGATCGGGCGTCGCGCGAGACGGCGCCCGGCCCTTCGATTGGGCAGTTGTTCGAGCGATGGCGATGATTACGGCGGGCACTTGCTCGAACTCGAATGTGCGACACCGGGCCTATCGCTGTTCAGCGTGACATTCGGCTAGCTCACCGACCCATAAACCGCATCGAGATGCGGGCGGCGACCGCCGTGATCCGAAATCGAGCCATCCGCGAAGGTGGGGCAAGGCGAGAGTCGGGCCGGCCCCAGGCAAGGCTCCGCCCGGGCACAGGCCAATTGCCAGTACTGCTGAACGATTGCTTTCGGGATGCGTAATTAG
>DATMLO010000196.1:0-39713 GCA_035570495.1 Allostellaceae bacterium | reverse complement strand
GGCCTTCTCGCATGCCTCGCGGCAGACAATCTGGCGCCGAGCCTGGGCTTGCGGTGGCTTATCAAGCGCTGGTTCGAATTCTGCCGCACGGTGCCCGACCTGGTCTTTGCGCTGCTGTTTGTCAGCGCCTTCGGCTTGGGGCCGCTCGCCGGCGTCCTGGCGATCGGCATTCATACCTTCGGCACGCTCGGCAAGATGTTCACCGAGGCGTATGAGAGCATCGACATGAACCCGGTCGACGGCGTGCGCAGCGCCGGCGCCCGATTTGTCGATACCGTGCGTTTCGCGGCGCTGCCGCAGGTGCTGCCGAATCTGGCGAGCTACACGCTCCTGCGCTTTGAGATCAATGTGCGGGCGAGCTCGATCGTCGGCTTTGTCGGGGCCGGCGGCATCGGCCAGGAGCTCTTTGTCGCGATCCGCAAGTTCTACTACACCGATGTCAGCGCGATCCTTCTGCTGATCATCATCGCGGTGTCGATCACCGATGTGCTGACCGAGCGCGTCCGCCACCACCTGTCGCCGGTGGAGCATGTCGGATGAGGGGGCGCAGCGCGATCGCCATCGAGGACCCGACGGTGGTGCTGGCCCGCCACCAGGCGCTTATTGCACGCCCGATGAGCCGACGCATCGGCGATATCGCCTTTCCGGTCGGGATCGTCGGGCTCAGCGTCTTCTCGGTCTGGTGGCTCGATATTTCCTTCGCGAAGATCGGGCCGGGCCTGTCTCAGCTCGCCAAGTTCGTCGCACTGATGATCCCGCCCTCGACCGGCGGCCATCTGCCGCTCTTCTTGCGCGCGATGGCGGAGACATTGGCGATCGCCTTTCTCGGCACGCTCAGTGCCGCAGTGGTCGCGGCGCCGCTCGCCCTCCTCGCCGCCGAGAACACCACGCCGCATGGGATCGTCCGCTTCGCCGTCCGCCGGGTGCTGGACGTGATCCGCGGCATCGACACGCTGATCTGGGCGCTGGTGTTTGTCGGGGTCGTGGGGCTCGGGCCATTCGCGGGCGTGCTGGCGATCGCCGTCTCCGACACGGGCGGGCTCGGCAAGCTCTTCTCGGAAGCCATCGAGGCGACACGGGCGCGCGAGCGCGAAACCATCGTCGCGAGCGGCGGCACGGTCTGGATGGGCATCCGCTTTGGCCTGGTGCCGCAGGTTCTGCCGATCATTGCCGGGCAGATCCTCTATTTCTTCGAGTCGAACACGCGCTCGGCGACGATCATCGGCATTGTCGGCGCCGGCGGCATCGGGCTGCAGCTATCCGAGCAGATCCGGACTTACGATTTTGATCAGGTGGCGTTTATCGTCATCCTGGTCCTCATCGCCGTCGCCGCGATCGACTGGATTTCCGGCAAGCTGCGTTTCGCGATCATCGGCCGGCGGCCGATCGCCAGCTAGACCACCCGCTCCCCGGCTCGCCACACCTCGCGGACAACCGGAACCGTCGCCGAGACGCGCACCCGCACGAGATCGGCGCGCCTTCTGGCAAGGATTTCACCCCGGTCGTCGAGACCCAGCGCCTGCGCCGGGTTACGGGTCACCTTGGCGACGGCCTCGGGCAGCTTCATATCGATCGCATCGTTCAGCAAAAAGGCCGCGTGCAGCAGGCTGACTGGCGCGTAATCCGACGACAGGATGTCGAGCAGCCCGGCGGTGGCCCCGTCGCGCGCCGAGATGTTGCCGGAATGTGATCCGCCGCGCACGACGTTGGGCGCGCCCATGACCACCGCCATGCCGTGACGGCGCGCCGCCGTCGCCGCTTCGAGCGTGGTCGGGAATTCCGAGATGGTCAGGCCGAGCGCGATCGCCTCCTCGACATGGTCGAGCGTCGCGTCGTCATGGCTTGCCTGCGGCAGATTCCGCGCCCGCGCGAGGCCAGAAAGGCGGCGGCGGTTGGAGTCGGCGAAACGGCTGGCGAGATCGGTCTTCTGCGCGATATAGGCCACCATCTCAGCGTCGGTGTAACCGAACTTGCCTTGGTAATACTCATAGTACTTCTCGATCGAGGCGAACTGGCGTTGGCCCGGCGTGTGATCCATCAGCGACATCAGACGCACCAGTTCATGGCCGATCAATCCCTCGATCGTCTCCACCACGGTCTCGTGCGCGACCTCGCAGCGCAAATGCAGGAAATGCTCGGCGCGCAGCGCCCCTTCGCGCTGGGTCGCGGCAATGCTCTCGACAGCGCCGGCCAGCATCTCGGCGCGCACCATTTCCTGGCGTACCTCGCCGACGGTCAGCGCATCGAACACGGTCGTGATCCCCGCGCTGGCGATCTGCGCGTCATGAGCCAGTACGGCCGCCGCCATCGGCCAGCGCACGCCAGGGCGCGGCGCGACATGCTTTTCGAGATTGTCGGTGTGCATCTCGATGAGACCGGGCAGCAGATAATCACCGCCGAGGTCGACAGCGCCGCCGACCCGGCTCTCCCTGTCGTCGACGGCAGCGATCTCGCCGTCGCGCACGACGACCGTGCCAGCGAACGCCGCATCGTGTGTAACGACGTGGGCGTTGGTGAACACCAGCTCCGGCCGCCCCGCATGACGGCGCGTGGACGGACGAATCTCGGCCGGCCCCATATCAACCAGACGGGTCGCTACCGCCTCGCGCACCGCCTCATCATGAAAGATGCCGACGATCGCCGTGCCGCGATCACGCGCGGCGGCGATCAGGTCGATGACCGCGTTGCGGTTGGCGGCGTCGAGCGCCGCGGTCGGCTCATCGAGCAGCAGGATCGGATATTCGGCGATCAGGCCGCGCGCGATGTTGACCCGTTGCTGCTCGCCGCCCGAGAAGGTCGCCGGCGGCAGCGTCCACAGCCGAGGCGGGATCGCAAGGCGATCGAGCAAGCTCCCCGCCCGCTCGCGCGCCTCCGCCCCGTCGACCGCGAGCCGACGCAGCGGCTCCGTCACCAGGTCGAGCGTCGTGACCCGAGGAATGACCCGGAGGAACTGGCTGACAAAGCCGATCGTGCGCCGGCGCACATCGAGCACGACATGCGGCGCTGCGGCGGCGAGATCGACCACGCCTTCCATATGGCGGACGAGGATATGGCCCCGCTGCACCAGGTAGTTGCCGTAGAGCGCGCGCAGCGATGTCGATTTGCCCACCCCCGACGGGCCATTCAGCACCACGCACTCGCCCGCCGCGACGGCGAGGTCGCACCTTCGAGCACCGACAGCTCCAGCCCGCCCTGATTGTGCAGGGTGAAGGTCTTGTGGAGTCCGATAGCGCGAAGTTGCCCAGTCATTGCAGCATCGATGAGACGAGAAGCTGGGTGTACGGGTGCTGCGGGTCGTCGAGTACCTGGTCGGTGAGGCCCGTTTCGACGATCGCGCCGCCGCGCATGACGATCAGCCGGTGCGCCAGCAGGCGCGCGACGCCGAGATCATGCGTCACGACGATCGCGGCGAGGCCGAGCTCGTCGCACAGTCCGCGCAACAAATCGAGCAGGCGCGCCTGCACCGACACATCGAGCCCGCCGGTCGGCTCGTCCATAAACACGAGACGCGGGCGTGAGACGAGGTTGCGCGCGATTTGCAGGCGCTGCTGCATGCCGCCCGAAAAGGTCAGTGGTGCCTCATCGACCCTTTCGATCTCGATCTCGACCTTCGCCAGCCAATCGACCGCCGCGCTACGGATATCGCCGTAATGACGCTCGCCAATCGCCATGAGTCGTTCGCCGATATTGGCGCCGGCCGAGAGACCGAGGCGCAAGCCGTCGCGGGGTTTCTGATGCACGAAACCCCAATCAGTGCGCATCAGCAATCGCCGCGCCGGCTCGGGCAGCTCGAACAGCTCGGCAACCCGGCCATCGCGCAAACGGTATTCGATCCGCCCGGCATCCGGCTGGAGCCGCGTCGACAGGCAGTTGAGCAGCGTCGTCTTGCCCGAGCCCGACTCGCCGACGACTCCGAGCACTTCGCCCCGCCATATCTCAAACGACACGTCGCGGCACGCGACGCGCTCGCCAAAATTCTTGGCGAGACCGGCGACGCGCAAGAGCGGGGCGAGCCCCACGCCGTGCGTGACGTCGGCAAGCGAAAGCTCCGTCATTCGGCAGCCTTTGCCGACTGGCAACCGCGACAATAATCGGTGTCAGAGCAGACGAACATGCGCCCACCCCGGTCGTCGACGATGATCTCGTCCAGAAATGAGTCGTCGGCGCCGCAGATCGCGCAGCGTTCGTCCCATTTCTCGACCGCGAAGGGATGGTCGGCGAAATCGAGGCTCTTGACCGAAGTGTGCGGCGGCACCGCGTAGATGCGTTTTTCGCGTCCGGCGCCGAAGAGCTGCAGCGCCGGGTTCATATCCATCTTGGGATTGTCGAATTTGGGGATCGGCGACGGCCGCATCAAATAGCGGCCATTGACCAGCACAGGGTAATCGTAAGCGGTGGTGACTCGGCCGTACTGCGCGATGTCCTCATAAAGCCGCACATACATCGGGCCGTATTCCGCGAGCGCATGCATCTTGCGGGTCTCCGCTTCACGCGGCTCGAGCCAGCGCAGCGGCTCGGGGATCGGCACCTGATAGACGATGATCTGATCCTCGGTGAGCGGCATCTCCGGGATGCGGTGACGCGTCTGGATGATGCTGGCTTCGCTCGTCTGCTCGGTTGTCGCGACCCCGGCGGTACGCGCGAAAAAGCGGCGGATCGAAACCGCGTTGGTCGTGTCGTCAGCGCCCTGGTCGATGACCTTGAGTGTGTCGTCGCGGCCGATGATGCTCGCCGTGACCTGTATCCCGCCGGTGCCCCAGCCATAGGGCAGCGGCATCTCGCGGCTGGCGAACGGCACCTGGTAACCGGGGATTGCCACCGCCTTCAAAATGGCGCGGCGGATCATCCGTTTTGTCTGCTCGTCGAGATAGGCGAAATTGTAGCCACCGGTCTCGGAGGACGCGATTTCGCTCACTCGGCGGCCTCTTTGATCGCCCCGTCCCACTCGGCGCGCAGCCTCCGGATCAGGTTCAGCTCAGCCTGGAAATCGACGTAATGCGGCAACTTCAGATGCTGCGTGAAGCCCGACGCCTCGACGTTATCGGAGTGGTAAAGGACGAATTCCTGATCCTGCGCCGGCGCGGTCACGTCTTCGCCGAGCTCGGCGGCGCGCAACGCGCGGTCGACCAACGCCATCGCCATCGCCTTGCGTTCGCTTTCGCCAAACGCCAGGCCGTACCCGGCGGTGAATTGCGGCGGTGCGGCATCCGAGCCCTTGAACTGGTTAACCATCTCGCACTCGGTGACGGTGATCTCGCCGATCGTCACCGGAAAGCCGAGCTCGGGCGGGACGATCTCGACCTCGACCGTACCGATGCGGATTTCACCGGCAAACGGGTGGTTGCGGCCGTAGCCGCGCTGCGTCGAGTAGCCGAGCGCGAGCAGATACCCTTCGTCGCCGCGTGCCAGGTTCTGCAGCCGCACCTCGCGAGAAGCGGGAAACCGCAGCGGGTCGCGGGTCAGATCGCCCGGCTCCAGCGCCCCTCCCGCCGCGTTTTCGATGAGCCCCTCGTCGCCGAGCAGCGAGCTGACGCGCGGCACGGGCCCCATCTCGGCCGGCTCGGGCGGCGGCGCGGCGGCCTCCCGCCCCTCGGCGGCGAGGGCAAAATCGAGTAGCCGATGAGTGTAGTCGAAGGTCGGCCCCAGCACCTGGCCGCCGGGGACATCCTTGAAGATCGCCGAGATGCGTCGCTTGATCGCGGCGCGCTCGGTGTCGATGGGCTCGCTGACCACAAGGCGCGGCAGGGTCGTGCGGTAGGCGCGCAACAGGAAGATCGCCTCGACCAGGTCGCCGCGCGCCTGCTTTATCGCCAGCGCCGCCAACTCGCGGTCATACACCGAGCCTTCGGTCATCACCCGGTCGACCGCCAGCGCGAGCTGCTCGTCGATCTGCGCGAGGGTTACTTCCGCTACCGCAGGATCGCCGCGCCGCGCTTCGGCGAGCAGCCGGTGCGCCGCCGAAATCGCCTTTTCGCCGCCCTTGACCGCTACGTACATCGGCAGCCCCTATAAAACGGCCTGAATTGAGCGCGGCACGGCGACGAGCGCATCGCCGCATGCGAAGACCATGTCGAGCCCGCGCGGGAACAGCTCGGCGAGCGCCGCGCGCTCCGCCCAAAATCGCGCCGGCACCCCGGCAACGGCGAGCCGCGCCTCATCCTCGATGCCGGGGCCGCGCAAGCGGACGCCATCGCCATCGGCAAGGCTCGACACCTCGATCACCAGCGTCGCCGAGCGCTCCGGGTATTCGTCGCTGCCGAGCGCGAAACTGTAGAGAGCCGGCATCGCCGCCGGATCGGCGACAAACGCGAAGCTCGCCTCACTGGGCGTCGCGGCAAGCGGCGCACCGCAATGAAACGTCAGATAGCTCGCCGCCCCTGCCGCCGCCGGATCGAGCCAGACAGGCGTATCCGCGTCACACAGGCTGAGCGCGACCGCGACCGCCGCAGTCCCAAGCGGCAATGAGAACGGCAAGCGCGCCGGCATCGTCACGACACGGCCGGGATGCGCCATCGCGTCAAGCACCGCCCGAAAACTCGCCTGCGCGTCATGCACCGGATCGGCAAAGCCGGGTTCGAGCCCGCCAAAATCGGCGCCATAAGACATCCCGCTCATTCGCCGCGCACCATCGTGAAGAAATCGACCTTGCTCGCCGTCACCTTGGCGGCCTCATTGGCTTTGCGCGCCTGCTGCTCGGCGGCGAGCGGCTCGATCACCCGCGCCGCGATCACGTCACGCCGGTGCGGGTCTTGCAACATCGCATCAAACACCGCGATCAATTCGGCATGCCGGGTCGAGCGGCCCGCGACATGGCCAAAACCGGTGAACCGCGCGCCGCCGGTCGCGTCGAGCAGCTGCACCGCCGCGCGCGTCATGGTCATTTCGCCAAAATTGAACGGCCGGCCGGTACCGCCGATCCGCCCGCGCAGCATGACCAACCCGGTCTCGCCCTGCCGCAGCAGCCGGTAGGCCGGCTTATCGTCGAGCGCATCCCAGGCTGCCTGCAGCCTCGGCGCGGGCGCTTTCGCGAGCACGGCCAGCCAGCGCTGCCGCGCGACGGTGTTGTTATCGAATTTTTGCATGCTTGTCGGCATCACATTGATCTATTCGTCTAGATCAATTATCACAGTACGATCCAACTACCCCGGCTGTAAAGCCGCTTTCACCAGCGAAGCACAAAAAGATGACAGTTGAGCCATTCACCCAGGGGATCACACGTTGGCGGCAGATCGCCGAAATCCTTAGCCGCGACGTCACCGAAGCGCGCTTCGCTGACGGCCGCCTGCCGACCGAAACCGAGCTGGCCGCGCGCTTCGGGGTGAACCGGCACACGATCCGCCGCGCGATCGGCACGCTCGCGGATCGCGGGCTGGTGCGTGTCGAGCAGGGCCGCGGCACCTTTGTCGCTTCCGGCCATATCGACTATCTGCTCGGGCGCCGCACGCGATTCAGCGCGAACCTCAGGCGCGAGGGTCTCGAGCCGCACCATCGCCTGGTCGCCAGCAGGCGGGACGAAGCGGACGACGCGGTGGCGCGCGATCTGGAAGTGGCGCCCGGCACCCCTATCGTCGAGATCGAGTCGGTGGGTCAGGCCGGCGATGTGATCGTCAGCTATGCGCGCCACATTTTTCCCGCCGATCGCTTCGCAGCCCTGCCCGACGCCTTTGCCAAGACGCCCTCGGTCACGGCGGCCCTTGCCGCGTGCGGCATCATCGACTACACGCGCCGTGTCACCCGGATGCTGGCGCGCATGCCGAGCGACAGTGAAGCCTTTTATCTGGAGCAGCCGATGTCGCGGCCGGTGCTGCACACCGAGTCGGTCAACATCGACCCGCGGGGCGTGCCGATCCAGCGCTCGACGACGATCTTTTCCGGCGATCGCGTGCAGGTAGTCGTCGCGGCGGACGAGCCGCAGCTTTAGCGCCCAGCTCCGGCATCGGGCAAAAAGGCGCGGGGCGCCGTCGCGCGACGGCGCTCCCTAGCGTCGGGGCGCCCAGAGCCGGTCGCTGGCGATCCTGGCGCCTTCGGCGAGCGCGGCGAGCTTGGCCCAGGCGATCGACGGCACGACCGCGTTGTTCTGCGCGGCGAAGGTCGCGAAACCGCAATCGGTGCCGGCGATGACCCGTTCGCGGCCGACCAGCCGGGTGTAATTCTGGATCCGCTGCGCGACCAGCTTGGGATGCTCGACAAAATTGGTCGTCGAGTCGATGCAGCCCGGGATCAGGATCAGGTCCTCGGGGATCTTGTTGCTCTGCAGATCCTCCCACTCATGCGCGTGGCGTGGGTTCGCGGCCTCGAAGAGGATCGCCTGCGGCCGCGCCTTGACCGCCACGTCAAACACCTTGGCGAGCGGGATGTCGTGGGTGTGCGGCCCTTCGTAATTGCCCCAGCAGATGTGCAGCCGCATCGCCTCACGGGGAATGTTCCGCGTCGCGTGGTTGACCGCTTCGATGTTGCGCTCGGCGATCTTGAGGAACTCCGCGTCGGAGAGGTGCTGGTACTGGTTGTGCCGCGCCGAGCCGAGGTCGGGCGCGTCGATCTGCAGGATGAACCCGGCCTTGTGGATCGCCTCGTATTCCTCTTTCAGCGCGTCGGCGAGCGCCTCGACGTATTTCTCTTCGTTGTTGTAGTACCGGTCAGGCACGAACTTGGTCAGCACCCCCGGCGAGGCGGAATTCATGAACACTTCGAGCGGCTTCTCGGCCGCGGCCGCGATCTGGAGGTTGGCGATGTCGGTCGCCAGAGGCCCGCGGTTCGCATAGGTGACAGGGCCGGTGCAGTAGGGCACCGCGGCAGCCGCGAACCATGACGTGCCGCCGCGCTGCGCGCGCAACCGTTCCATGAAATCCGGATGGTCGAGGATATCGCGGTGTGCCGCGGTTTGCGGTGGCGCCGAGTGCTCAGTGCCGCCGGTGGAGCCGATGCCCGACAGGCGATGCCGTACGTAGAACGTATAGCTGACCTTGCTCTGCTCGCCGTCGCAGACGCTGGCGATCCCAGCGGCGATCTGGCGATCGACCACATCGTGCACCGCGCTTTTCAAGGTTGCGCCAAAAGCCGCCTCGTCGACAGCCTCGCCGACCTCGCGCGCCATGACCTGCGCCAGGACATCGGGCTGGCGTGGCAGGCTGCCGACATGCGTCGTCAGGATGCGGTCGGTGCTGATCTCCATCATTCGGCTCCCTCTGGCGTCCGGCGCATTTGTCCGCACTCTGCACGCCGATCGCGGCTCCCGCAAAGTTTTCGGGCAGAGGCTCTCCGATTGTCTCAGTTGAGGCATTACCGAACATTTGCACTTAAAATTTATCACCTTGCGAGGGGATATGTTCGATCCCGCCGGCGAAAAATTCCGAGAACGGTTTCTGTCGCATCTTGTCTGGGCGTCGATCTGCGCCCCTGTTCGCCAGACATGGATGCGGTTAAATGCGCGGCTTATCGCGGAAATTACATTACAAATATCATCAATACATGAAATCTCGGCGCTTTGTTCCGGAGGTAAAGCGCGACACGTTTCTTGTGGCCTTCCCGCGGTCGGGATCCACCTGGATCAGTTGCATCGCCACCGAACTGATGTTCGGAACGTCGCCCCGGAACATTCAGAACGTCACTTCCTTCGTGCCCGATGTCCACGACCTGCCGGTGGAGTCTCGTGTACCGGACGCGCCGAGTTATCTGGTCAAATCGCACTTACCACGCCGCGAGCCGTTGCCGGCGGGTGAGTACCGGCGGGTCATCTATTTAATTCGCGACCCGCGCGACGCGCTTTTGTCGTACCACCGGTACGTCACCGCGAGATACCAGTACACTGGAAACCTGCGCAATTTCGTCGTCGATACGCTGTGCGGGCGAACGTGGCCGTGTTCGTGGCAGGAGCACGTCAACTCCTGGCTCGGCCCGCGCGACGACAGTGCGCCGCTCAAACTGAATTTCTTACGCTACGAAGACTTTATCGAGGATCCCGTTTCGGCCACGACGCAGCTTGCCGATTTGCTCGATCTCAATGTGTCACGCGGCCAGATCGCCGACGCCATCGCCGCCAGTAGTCCGGCAAAGATGCGCGAGAAAGAGAATTACGATCCGGTATTTCCGCGCTCGCCATTGCGCTTTATCGGTCCGGCAACCGCGGGAAGCTGGAAAGCGCGAGCGGTGGGTGCGGATGTCGAGATTTTCGATCTCATCCAAGAATATGCCGGCCCGACGATGGCGCGTTTTGGCTACGGCACTCCGGTCGCCAGCATCCACCACGCCGCGCAGCTCGCGACTTTGCACGCCGGCGACCGCCTTTAGCGCGCACCGGCGGCAAGCCCCTGCGAGCCAAGCGCCAGACGGCGCGAGCGCAACGGCTTGAGCACGAAGATTGCCATCGCCACCACGCCGAGGTTCATGATCGCGGTGACAACGAACACCGTGTGCCAGCTGCCGCTCGCCGATTTGATGATGTTTGCGAGCGGCACAAGAAAGGCGGCCAGCCCCTTCGCGGTATAGAGGAAACTCAGATTGGCGGTGGCGAATTTGGGGCCAAAGCTGTCGGTGCAGGTCGACGGGAAGAGACTGAATACCTCGCCCCAGGTGAGGAAGATGAGCCCGGCAAAGACCACGAACGCCCAGGGTGACGTCCCGAGCGCGCCGAGCAGCCAATAGCTGACCGCGCCCAGGCCGAAGGCAATCGCCATCGTGTTCTCTCGGCCGATATTGTCGGAAATCCAGCCAAAGAGGGGTCGCGCGACGCCATTCGCGACATTGTCGACCAGCAGCGCGACGGTCAGCGTCGACACGCCCGCCAGAATAGTCGCGTCGGCGACGTGAAAATCCTTGGCGATCAGCGCGATCTGCGCGGCCGCCATCAAGCCGCTCGCCGAAACGACGACGAACATCACGTAAAGCACCCAAAAGACCGGCGTCGCGAGCATCTCCTTGGGCGTATAGCTCTGGTTCGTCTGCATGAGTTTGGGCGGAGCACTCGGCGTTTCGCCGGCGAGCGGCGCGCGCATCCACCAGGCGAGAACGAAGACGACGGCGCCCTGAACCAGGCCGAACCAGAAAAACGCGGCCGCATAGCCCGACGACTCGATGACAATGCGGATCGGCACCACCGTCAGCGCCGCTCCCGCGCCGAACCCGGCGGCGGTCAGCCCGACCGCGAGCCCGCGCCGATCGGGAAACCATTTCACCGCGTTGCCGACGCAGGTCGCGTAGATCGCGCCGGCGCCAATCCCCGACAAAGCCGCGCCGAGATAAAGGAGCTGCAATGAGTCAGCGACGGAATTGACGACCCAACCGAGCGCAGTCAACGCCCCGCCAAAGGCAACCATCAGCCTCGGCCCGTTCTTGGCGCCCGCCCAGTCGACAAGCCAGCCCTCGATCGGCGTGAGCCAGGTTTCGAGTGCGACAAAGATGCTGAACGCCACCTGGATATCGACGACGGACCAGTTATGGGCCGTGGCCATCGGCTGCACGAACAGCGTCCACCCGTATTGCAAATTGGCGATCATCACCATGCAGAGGATGGCGATACAGAGCTGAATCCAACGGTTGGTCGGCCGCAGCGCAGCGGCGCGTGCCACTGCTGACGAACCCTGCATGACGCGTCCTCCCGAAGCACTTTTGCTGTCGGCATTCATTCCGCAAACGGCGGAAGTCCGACAAAACGCCCGGGCTTTTACATGAATTTACGGCAATTTGAAAAAATAATTGTCGCACCGCACAGCAATGTGAAGGCTCTCCTCGAGAGGTAAGTCTTCGGCTAGTCCGCTGCGGCGACGGTCGCGCGACGACCAAGTTGTTTCAGCGAGCGGTCGATCCACAGCCGCGTCAGTTTTTCCTGCGCGCCGTTTTGCGACAGACGGCGGCGCAGGGTCGGGAAATCGACCCGGTCCATGTCCTGATCTTGGTTGAAGCAGGAAAAGACGATTGTCTCGGTGCCGGTGACGGGATCGCGCTGGCGCTGCAGGCACTGCGCGCAAATCTCCTTCATCATGCATTGCATCGGCGAATTGATCGACGCGATCGCGCGGTGCCCTGGGCGGAAGTATCGCGCGAGCTTGGCGCGGCGCGCCTCGGCGACGGCGTTCATCATCATGTCGGAGCCGATGGCGATGATGCGGTCGACCTCGCCTAGCGCGATCTCGACCGGCCCGAGCCGTCCGGCCCCGTAAGCCTCGATCGCCTCGACAATATTGCCGACAAAGGCGCGGTCTTGCGGCCGGCGCGGCGTAAAGCCGGGAGCCTCGTCGCAGCACCAGACGATCGTATCGGCCGCCGCCTCGATATCGGCGACCTTGTAGCGATCGGCGAGGGTCTTGTAGCCGGCGAAGTAGAGCACGCGCGAGCCCTCGGCCCTGAGCGCCGCGCCGATCGAGAACAGCACCGCGTTGCCGAGCCCACCGCCGACCAGCAGCACGGTCTCGCCGGGCGGGGTCTCGGTCGGGGTGCCGGTCGGTCCCATCAGGATCACCGGCTCCCCCGGCTGCAGCAGCGCGCAGAGATCGGAGGAGCCACCCATCTCGAGGACAATCGTCGACAATAGACCCTGTTCACGGTCGATTGACGCGCCGGTCAGCGCCAGCCCCTCCATCGCCAAGGTCGTGCCGTCGCTCCTTTGCGCGAAGGTCTCGTAGTTCTGCAGCCGGTAGAACTGGCCGGGCTGGAAGGCGCGCGCGGCCATGGGCGCGCGCACCACGACCTCGATGATCTTCGGCGTCAGGCGAATGACCTCGTGCACCCGGGCGCGCAGCTCGTCGTCGAGCCGCGCCTTTAGCACTGCCGGTACGGGCTCCGTGGGTTGCCGCCGCGCGAGGGCGCGGCTCACCACCGGGTAGCCGCGTGTCGCGCCGCCCATCGCCTTGACCACATTGCCGGCAAAGCTCGGGTGCAGGTCGCCCCAGAAGCTGACCGCGCGGCCATCCGCCGTCAGGCTCATCAGCACATGGGCGGCGTCAGGCTTGGCGACGCGCTCCGGTGTCACCTTATTGCCGTCCTCGTCGAGCGCCTGGAAATAGCGGCCGTCGAGCGCGACATGGGTCGGATCCTCGCGCGCCAGCACCGTGTTGGGTTGGGTGCCCGCGGCGACCAGGATTGTGCGCGCTGGGAGGACCACTTGCGGCTGCTCGTCGGCTCGTGCCAGGCGCAGCGCCACCGCCTGTTCGTCCTGGTCGATTTCGACCGCGACGGGGGTCAGGCCTTCGGCAAAGCGAATGCCCTCCTCCATCGCCTTCGCTACTTCCTCGTGATTGAGCGTGTAGCTCGGCGCGTCGATCAGGCGGCGGCGATAAGCGATGGTGACCCCGCCCCACTCGTTGATGAGCTGTGCGAGACGCGGCGCGCGGCCTTCGGCTTTTGCCGCCTCGCGCTCGGTGCGGATCGCCTTCGCATGGGCGATGAATTCGTCGGCGACCTCGCCTTCGGCTGCGCTCCACCCGGCGCGCACCGCGGCGGCACCGCGTTCAACCGTCAGCGTCTCATAGCGCGACAGGAATTTCTCGACCTGTAGCGGGTAATAGGCGAGCGCCTCGGTCGCGGTGTCGATCGCGGTAAGTCCGCCACCGATCACCACCACCGGCAGGCGCACGGTCAGGTTGGCGATGCTGTCGGTCTTGGCGGCGCCGGTGAGCTGCAGCGCCATCAGGAAATCGCTGGCCTGGCGCACGCCGAGCGCCAGCCCGTTGGTCATCGGAATCACCGTCGGCCGGCCGGCGCCCGCGCAAAGCGCGATGTGGTCAAAGCCCATCGCGAAGGCGTTGTCGATCGTCACCGTGCCGCCAAAGCGCACCCCGCCATACATCGCGAATTGTGCGCGCCGCTCGAGCAGGAGCCGGATGATCTTGAGGAAATTCTTGTCCCAGCGGACGGTGATGCCGTACTCGGCGACGCCGCCAAACCCGGCCATGGTGCGCGCGTCGAGCCGCTCGTAGAGGCTCGCGATGTCACGGATCGGCGCGAACGGCACGTGCTCGCCGAGCGCGGTGACGCCGGAAATCTCGTGCGGCAGCGGCTCGATCTTCAGCCCGTCGATCGCGGCGACAAAATGCCCGTCATTGATGAGGTGATGCGCGAGCGTGAACCCAGCCGGTCCCAGCCCGACCGCCAGTACCTTGTAGCCCGACGGCGGCTTGGGCAACGGCCGCCGCAAATTGAGCGGGTTCCAGCGGGTCAAGAGGCCGTAGATCTCGAAGCCCCAAGGCAACGCCAGCACGTTCTTCAGCGTGCGCGTCTCGACCTGCGGGATGTCCACCGGTTCTTGCCGCTGATAAATGCACGCCTTCATGCAGTCGTTGCAGATGCGGTGCCCGGTCGCGGCGCAAAGTGGGTTGTCGACCGCGACGATCGCCAGCGCGCCGACGCTGTAGCCGCGCGTCGCGACGAGGTTCATCTCGGAAATCTTCTCGTCGAGCGGGCAGCCGGCAAGCGTCACGCCAAAGGCGCTCTTGCGGAAGCTGCCGTCCTTCTCCTTCAGTCCCGTGGAGCAGCTGTCCTTGCCCTGGTTGTGGCACCAGATGCAGTAATTCGCCTGGTCGAGCGACCCGGCGAGATCGGTGCCGGGGTCGGTCAGTGCAAAGCCGTCACGCGCCCGCCATTCTTGCTCGGGCAGCCGCATCATCGTGACGCCGTCGCGTTCGATGGTCTCGACCGGCACGAGATGGTTCATGTCGAGCCGATGCGGCACCTTGAAGAGCAGACCACGGCGGTGCTGCTCGCGGCCGGGCGGCGACAGAGTCGCCCAGGCGGCATATTCGATGGCGGTGCGCAGCACAGCGGCATTCGCCGCCTCGTCGTCTTGCCACTCCGTCACGGCCTCGGCGTAACGACGTTCCCAGGCCAGAATCCCGGCGCGCGTGTCGGCGAGGTCGCCAAGGCCGAGCGCGCGGCGCAGCGTGGCGCCATCGAGGCCAGCAGCCTCGTCTTCCTTGATCTCCTTGACGGCGCGGCGCTGGACGAAGAGCCGCTTTACCGAATAGAGCGCGGCCAGCTCGTCGTGGCGCGCCTGCAGCTCGCGGATTTCCTCTTCGATGCCAAACAGGCTGCCGAGGAAATCCTCGACATGCGGCGCGAGGTCGACGAGCAGCTCCGACTCGGCCTTTTTATCAAGCGACGCCATATCGGCGCGCGCCGCCATCAGCCGGTCGTGCAGCGCCGCGTCGCCCGCCGCCAGATGGGCGACAAACGCGCGATCGAGCTTCACCAGCCCATCGCGATCGTAGAGCTCGGCAAATTCGAGCCCGTATCCAAGCGGAAGTTCGGTCATCGCGCTCTATGTGGGCAATCGCCGCTCAATAAACCATCGTCTGTTTGCGGCGGCAGCTTTGCGCCCCCACCCGGCGGGGCAATAGCAGCAATGGCGTTTGCGTGAAAGGGGCGCTTTGCCGCTTACGCGAGCACATCCATCCAAGACCCCTGTCATCATTGCATCTTTATTATTCACGCCGTCGCAAGAACAGGCAGGCTGAATATTATTTCATCAAAAATATCGATTGGCATTTTATTTGCTCGTCTTGCTTCAAACCAAGCAGCGAAAACAAGGGAGGGCGCGTCGTCGAGGGCGGATCGCGGCCACCGGCCGCCGGCTGAGACACAGCCAAATTTTAAGGAGCAGGACATGGCCGACGCCACCTTCGACACCGCCATCGAGCACAGTCTGCAAAAGCGCTACCACCAGCCGAGCGGTGTCGAGCAGTTCGGTATCGAGGCGATCCCCGAAAGCAAGAAGACGGTGAGATGGTATGACCTCTTCGCCATCATCCTCAATTTCCTGATCAGCCCGTCGACCATCCTGCGCGGCGGGCTGGGCGTCGCGGCCGGATTGTCGTTTCAGGCCTCCGTCGCCGCGGAGTGTTCGGGCATCGTCGTCGCCGCCGTCTTCTACGTGATCATGGCGACGGTGGGCGTCGACTACGGCATCCCCGGACAGGTTGCGACACGCGCGATCTACGGTCTGCGCGGGTCGAAGATGATCCCATCATTCCTGCGCTCGATCGCGTCTTGCTACTGGTTCGCGTTCCAGACCGTGATCGGCGCGACGGCAATCTGCGCTGTTCTGGACAAGCTCACGGGCTCCAAACCGTCACTGATCGTCGTCAGCGTGCTGTTCGGTATCATCCAATCTTTTGTCGCGATCGTCGGCTACGAGTCGCTGAAGCAGCTGTCGCGTGTCGCGCTGCCGGTAAAGCTCCTGATGTTCGCCTATCTGTTCGTGCTGCTTGCCAATCACGACGACCCGAATTTCGCGCCGAACGCGGTGTTCGCCTTCGCCGGCAAGAACGGCGGCTGGGACTGGGTGATCTTTGTCGCGTGGTTCAACGCGGCGGCCGCCGGCTGGCTTACGATGATCACCGACTCCGCCGATTTCTGCCGCTACTCGCGCAGTCGCATGGACATGTGGATCGGCACGGTGTCGGCCTCGGCCGTCGGCACGATGATCTCGGGGTCGCTCGGCGCTTACGCCGCGGCCGCGACGCTCGGCAAGACCGCCAACCCGTTCGTGCTGATCGCCGGGGTCAGCACGAGTTGGGTGACGCTGGCGCTGATCCTCGTCTTCATCGCGCTCGACAATTGGACGATCAACGTCTTGAACCTCTACACGGGCGGCCTGTCGATCTCGAACATGTTCGAGAAGCTCGGCCGGTTCTGGACGACGCTGATCGCCAGTGTGTTCGGCATCGCCCTGTCAGCAATCCCTGACGTGCTCAACAGCTACCTGCAATACGCGACTTTGCTCGGTAATTTCTTCTCGCCAATCGCCGGGGTGCTGGTGTTCGACTACATCGTTCTCAAGAAGACAAAGCTCGACGTGCCGGCGCTGTTCTCGATGGAGGGGCGCTATCGCTACTGGGGCGGGTTCAACCTCGTGGCGGTGGCGTGGACCGTGCTCGGCTTCCTCTTCTACATGTTCTGCGTGCCGGCGACGTATATTCCGACCGTCTGCACGATCCTCTTCAGCGGCATCGGCTATACGCTGACGGTGATGGCGATCAGCGGGCGCTCGCGGATCATGCAGCTCGGCAGCGAGCCCGCCGAGCCGGTGCCGATGGCGGTCGCGGCCGATTAAGGGGCGCCGTCGGCGGCCTCCAACACGGCGTTCAGCAGCACCGCGCAGCCGGCGATGAGGTCGGTGGGCGTGGCGTCCTCGATCTCGTTGTGGCTGATGCCGCCGACGCACGGCACAAAGATCATCGCGGTTGGCGCAACGCGAGCCATGTAGACCGCGTCGTGCCCGGCTCCGCTGATGATGTCCTGATGCGGCAGGTTCTGAGCCGCGGCCGCCGCGCGCACCGCGCCGACCATCTTCTGGTCGAACGGAGTCGGCGGGAAATACCAGAACTCCTTGACCTCGGCTTCGAGCTGCTGTGAACCGGCCGCCTCGGCGCAGGCAGTGCGCAGCTCTTTGTCCATCGCGGTCAGCACGTCGTTATCCGGGTGACGGAAATCGACCGTGAAGAAGACGTGGCCGGGGATGGTGTTGCGCGAGTTGGGGCTCGACTGGATAAAGCCGACCGTCGCGCACGCATAGGGTGCGTGCGCATGGCCGATCCGGTTGACCGCATCGATCATCCGCGCCGCGCCGACCAGCGCATCGCGCCGCCGTGGCATCGGCGTCGGGCCGGCATGCGCTTCCTGGCCGATAACGGTGATCTCGTACCAGCGCTGCCCCTGCGCGCCGGTGACGACACCGATCGGCAAACCGGCCGCTTCAAGGATCGGCCCCTGCTCGATATGCGCCTCGAAATAGGCGGCAACCGGATGCTCGCCGACCTGCGCCTCGCCGGCAAAGCCGATGCGCCGCAGCTCAGCGCCGAGGGTCAGCTCGGGCGCGTTGTTATCTTGGGTGGCGAGCGCGCTCGCCAAGTCAAACACGCCGGTGAACGCACCCGAACCGACCATCGCCGGCGAGAAGCGCGAGCCTTCCTCATTGGTCCAGGCGACGATCTCGATCGGCGCCTCGGTGTCATAACCAAGGTCGTTCAAGGTGCGTACGACCTCCAAGCCGGCCATCACGCCATAGGCGCCGTCAAACTTGCCGCCGGTCGGCTGGGTGTCGAGATGGCTGCCGGTGACAATCGGCGCGAGCGCCGGATTTCGGCCGGGCCGGCGCGCGAAGATGTTGCCGATGCGGTCGATGGTGACGGCGCAGCCGGCTGCCTCGCACCAGCGGATAAACAGCCGCCGTGCCTCGGCGTCGAGGTCGGAGGCCGCGAGCCGGCAGACCCCGCCCTTCGGCGTAGCTCCGATCTGAGCCAGTTCGATGAGGCTCGCCCACAGCCGTTCGCCGTTGACCGTCAGGTTGCGCATCTTAGCCCTTTCGCCGCCATTGCATCTCCAGCTTACCCCGCACCCCGGATCGCGGCTAATATCCCCGCAGGAGCGAAACGCGGAGCCCGAAATGCAGGCCTGGTACCATTGCGAGAACACCTACCCGTTTGTGCCGCAGAATGTGCTCGACACGGCGGACTCCGTTCGTGCGAGCCTGCCCAACAAGTACTGCGACCCCAAGATCGCCGCGCAGCTCTTCGAGGAATGCCTGGACGAGCATCTCTATTGCGATGAGCTCGGCGTCAACATCGTCTCCATCGAGCACCATTCGGGGATCAATAGCCTTTACGGCTCCTCGCCGATGATCCTCGGCATCGCCGCGCGGCAGACGAAGAACGTCCGCATCCTGTCGCTCGGCACATTGATTTCGGTCCGCACCGATCCCGTCCGCATCGCCGAGGAATACGCGACCGCCGACGTCATCTCAAAGGGCCGGCTCGAGATCGGCTTTGTGAAATCGGGCGACAGCGAGATGGTCTCGGGCAACGCCAATCCGGTCGGCTACGTCGACCGCTTCTGGGAAGCGATCGACGTCATCAAGCTGGCGCTGACCTCACATGACGGGCCGGTGAGCTGGGAGGGCAAACACTACACCCATCGCCACATCAACATCTGGCCGGGGCCGTACCAGAAGCCGCACCCGCAATTCTGGGCGGCGACGGGTGACCCGGCGACCTCGGCCGAGATCGGCCGGCGCGGCTATATCAATGCGCTGGTGCTGCGCGGACCCGAGGCCAGCAAGCGCGCGTTCGACGCCTATAAGAACGCGCGCCGAGAGGCGGCGCTGCCGGCCGCCGGCACCGACAAATTCGCCTATGCGGTGCTGTGCGGTATCGGCGACACCGACGAGGAAGGCCTCGCGGTCGGCGCGAAGACGCTGTGGTTCCTCAACACCAGCCTCAAGCAAGCGCCGCAGATGTCGAAATTCCTGCCGGGCCGCAACCCGCCGGAGCTGGCGCCCAATATCTGGCGCACGACCGGCGTGCGCGGCCGCCCCGCGGATGGGCTCATCGGCATCAGCGCCGAGACCGCGATCCAACGCGGCATCCTCGTCGCCGGCAACCCCGACACGGTCGCCCGCCAGATCATGGAGATCTACGACAAGGTCGACGGCTTCGCGCATCTGATCTTTATCGGCCGCTCCGGCTTCCTGTCCCACGAGGAAGCCAAGAAGACGATCCGACTGATGGCGAAGGAAGTCTTGCCGCGCCTCCCTGCCGCGACGATCACCCCCGACAGCGTAGCCCAAGCCGCCGAATAGGAGGCCTCATGAACGACGTCACCCCCTGGGTCGACCCCGAACTGATCGCTGCGGGGAAACTGCTGCAGGAAAAAGGCTTTGTCGTACCCGACCGCACGGTCGCGCCGCTCTCCGAGGTGCGCGCGGCACAGGATCGGGGCGGGGCGTTTCTTGGTCTCGACTCGGTGCCGCTGCAAAGCGAGCGCGACGTGATGCTGCCCGGCCCGCATGGCGACGTGCCGTGCCGGTTTTATTACCCCGAAGGCGCGATGCGGCCGCCCTGCCTGGTCTACTTGCATGGCGGCGGATTCATGCAGGGCAGCCTCAACAGCTGGGATCATTTCCTGCGCGATCTGGTGCGGCAGAGCGGCGTCGCGGTTATGTCAGTCGATTACCGGCTGTCGCCGGAGGTGAAATTTCCGGTCGCGTTCGACGAGACGGTGGCGATGGTCCGGCTGATGGCGCGCGAGGGTGGCGACCAGGGCATCGACCCTAAACGGCTCGCCATCGGCGGCGACTCGGCTGGCGCCAATCTGGCAATAGCCGCAGCGCTTGCGCTGCGCGACGCCGGTGAGAGCTTCCTGAGCTTCCAGCTCCTTATATACGGTGTCTATTCGGCGAACGTGGAAAGCCCCTCCTGGCAGCGCTTCGGGCGTGGCGCTGGGCTGTCCCAGAGCCAATTCCGCTGGATCATGGAAACCTATCTGGAGAACCCGGCGCAGCAGAATGACTGGCGCTTCAACACGCTGCTCGCCGATTTGAAGGGCCTGCCGCCAGCGCATCTGATCATCGGCAGCCTCGACCCGCTCCTCGACGACAGCAACAACATGGCCGCCAAGCTCAAGGCAGCGGGCGTGCCAGCAAACCTGACGATCTACCAGGGCATCAACCGCGGCTTTATCCGCTACGGCCGGCTGATCCGCACCGCGCGCACCGCCATCGCCGACTGCGCCGCCGCGCTCAAGGCGGGCATGGCGCAAACCACCTAGCCAAAGCGAGGGCCATAGCGCATGTCAGACTGGCTGCTACCTTCCGAGCTTGACGTCAGTACGAACGCGTTTCGCGACAAATTCGGCAATTTGAGCCCCGATGCGTGGTGCGATGTTCTAATCGAGTCAATAAATTCGCCGATCATCGACGGGCTCGAATTTCCGCATTTCCCGCCGAGTGAGCTGCAGGACGGCACCCACGGCAGCTCGGGCGAAACCGCGTTGCGCGAGGCTGCGGAGTTTTACAAATTCGTTGCGTCGCACGAGTTCTTTCCGCGAAAGGCCGTATCCGGCACCAATTTTCTCGACTTTGGCACCGGTTGGGGCCGTATCGCGCGGCTCTTCCTGCGCGATTTCGACCTCGACGGATTCTTTGCCTTCGAGCCGCACCACACCAGCAGCTACCGCACGCGTTTGCTGAACCCCTATTTGTGCGTTTTCACCGGCGGCGAACTGCCGGATCAGAAATTGCCGGGTCAGTGCTTTGACGTGGTCGTTGGCTGGTCGGTGTTTTCGCATCTATCCGAACACTCGACGGCCGCCTGGCTTGAGGAATTGGCGCGGGTCACGCGCAAAGACGGCTATTGCGTCTTCTCCGCCTTCGGTGCTCGATTTCTCGATGATCTCGTCGCGCGCCATGCCGATCTGAAGGCGGGTCGAGAAATTCACTGGTACCATAAAGCCTGTCTCGATGCCGCCGGCGATATTCTCGAACATAAGCGGCGCTACGCTCGCGGTGAATTCGCGTGGCTCCCGCTAAGTCCCAACAGCCACTATGGCATGGCGACATTCCTGCACGAGAAAGCGCTGCTCAATATCATCTCAACGCGCCGCCTTCCGTTTGAGCTCATCGAATTCGATCGGGAAACCGTGAACATGGACGTATTCGTCCTGCACCGCCGGTGAGCTGGCGTCCAAAATAAAAGCCCGCCCCCGCGAGGGAGGCGGGCTTTGCCGGAGCAAGGTGCTTATTCCGCCGGCGCCGGCACTGTCGCCCCCGTGGCGACCGTGCGCGGCACGCGTATCCAGAAGAGCGAGATCACTGCCGAAATCAGCGCACACACCGCCAAAGCATAGAGACCGCCAGCGAAACTCCCGGTCATGTTCTTGGCCCAACCAACCAGCGTCGGGCCAAAGAAGCCGCCCAAATTGCCGAGCGAATTGATCCAGGCGATGCCCGCCGCGGCCGCCGTGCCGGTGAGCCACATCGAGGGGATAGACCAGAACGGCCCCTTGGTGCCGTAAAAGCCGATCGCCGCGATCGTCATCCCGACAACCGCCCACCACGTGCCGATCGTCAGCCCGGCGATGATCAAACCGACGGTCGAGATCACGCAGGTCCAGAAGAGGCTCCAACGGCGGTCACCGAGGCGATCCGAGATGCGTCCACACACGACCATGCTGATCGCGCCAGCCGCGTAGGGGATCATCGTCACCCAGCCGACCTCCATATTGCTGAGGCCGAGCTGCTTCACCATCTGCGGCAGGAACAGCAGCATGCCAAGGCTCGCCGTGACGATGCCGAGATAGTTGATCGACAGCAGCAGGACCCGCGGATCCCAGAACGACTGCCAAAAGCCCACATTGTGTTCCAAGGCGATCGCTCTCTGCTCCTGGGCGATGTCGGCCGCGAGGCATTGCTGCTGCTCGGCGGTCAGCCATTTCGCCTTTTCTGGCCGGTCGGTCATATAAAAGAAGACGACGACCCCGATCAGCACCGTCGGAACCGCCTCAAACAGGTACATGCACTGCCAGCCCTTGAGGCCCCAAAGGCCATCGAGGCTCAGCAGCGACGTCGATACCGGCGCACCGGCGGCAACCGCGATCGGCAGCGCCAACGTAAAGCCCGAATTGATCCGGGCCCGGTGATGTTTTGGGAACCAGTAGGTGAAATAAAGCACGAAGCCGGGGAACAAGCCGGCCTCGGCGAGGCCGAGCACGAAGCGCACGGCCATGAAGCTGTATGGGCCGGTACAGAACGCGGTCGCGCCGGAGATGATCCCCCAGGTCACCATGATCCGCGCGATCCACAGGCGCGCGCCGAGCTTTTCAAGAACGATGTTGCTCGGCACCTCGACCAGCACATAACCCCAGAAGAAAAACCCCGCCGCCATGCCGTAGGTGGCGGCGTCGAGGCCAAGGTCCTTGTTCATGGTCAATGCGGCGAAGCCGACATTGATCCGGTCGAGATAGCAGAAGAAATAGGTGAGCGCGGCGAACGGCAAAATGCGCAAGTAGACCTTGCGCATCGTCGCTCTTTCGATCGCAGTTTCCATCCTTGGTCCTCGGGATCGCGTAAGCTTCTTGTAAGCTATAAGCCAGCGATATTATCCCGGGAATCCATACCGCAGGTATGGGCTGCTAAGGCAGGTACCCATGCAATTAAGTCAATACTACTGATATTATCTCAAACCCTGCGACGTTTTTCATCAAGCGGTTAGGCGTCGCTACTCGGCCGCGACCGCACCTCCACGCCGCATCCGCCAGGCATCGAGGCTCCATGCGCCGGCGCCAAACGCGAAGACGTAGAGGAAGCCCCCGGTCAACCCCATGTTCTTGAGAAAATTGATCTCCTGAATGCGATCGGCGAGATTGAGGTGGGCGATCAGCGCGGTCGCGACGCACCAGATCGCGCAGACAAAACCGACCGGGCGGACGAACAGGCCGAAGAGGATCGCCAGGCCGCCGCCGAGCTCGACGATCACCGCCAGCACCCACCCTGCCTCGACCATCGGCAGATTATGACTGGCGAGCATTGCCTGCGTCGCCGCCGGCGCCATCAGCTTGCCCCAGCCGCCCAGGATGAACAGTAGGCTTAACAAGATGCGGCCGACCAAAGTCGCCGCGTTTTGGTTTCCGTGCATGGCTTCCTCCCTTTGCCATTCGGCCTGTTTCGGCCATATGAAAAAACGGGAGGCTGGGCGGAGCCCGCCTTCCTAGCGGATCGCCGCGGCTACTGCGGCGCCAAGGTCCTTTGTTCCAGCATTGCCGCCGAGATCGGGCGTGCGGGTGCCGCCATCTGCCAATACCTCAGCGATCGCGCGCTCGACAGCCTGCGCGGCGGCGCTCTCGCCAAAGTGATCGAGCATCATCGCCCCCGACCAGATCTGGCCGATCGGATTGGCGACCCCGCGCCCGGCGATATCGGGCGCCGAGCCGTGCACCGGCTCGAACATCGACGGGTAGTCGCGCTCCGGGTTGATGTTGGCCGACGGCGCGATGCCGATCGACCCGACGCAGGCCGGCCCCAGATCGGAGAGGATATCGCCGAACAGATTGGAGCCGACAACGACATCGAACCAATCCGGGTGGCGCACGAAATGCGCGGTCAGGATGTCGATGTGGTACTGATCGGTCGCAAAGCCTGGATATTCTTTGGCGATCGCCGCGAAGCGCTCGTCCCAATAGGGCATCGTATGGATGATGCCGTTGGACTTTGTCGCCGAGGTGACGTGCTTCTTGCGGCCTTTCGCCAGCTCGAACGCGTAGCGCATCACCCGGTCGCAGCCGCGCTTGGTGAACACCGCCTCCTGCATCGCCATCTCGTTCTCGGTGCCGGCGAAGAGCCGGCCGCCGATCGAGGAATATTCGCCCTCGTTATTCTCGCGCACGACATAGAAGTCGATGTCGCCTGGATTGCGGTTCTTCAGCGGACAGTCGACGCCGGCGAGCAGCCGGATCGGCCGCAGGTTGATGTATTGGTGAAACTCGCGGCGCAGCGGGATCAGGAGCCCCCAGAGCGAGATATGGTCGGGCACGCCGGGATAACCGACCGCGCCAAGGAACACGGAGTCATAGGGTTTGAGCTGCTCGATGCCGTCCTCCGGCATCATGCGGCCGGTCTTGGCGTAGGTTTCGCAGCTCCAGTCGAATTCCTTCCACTCGAATCCGAACCCATAGCGCCGCGCCGCGGCTTCCATCGCCATGATGCCTTCCGGCACCACTTCCTTGCCGATGCCGTCGCCAGCGATGACCGCAACCCGATACGTCTTTGGCATACACCCCTCGACTATTTGTCCATGTTCCAGATGTCAGTGTTGAGCATCCACTGACCGTTCACCTTTTGCCAGACGACGGCATATTTCAAGGCGCCATCCTGCGGCGTCGCGCCTTTGGTCTTGAAGGTGCAGGTGCCGATCTCTCGCGCGCCGCTGCGGCCGAGCGGCTTGACGTCGACCGCCGTGCATTTGACGTCGCTCAATTGCTGCATCGCCGCGCCCCAGAACTTCTGGATGTCGTCGCGGCCATGCGCCATCGGCGCGCCGGCGGGCAACACATAGGCGTCTTCGGTGTACATTGCCGCGACCGCGGCTGCATCGCCCTTGTTGAACGCGGCCCCCCACTGGTCCTCGAGTTTCTGGATAGCCGTCTTGCTTTGCGCCATCGCCGGCGCAACGCTTGCGAGAACGGCAACCGCTACAAACAGGCTTCGGCAAATCATGCGCGGCATGAGTGTTTCTCCCCATTTAGGCGCGCAATATTCACGCGCTTTCGCGTTATGGGCAACCGCCGATGTCGGGCCGATTCCGCCTAAGTCGCCCGCAGCGGATGCGCGTGATCGAGCGGGCCGTGGCCGCGGCCGAGGCCGGGCGCGGATGCGATCGCTTGCTGGACGTACTCACGGGCGCGTTCGACCGCGGCCGTCACTGCCATGCCTTGCGCGAGCCCGGCGGCGATCGCCGAAGCGAGCGTGCAGCCGGTGCCGTGCGTGTGCCGCGTATCGATGCGCGGGCTGGTCCACTCGTCAAAGCCGGCGCGGGTCGCCAGCACGTCATGGACCGTGTCGCCGTCGAGATGGCCGCCCTTGAGCAGCACCGCGCCGGGCCCAAGCGCCAGCAGCGCCAGCGCCGCCTCACGCATCGCGGCGACATTGCCGATCTTCCGGCCGCAGAGGATTTCGGCCTCGGGCAGGTTCGGGGTCAGCACCGAGGCGCGCGGTAGCAGCCGCGTTTTGAGCGCGTGGATGGCGTCGGGCTGGATCAGCGGGGCGCCGCCCTTTGCGACCATCACCGGGTCGAGCACCAGCGGGATCGAGGGCGCGCGCTCGGCGAGCACGGCGGCGACCGTGTCAATGACCGCCGCGTCATGCAGCATCCCCGTCTTGACCGCATCGGCGCCGATATCGTCGAGCACGACTTCCATCTGCTGGCGGATGAAGGCCGGATCGATCGGCAGCACGCCGTAAACGCCCTCGGTATTCTGCGCGGTCAGCGCGGTGATCGCCGTCGCCGCGAAAGCGTCGAGCATGGTGACGGCTTTGATGTCGGCTTGGATGCCCGCGCCGCCGCCGGAATCAGAGCCGGCGACGATAAGAACGCGCCCCCTCACTCCGCCGCCTGCACCGCCGCGCCGTTTTCCTCGGTGCCGCGCGAGACAGCGAGGATCGCCTCGCAAATATCGTCGACGACGCTGGCAAGCAGCGCCTCGTCCTCCCCCTGCGCCATGACGCGGATCAGCGGTTCGGTGCCGGACGGGCGGATAACGAGCCGCCCCGCCGCGCCGAGCCGCGCCTCGCCGGCGGTGATCGCCTGCTTGACGCGGCGGGCCTCCAACGGCCGACCCTCGCCAAAGCGCACGTTGCGCAAGAGTTGTGGCACCGGCGTGAACAGCCGGCAGACCTTGCTCGCGCGCTTGCCGGTCTCGACGATACGCGCCATGACCTGCAGCGCGGCGATGAGGCCGTCGCCGGTCGTCGCATAGTCGGAGAGGATGATGTGGCCCGACTGCTCGCCGCCGACATTGCAGCCAGTAGAGCGCATCTTCTCGACGACATAGCGGTCGCCCACGGCGGTGCGATGCATGCCGATGCCCTGCTCGCCGAGATAACGTTCGAGCCCAAGGTTCGACATCACCGTCGCGACCAACGCGCCGCCGGCGAGCTGTTGGGCATTGGCCAGCGAGGTGGTGATCAGCGCCATGACCTGGTCGCCATCGAGGATCACGCCGCGCTCGTCGACGACGATCAGCCGGTCGGCGTCGCCGTCGAGTGCGATGCCGATATCGGCGCGGCGCGCGAGCACTTCCTGCCGCATCTGCTCGGGCGACAGCGCGCCACATTCGCGATTGATATTGGTGCCGTCGGGCAACACGCCGACCGAGAATACCTCGGCGCCAAGCTCCCAAAACACCGTCAGCGCGACCTTGTAGGCGGCGCCATGCGCGCAATCGACCACCACCCGCATCCCGTCGAGGCGCAAACCCCGCGGGAAGCTCTGTTTGACAAATTCGATGTAGCGGCCGCCGGCGTCGTCGAGGCGCTTGGCGCGGCCGAGCTCGCCTGGGCCGGCGCGGCGCGATGGGCCCTTGTCGACGATCGCCTCGATCTTGCGCTCGAGTTCGTCCGACAGCTTGTAGCCGTCGCGGCCAAAGAGCTTGATGCCGTTATCGGCATATGGGTTGTGCGAGGCCGAGATCATCACGCCGATATCGGCGCGCAGGCTGCGCGTCAGCATCGCGATCGCGGGCGTCGGCAGTGGCCCGATCAGCATGACGTCCATGCCCATCGTGATGAACCCGGCGGTCAGCGCCGGCTCGAGCATATAGCCCGACAGCCGCGTGTCCTTGCCGATCACCACGAGATGTTTGTGCGTGCCGTTGCGGAAGCACTCGCCGACCGCCATCGCGATCCTGAGCGCCGTCTCCGGCGTCATCGGCTCGCTATTGGCGGTGCCGCGCACCCCATCGGTTCCGAAAAGCTTACGTGCCACTCGCGGCCCCCACCACGTCCCTCTGGCTGTTAATACAGCAAATCAACAGCCAACTTTCCAACTTTATCCGCCGGGCTGCGGTTCGGGCTCGGGGCCGATACCACTCTGCCGGCCTGACGGTGGCACGGAGCTGCGCCGGCCGGAACCGGAGCGCGGCTCATCGCTGGGCTGAACGGGACCAGTCGAGGACTCACGGACGATCCGCTCACCCTTGATAACGCGGCGGATTTCGTCGGAGGACAGCGTCTCGTATTCGAGGAGGCCGTGCGCCAGCGCGTGCAGCTCGTCGAGATGCGAGGTGAGGATTTCGCGGGCGCGCTTTTCGCCCTGCTCGACGATGCGGCGGATTTCGTCGTCGATGACCTTGGCTGTCGCGTCGGAGACGTTCTTGCGCTGCGTCACCGAGTGACCGAGGAAGACCTCCTCCTCGTTCTCGCTGTAGCGCAGCGGCCCCAGTTTCTCGCTAAAGCCGAACTCCGTGACCATGCGTCGGGCGAGGCTCGTCGCGCGCTTGATGTCATCGGAGGCGCCGGTCGTCACCTTTTCGGGGCCGAAGATCAGCTCCTCGGAGACGCGGCCGCCAAAGAGGCTCGCCAGCATTGCCTCGATTTCGAGTTTGGACTGCGAGTACTTGTCGCGCTCGGGCAGGAACATGGTGATACCGAGCGCGCGGCCGCGCGGGATGATCGTGACCTTGTGCAGCGGCTCGTGCCCTTCGAGATAGAGCATGCACAGCGCGTGGCCGGCCTCGTGGTAGGCGGTGAGGCGCTTTTCGTCCTCGGTCATCACCATCGAGCGCCGCTCGGCACCCATCATGACCTTGTCCTTGGCCTGCTCGAATTCGAGCATCGCCACCGAGCGCTTGCCGCGGCGCGCCGCCATCAACGCCGCCTCGTTGACGAGGTTAGCGAGGTCGGCGCCCGAGAAGCCGGGCGTGCCGCGCGCGATGATCTTCGGATCGACGTCCGAGGACAGCGGCACCTTGCGCATATGAACCTTGAGGATCTTCTCGCGGCCGAGGACGTCCGGATTGGGGACGACGACCTGCCGGTCAAAACGGCCCGGGCGCAGCAGCGCCGGGTCGAGCACGTCCGGCCGGTTGGTCGCGGCGATCAGGATCACGCCCTCATTGGCCTCGAAGCCGTCCATCTCGACGAGCAACTGATTGAGGGTCTGTTCGCGCTCGTCATTGCCGCCGCCAAGACCGGCGCCACGGTGCCGACCGACCGCGTCGATCTCGTCGATGAAGATGATGCACGGCGCGTTCTTCTTGCCCTGCTCGAACATGTCGCGCACCCGGCTCGCGCCGACGCCGACAAACATCTCGACAAAGTCCGAGCCGGAGATCGTAAAGAACGGCACGTTGGCCTCGCCGGCGATGGCGCGGGCGAGCAGCGTCTTACCGGTGCCGGGCGGGCCGACGAGCAACACGCCTTTCGGAATCTTGCCGCCAAGGCGTTGGAATTTCTGCGGGTCCTTCAGGTACTCGACGATTTCCTCGAGCTCCTGCTTGGCCTCGTCTATGCCGGCGACATCCTCGAAGGTGATGCGGCCGACCTTCTCGGTCAAAAGGCGCGCGCGGGATTTACCAAAACCCATCGCCCGGCCGCCGCCGCCCTGCATCTGGCGCATGAAGAATATCCATACGCCGATCAAGAGCAGCATCGGGAACCACGACACCAGGATGCCAAACAGCGATGGCACATTTTCGTCGAGCGGCGCGGCGGTGATGCGCACGCCCTTGTCCATCAGCTTGTTCACGAGGCTCGGGTCGTTCGGCGAGTAGGTCGTGAACGCGCGCCCATCGCTGAAATGGCCGGTGATGTTGCTGCCCTGAATGGTGACATCGGTCACCTGACCGCGATTGACGTCGGTCACAAAATCCGAGAAAGCGAGCGTCGACTGCGGCCCGTGGTTCGACGACGTCTGGAAGAGATTAAACAACGCGACAAGCAGCAGCCCGATCACGATCCAAAGGGCGAGATTCTTGCCGAAATTGTTCACGCTGCGGCCTTTCCTTACAACGGTGCCGCGGAAGGCTGGCACGCGACGATTCCGCCGCCACAAAAAGATAAGATGCCTTTGCGATTAAACAACTGTAAAGCCTGAGCTGAGTAACGAAACCGACGGCCGAAAGAGTAACGTCGCCGTGCACTCATTCGTTGCGCGCCGCCAGCAAAGATGCGGCACCGCCGCGACGCCGTTCGCGTCGCGGATCGCGGGCAACTCCGGATAGACAAGGCGCGGCAACGGGTTGTCATCGGCGATCGCCTCTTTTTTGGACAACCCCGCGCCGTCGGCGCCGAGCGCCCCCACCGTCACAGATCGCGATGCGGCGATGGGCAGGGTTGCAAGAAATCGACGATCCCACAGCGCCGAGTCGCCCGGCGCGAGCGTCAGCGGCGGCGCGACACGGGCCGTCTCGCGCAGCGCCAGCACACGGCCACGCCACGGAACGAAGCGGCAGCCGCCGAGCGTACGCGCTCGGCGCGGCGCCTCAGAAAAGGCTTCGCGCAAGCGCCGCAACCGTTCGCGGCGAACCGGGTAGGCCGCGCCGCCAAGCACCATGACGACCCGGCCGAGCGCCCGGTCGCCGAGTTCGCCCGCCGCCGCGATTGGCGCCGGGTCGATCAACGCAAAGCCGGCAGGGTGCAAGGTCACGGCTCGCGCCAACAGCGTCGCCAACTCGCGCTCTCGCGCGATGCGGCCGGCGGCATTGTCGACGATCCCCGCGATCGCCGCCTCGGTGTCGTGTCGATTGCTCTGCATCCGGACTCGCGACCGCTCAAACGCGGGGTTGCGGTTGCTCGGGTCTTGCAGATAGTCCTGGCACTCCGCGTCTAGAAAAGCGACGAGGCGCGCCTTCGGCAGGCCGAGCAACGGGCGCACCAGGCGAACATGCGGCAGCTCGCGCACCGCCGGCATGCCGGCCAGCCCGTCTACGCCGCTCCTGGCGCGGCGGCGGATCGCGTAGGTCTCGGCCTGGTCGTCGCGATGATGCGCAGTCAGGAGATGCAGGCAGCCCTGCTCGGCGCACCACCCGGCCAGGAGGCGGTAGCGAGCCTCGCGCGCTGCCTCCTGGATGCCGGTCGCGGGCTTGTCGCCGGTCCAGACCAGCGTCGCGTGGCGAATGCCGCGGGCCTCGAGCCATGCCGCGACCTGCGCCGCCTCGGCGGCGCTTTCGGGCCGGAGACGATGATCGACCGTAAGCCCCCACACCGCACCCCCGCGCTGCCGCGCCCAGCGGTCGGCCAGGATGACCAGCGCCATGCTGTCGGGGCCGCCCGAGACGCCGACCGCCAGTAAGGGACGCGGCTCAAAGCCGCCGATCGCGGCCAGCACCGCATCGAGTTCCCGGAGGGTCAGCGGCTCAGCCGCAGCCAATGCGCTTCTTCTCCGCCGTGGCGCGCTGGCGGATCGCCGGCGACGGGTTGGGGAATGCCTGATCGAGCTGCTCCAGCGCCAGGCACGCATTCTTCTTCTGGTCGGCCTTCGCGAGCGACAGGCCAAGATAGAGCAGATCGTCCTCCGCTTTCGCCCCCTTCGGAAAACGCTTGTAGCCCTCAGCAAAGGCGGCCGCGGCCTCGGGGAATTTGTTGCGCGCAAAAAAGGTCTGACCCAGCCAGTACTGCGCGTTGCCAGCGAGCGGGTCGTTGGGATGGGCGTCGATAAAGGCCCGCAACGCGGCCTCCGCGCCGGGATAATCGGACTGCTTCAACAGACCGAATGCATGGTTGAACTGCTCGGTGGTCGTGCCGCCGCCGGGCTGCGGCTCCGCGCTCGCGGGTGCGGCGCCGCCGGACGGCCGCGCCGGCGCGATTCCCGGCGGCGACAAGGTGCCGAAGACTGGGTTGAGGCCGCCACCGGAAGGTGGCGGCACGACGGTTCCGGGCGGCACCGCGGACGGCGCGCCAGCGGCCCGCGTCCCATCGCCGGACGACCGCGGCGGCGCCGCGGAAGCCGTAGCGCCATTGCCACCCGACAGCTGGTCGAACCGCACGCTGAAGTCGGAGTTGATCTGCTCGATCCGCTGTTTCAGCTGTTCGAGGCCATTGCCGATCTGCTCGACCCTGCCAGTCAGCTCGCGCATCTGGGCTTCGACCTGCTCCATGCGGACTTCGAGATCGGCCGCCGTTGACCCACCGGGCGCGCCGCCCGCCGCCGGAGCGCTCGGCGCGCCGCGATAGACCTGGCGCTGCAGCATGTTGAGGTCGCGCTCGATGCGATCGAGACGCTCCGACTGATCCTGCGGCTGCATCTGCGCCGGGGCCATTACCGGAACCGTCACCGCCGCGAGCACCGCGCCACAACGCAGCCACCACGCCATCGAGTACCAGGTTACGCACCGAGACATTAGTCGAGGCCTCGCATCATCGGCGGACGGCCTGACCCATCAAGCTGGTGCGCCGGCGGCGGCGCCCAACACCGCAACCCGGACGCGAGCATGTTCGACGCCGTCCGGTTTGCGGTTTAGCTCCGATTTTAGGCAAAACGAGGGCGCCGTGCGGTGTGAAGCCCAGGCGCCCTCGAATTTCTGGCTCAGCCGCCGTTGACCATCGTGATGCCAACGCGGTTCTGCGCGTAGCCGGCCTCATCCGAGCCGACGACGATCGGCCGATCCTTGCCATAGCTGATCGTCTGGATGCGCCCCGACGGAATCCCAAGCGCCACCAGCACCTTCTTGACCGCCTGGGCACGACGCTCGCCGAGCGCGAGGTTGTATTCTCGCGTGCCGCGCTCGTCGCAATGCCCTTCGATGGTGATCGTCACCTGGGGATAGCGCTGCAGCCACTGCGCCTGGCGCTGAAGGATCTGCTGGCCTTCCGACGAAATCGTCGACTGGTCGTAGGCGAAGAAGACGCGGTCGCCCGCCGACGCGGCGAGGTCCTGCTGCGACCCCGGCCCATAGCCGCCGGCCGGCCCACCGGGCCCACCCATCGGGCCGCCGGTCGTCGCCGGAGGCGGATTGTTGCTGCAAGCAGCGAGCAGGAGAACCGCGGCCGCCAGGCCAATCATTCTTATCTTCATCGAAAAACTCCCTGAGCCGTTCGGCGGTGACATCCCGCAAAGGGATGGGTGCCCCCTTAAGCGCCCTCGTTTACAGCGAAAATCGAAACTTCAAGGCGCAAAATCGGGCGAAATATACCCCCATATGCTAGCGAAGCAAGGGCGACCAGGCCGGATCGGAAGCGTCGCCCGCTGTCGGCACCTCGCGCTTGTTCGACCCTGTCAGATCAATCGTAAAGAGGCGCGACGAGCCGCCGTGCCCGCTCCTGTCGCTCGCCGTCTGGCGGAAATACATCATCACCCGTCCGTTGGGCGCCCAGGTGGGTCCTTCGACCAGAAAATCCTGGGTCAAGAGCCGCTCACCCGAGCCGTCAGGATGCATCACGCCGATAAAGAATGTGCCGCCGTCGATCTTGGTGAAGGCGATCAAGTCGCCACGCGGCGACCATACCGGCGTCGCGTATTTGCCCGAGCCGAAGCTGATCCGCTGGCCCCCACCGCCATCGGCGCCCATCACATAAAGCTGCTGCGATCCCCCGCGGTCGGAGTTGAACGCGATCTTGGTCCCGTCCGGCGAGAAGCACGGCGAGGTATCGATCGCCGCACCGTCCGAGAGCCGCGTCAGGTGATGGGTGCGCAGGTCAAGCGTGTAGATATTGCTCGCCTCGCCCTCGGTCTTGCTGAGCACGACCCGATTGCCGTCGGGCGAGAAGCGCGGGGCGAAGGTCATGCCGGAGAAGTCGCCAATCGACTCCTGCTGCCCGGTGTCGATGTTGTAGAGGAACACGCGCGGCGTGCCGGCGGCGTAGGAGAGATAGGTGATCTCCTGCACCGAGGGCGAGAAGCGCGGGGTCAGCACCAGCGAGCGTCCATCGGTCAGATACTGGTTGTTGGCGCCGTCCTGATCCATGATCGCGAGGCGCTTGACCCGCATCTGCGCCGGACCCGACTCCGCGATATAGACGATGCGCGTATCGAAATAGCCGTCCTCGCCGGTGATCCGCTTGTAGATCTCGTCGGCGATGATGTGCGCGATGCGCCGCCAGTTTTGCTGCGTCGTGGTGTAGGCGAAACCGGCGAGCTGCTGCTCGGCGAAGACGTCCCACAGACGGAACTCGACACGCGCCTTGCCGTCGGGCTGGGTCTGAACCTGTCCGCCGACGAGCGCCTGCGCGTTGATCTGCCGCCACGCGCCGAATTGCGGCGACTGCCCGTTGGTCACGTCCTGCAGGAAGCTGTGCGGGTCGAGCGGCTGGAACAGGCCCGAGCTCTGCAGGTCGTTCGCGACGACGCCGGTGATCTGCTGCCCGAGCTGGCCGTTGGGGCCCTCGCCGCCAAAAGGCGGGATGGCGATCGGCAGAGGCTGCGATTGGCCGTGCGTGATATCGATATGCAGCTCGGCCCGCGCCGCGATCGGCACCAGCAGCGGTGCGGTCAGCGCCAATGTCCCGAAGGCTCTACGCGATACGTTCATTGGATGTCCTTTGGGCTGAAATCGACATCGAGGTCTTTCCATGTGTCGTATTTGTCGGGCGGCAGCTTCAGCGGCGTGCATTGCGGGTTGAAGAAGGCACGCCGCGCACTCTCCGCCGCCGCGCGCCACACGGGATCATTCATCCGCCCCTGATCGACGATCGTCGCCTGGGTAACAGTGCCGTCGGGCTGCACCTGGGCCTTGATCTCGACAACGAGATCCTTGGCGTCGCGCGCTCCGGCATTGATGTTCCAGCAACGCGCGATCTGCTCGCGTACGAGATCCATCTCGCTGGCGCTAAGCTGGCTGCCGAGCGGAGCACGCGGTTGTGACGAAGGCGGCGCCGCGGCCGCGACCTGCGTGCGCTGCGGCTTCGCGTTCGGGTCGGGCTGAACCGGATTTTTCTCGAGATTCTTCAGCAACGAGTCGAACGCCTGGGCGTCCTGCTGCTTGTCGGGGTTGGCCTTCGGCTGCGGCTGGGTGGGCTGCTTCGGCTGGGTCTTCGCCACGTTCTTCAGCATCTGGTCGAAGGCCTGAGCTTCCTGCTTGCGATCCGGCTGCGGTTTTTGCTGAGGCTTTGGCGGCGCCGGCGCGGGGGTTTGCGCTTCGGCCGGCTTGGGCGGCGGCGGGGGCGGCGGCGCCTCGGTCTTGGCCTGCGCCGGCGAAGGTGTCGGCGGCGGCGGCGCCTCGGCGGAGGGCGGCGCGGCCGGGGTCGGCGGCGGTGGCTCGGGTTTGGGCTGCGGCACCGGCGCGGGCGCAGCCTGCACCGGGATGTCCGGCTTGGCGTTCGGGCGCGGCATGTTCGGATTGGGATGCGTCGCGCGGGTCTCGGGGGCGAGGTTCACCAACTCGACCGCGATCGGCTGATCCTCCGGTACCTGCGGCCGGAACAGCGTCGGCAGGCCGATGATGATCGCCGCGAGGATCAAGCTGTGCATGACCGCCGATGCGGCGATCCCGCCCGGCATCACATCGCGCGTCTCCGACGCGACCGCGAGATCGTGGTCGTCGAGCACCACGACGCTCATCGCGGGCGGTCCGCTATCGTGAGGCCGGGAGTCATATCATCGACCCGTCTATCGACCTGTCATCGACCCGGGGCGCGGGTCAGCGCCCTTCCGGGCGCGCCGGCGCCGCGGGTGTTGCCGGCGTCGAGGGCGCCGCGGGCGTCATTTGCAACGGCTGCGGCGGCGGAGCCTGTCCGCCCTTGGGCGCCTCGGCGACCAGCGAAACCTTGTGGAACCCGGCATTGCTGATGAGACTCATGATCTCCAGCACCTTGCCGTAATTGATATCCTTGTCACCGCGCACGTAGAGCACCGCGTCGGGATTGCTGTTGGTGACCGCCTGCAACTTCGCGACCAGCTGGTCCTGCGGGATGCTGTTGTCCTGAACGAAGATTTCGCCTTCCTTGTTGACGGTGATCACCGTCGGCTCTTTTGGCTCGTTGATCGGCGGCGCCTGGGTTTGCGGCAGATCGACCGGGACGCCGACCGTCAACAGCGGCGCCGTCACCATGAAGACGACGAGCAGCACGAGCATGACATCGACGAGCGGCGTCACGTTGATGTCGGCCATCGGCCGGTAACGCGAACTCGACCGGCCGCCCCTGCCGTTGCTGACGCTGACCGCCATCTGCTACGGCCTCTCGTCCAGTTGGCGCGAGAGGATGGCGCTAAATTCCGAGGCGAACGCCTCGAGCCGACCCGCATAGCGCGAAAAATCGCTCGACAGCTTGTTGTAGGCGATGACCGCGGGGATCGCCGCGACAAGGCCGAGCGCCGTGGCGAATAGCGATTCGGCGATGCCCGGCGCGACCACGGCGAGGCTCGTGTTCTTCGATGCGGCGATCGACTGGAAGCTGTCCATGATGCCCCAGACCGTACCGAAGAGGCCGACAAACGGCGCGGTCGAGCCGACCGTGGCGAGGTAGGCCATGAAGCGCTCAGCGCGATCCATCTCGCGGCCGACGGTCACGTTCATCACCCGCTCGATACGCTGCTGCAGGCTGGCGCGCATGTTGGGCGTGCCGAGCAAGCCCTTGGCGGCGCTGCGCCGCCATTCGCGCATCGCCGCGGCGAAGACGGCGCTCATCGGATCGACCGGGCGCTGGCCGACGCGGTCGAACAGATCGTCGAGCGAGCCGCCCGACCAGAAGGTCTCCTCAAAGCTCGCCGCCGATTGGCGCAAGCGGCGCAGCCGCATGAACTTGTCGAAGATCACCGCCCACGACCAGAACGAGGCCAGCAGCAGCAGCAGCAGCACCAGTTTGACGATGATGTCGGCTTGTCCGACCAGATCGACGATCGAGAGAGAGTGGGACACGGCGCCGGGAAGCTGAGAGGTTTCAACGGGCATTATTGGCAAGCCTTTATGGCGTCAATCGGGCAGGAAACATGAAGATAAGGCACAACTATGGCGCGTGAGGCGCTTCGCTCGTGAGCGCGGCGCGCAACGCGCTGGGCAATCGGCGAGGCCGGCCGTCGCGGCCGACGCAGGCGACGAGCACGGCGAGGTCGGCAAGCAGCTCTTCGCCACGGCGGATGCGCTGGCCCAGGCTGAGGGTGGCGGCACCGACATCGACCAGCGTCGTGTCGACGACCAGCGCATCCTCGAGCCGCGCCGGCAGGAGGTACTCGACCAAACAGCGCCGCACGGCAAAGCCGACCCCATCCGTCGCGGCGAGCTGGCGGTGCGGGAAGCCCATGCTGCGCAGCATCTCGCTGCGCCCGCGCTCGGCGAATTTGAGGTAGTTGGCGTGATAGACCATGCCGGCGGCGTCGGTGTCCTCGTAATAGACGCGCAGCGGGAAGCTGTGGCTGAAGCCGTGATGGAAACCGACACTCACGGCACCTCATCCTCGGCCGGAGCGAGCGGGGTCAGCAGATCGAACTGGCCGGGCACGCTCACCGGCACCGGCAGGTCGAGATGGCGAAAGGCGATCTCGGTCAGCATGCGGCCGCGCGGCGTGCGTTGAACAAAGCCCTCCTGCACCAGATACGGTTCGATGACCTCCTCGATCACGTCGCGCTGGTCGCCGAGCGCCGCGGCCATCGTCTCGACCCCAACCGGGCCGCCGCCATAATTCTGCGCGATGCATTTGAGGTAGCGCCGGTCCATGCCGTCGAGCCCGCGGTGATCGACGTCGAGCCGCGACAGCGCTTTGTCGGCGGCGGCGGCATCGACCGAAGGCCAATCCTGCACCGCCGCGAAATCGCGGATGCGGCGCAGGAGGCGCATCGCGACGCGCGGCGTGCCGCGTGCCCGGCGGGCGATCTCCGCGGCGCCGTCAGGCTCCAATGCGAAGGCCAGCACGCGGGCGCCACGGGCGACGATCCGCGCCAGCTCTGCCGGCTCGTAGAACTGGAGGCGCAGCGGGATGCCGAAGCGCTCGCGCAGCGGCCGGGTGATAAGGCCCGAGCGGGTCGTCGCCCCGACCAACGTGAAGGGCGGCAGGTCGATACGCACCGAGCGCGCGCCCGGCCCCTCGCCGATAATCAGGTCGAGCTGAAAATCCTCCATCGCAGGGTAGAGGATTTCCTCGACCGCCGGCAGCAGCCGGTGGATTTCGTCGATGAACAGCACGTCGCGCGGCTGCAAATTGGTCAGCACCGAAGCCAGATCGCCGGCGCGCTGGATCACCGGGCCGGACGTAGCACGGAAGCCGACCCCCAGCTCACGCGCGACGATCTGCGCCAGCGTCGTCTTGCCGAGGCCCGGCGGGCCGGAGAACAGCACGTGGTCGAGCGCCTCGCCGCGTGTCTGCGCGGCGGCGATAAACACAGCGAGGTTTTCGCGCAGCTGCTGTTGCCCGACGAATTCATCGAGAGTCTGCGGGCGGATCGGCGCCTCGGCCGCGTCTTGCTCGCCGGGTTGCGGCGCGACGAGCCTTTCTGACATTTGCTCCAGGGGCGCGCTCATGCCCGCGCCTCAGCATTTTGCGCGAGTTCCTGCAGACCGGCGCGGATCAGCGCGTCGACCTTGGCGTCGCCGCCAAGACGGCGCGACGCCGCGGCGACCGCACCAAACGCCTCCACTCGGCGGTAGCCAAGATTGACCAGGGCCGACACCGCGTCGCCGGTAGCGCCGGGTTCGTTGGCGGCCGGCGCGATGGGCGCGGCGGCGTTGGTCGCGACCAGCGCCAAGCCGCCGACCTTGTCGCGCAGCTCGTTGACGATGCGCGCCGCGAGCTTTGGGCCGACCCCGTCGGCGCGTGCGAGCGTCGTCCTGTCCTGGGCGACGATCGCGAGGGTCAGCTCATTGGGCGCGACCGCCGACAAAATCGCCAGCGCCACCTTGGCGCCGACCCCCTGCACGGTCGTCAGCAGGCGAAACCAGTCACGCTCCGCGGCGTCGACAAAGCCGTAGAGGTGGATGTGATCCTCGCGGACATGGGTTTCGATGAACAGCCGCGCCACGGCGCCCAGCTCCAGCTGCCCGAGGGTGCGGCTCGACGCAAAGACGAGATAACCGACGCCGCCGACATCGACGATCGCGCCGTCGGGGCCGATATGGTCGAGGATACCGGTGAGCTTGGCGATCATCGCATTTGCACCCAAGCACTCATCGTGCCGGCGTGATGCGCGTGGCAGATCGCCACCGCCAGCGCGTCGGCCGCGTCGGCCTTGACGACCGTGCAGCCGGGCAGCAGCCGGCGCACCATCATCTGCACCTGAGTTTTTTCCGCATGGCCGGCGCCGACCACCGATTTCTTGACCATGTTCGCCGAGTATTCGGCCACCGGCACGCCGCGCTCGGCCGGCGCGAGCAGCACGACGCCGCGGGCCGCGCCGAGCCGCAAGGTGGAGACGGGGTTCTTGTTGACGAAAGTCTCCTCGACCGCGGCGGCATCGGGACGAAAGCGCTCCAGCACCTCGCCGATTTGACGGAATAGCGCGACCAGGCGCTCGCCGAAGGGCAGATCGGCCGCCACGCTGGCAACGCCGTCGGCGACATGCGTCAGGCGATTGCCGGTAACGTCAATCACCCCCCAGCCGGTGTGACGCAGCCCCGGATCGAGGCCGAGAACGCGCATCCCCTAAATTTCCCCCATCCCCATAGTCACGCGCTCAGCCGCGCCAAGACATCCTCGCTGACCTCGAAATTGGCGTAGACGTTTTGCACGTCGTCGCTGTCCTCCAACGTGTCGAGCAGCTTGAACAGGCCGGTCGCGGTCTCCTCGTCGATCGGCGAGGTGGTCTTCGGGCGCCAGGTCAATTTGGCCGATTGCGCCTCGCCGAAACGCTGTTCGAGCGCGTCGCGCACCTCGTTGAAATCGCCAACCTCGGTCAGCACGAGGTGGCGTTCGTCATCGCTTTCAACATCGCTCGCGCCGCAATCGATCGCGGCTTCGAGCATGTCGTCGGGGCTCGCGGCGTCGGTCGAAAAGACGATCTCGCCAGCACGGCTGAACATGAAACTGACCGAGTTGGTCTCGCCAAGAGCGCCCGCGGACTTGGTGAAGGCGGCGCGCACCTCGCTGGCGGTGCGGTTGCGGTTATCGGTCAGCGCTTCGACGATGACCGCGACGCCGCCCGGCCCATAGCCCTCGTAGCGCACCTCCTCGTAATTGTCGCCGGCCTCGGCGCCAGCGCCGCGCTTGATCGCGCGATCGACGGTGTCTTTGGACATGTTGGCCTGGCGGGCCGCCAGCACGGCGGCGCGCAGTCGCGGATTGGCGTTGGGATCGGGCAGGCCCATTCGCGCGGCGGTCGTCAACTCACGGATCAGCTTCGTGAAAATCTTGCCGCGCTTCTTATCCTGCGCGCCCTTGCGGAACATGATGTTCTTGAATTGCGAATGGCCAGCCATCCAAAACGGTCCTTAAAGTTTTTCCCGGCCGGAAACGCGCAGGCTCCCCTACCCGCTCCCGGCGGCCTAACGATCCAATATGGCAGGATTGGGGCGCAACCGCGAAGCATGGCTTGCTCCCTCGCGCTTCGCGCGAGGTTGGGCCCGACGGCCTTCACACAAGGAGCCGCAAAGGCAGCGGC